>NZ_JBIARQ010000015.1:0-11253 GCF_042890065.1 Streptomyces sp. NPDC002328 | reverse complement strand
GGGGGGGGGTCCAGCCCCCCGTCCAGGGGATCCCCGCCCGGGGGGTGGCGGCCCCCCCCCCCCCCCCCCCCCCCGCCCCCGGCGCCCGCGCCCCCCCCCCCCCGGGGCCCCCCCCCCCGGCCGTTCCCCCCGCGGTTCCGCCCCCCCCACACGCCGGGCGGCTGAGACTCCCCCGTTGCTCAGCCGCCCGGTTCTCATGTGCCCGCGGGCGTCGCGCCGCCGGCCGTGAAGATCAGCAAGACGTGTTCGTCTTGTTCGCCGTGTTCGTCGTGTGCATGGTGTTCGTCGCCTTCGTCACCAGCGCCATGGCCAGCGCGGCCGGTACGCCCGTCGCCGTCAGGATCGTGATCGCGGCCGAGCGGGCCGCCTCGTCCGCGGGTACGAGGCCGTCGTTCACGGCTTCCAGCAGGCCGAACAGGATCTGCTCGTGGACGTACGCCAGGGCCGACGCCGGCAGCGGTGAGACGAACGTCCCCTCCTGAAGGCCGCGCTGGAGGAGCCGCACGCTGTGCTCCCGGACCGGCGTCAGCCGCTCCCGGATGCCCCGCACCGTGACCGTGCGCTGGGCCAGCGCGACCAGCAGCCGGTAGCGGTCGGCGACCCGCCACACCGCGAGCACCGACCGGGCCAGCGCCTCCGCCGGCTCCGCCACCCCCGCCCGGCCCGCCGCGTGCGCGGACGCCAGGGCTTCCGCCGCGCCCTCCACCAGCGTGCCGATCAGCGCCTCCCGGTTGGGGAAGTGCCCGTACACCGTGCGGCGTACGACCCCGGCGGCGCGCGCGATCTGGTCCATGGACGCATCGGGGTCGCGCAGCAGCTCGGCCAGTGCGACGTCGAGGATGCGGCGACGGTTGGCCTCGGCGCGACCGGTGTTACCCGTGGTCATGGCTGCCATTGTGCCTGCCCCCTGGCCTCCGGCCTCCCTCCGGGGACGCGGGCGGCTCTCCCGGGGGCAGCCGGCGCCGGACCGGGCAACTACTCGGCCGAAGGCGGCTTCACGGCCCCACCGCCCGCTCCAGCCGACCCAACTCCTCTCCGTCCAGGACCAGTTCGGAGGCCGCCGCCGAGTCCCGCGCCGTCTCCGGCCGGCTGGCCCCCGGGATCGGGACCACCGTCGGGGAACGGGCGAGGAGCCAGGCCAGGCAGACCTGTTGCGGGCTCACCCCCCGCTCGCCGGCGATCTCGTGGAACGCGCCGAACCGCCGCTCGCCCTCCAGCCGCGAGGGCCCGTCCAGGGAGCTGCGGGAGATGCCGCCCAGGGGGCTCCAGGGCAGGAACGCCAGCCCCAGTTCGGCGCAGAGCCGCAGCTCGCGCTCGCTGTCGCGGACGGCGGGGGAGTACCGGTTCTGCACCGAGACCAGCCGGTCCCCGAGGATCCTTCGGGCGACGCCGATCTGCGCCGCGTCCGCGTTGGAGATCCCGGCCAGCCGGATCGTGCCCTCGTCGAGCAGCTCCCGCAGCGCGCCCACCGACTCCTCGAACGGCACCGCCGGGTCCGGCTTGTGCAGCTGGTAGAGGCCGATCGCGTCGACCCCGAGCCGCTTGAGGGAGGCCTCGGCGGCGGACCGCAGGTGACAGGGGTCGCCGTTCACCGTCCAGTCCTCGCCGGCGGGCCGGCCCCGGCCGCCCTTGGTCGCCACCAGCACCTCGTCCACGGGACCGCCGTAGGCGGCGAGGGCGCGGGCCACGAGGCGTTCGTTGTGGCCGGGTTCCTCGCCCGGCAGATGGTAGGAGTCGGCCGTGTCGAGCAGGGTGACGCCCGCGTCGAGCGCCGCGTGGATCGTGGCGAGGGCGCGGCTCTCGTCGGGGCGGCCCTCGATGGACAACGGCATCACGCCGAGCCCGATCGCGCTCACCCGCAGGTCGCCGAGTCGTCGGTAGCGCACGTCAGCCGTCCTCGCCCAGCGTCTCCGCGACGGCGAGCGACAGCCACTGCCGTGCGTTGCCGAATGCGTAACCCAGCCGTGCGGCACGGGAGTTGGACATCGGATAGGAGCGGCGGAAGGAGAACGGGGAGACCTCCCCGACCTCGACCTCCTGGAAGACCGCCTTGCCGTCGGGGAAGCGCGCGACCACCGCGTCGCACAACTCCTCGGTCGTCAGCGGCTGATGGGAGGCCGCGTTGACCGGTCCGGTGAACTCCTCGCCCGCGGCCCAGAACAGGAAGTCGGCCGCCTCCTCGACATGGATGTAGGTCGCCGGGTGGTTGGGGTACGGCACGGTGATCGGGTCGCCGACGCGGATGCGGTCCGCGTAGTGGGCGAGCCGTCCGGTGAAGTCGTCCTCGCCGCCCAGGACATGGGCGAGACGCACCGCCGTCCACGCGAACGCGGGGTCCGACGCGAACACCGCCTCGGCCTGCCGCTTTCCCTCGCCGTAGTGGGCGGCGAGGAACTCCGCGTCGTCCCAGGGGAGTTCGAGGTCGACGGGCACGTCCAGCGGATCGACGTCCGTCTCGCGCACCGGGGCGATCGAGTCCTCGTACTCGTAGACCTCGACCGTGGACGTCATCACATAGCGGCGGGTGCGGCCGGCGAACACCCGGCGGGCCGTCGCCGCCTGGCGCGGGGTGTAGCAGACCTGGTCGACGACGACGTCGAAGACGCGGTCGCCGAGCGCCGCGCTCAGCGCCGCCTCGTCGTCGCGGTCGGCGACGAGATGGCGTGCGCCCGGGGGCGGGGGCGAGGAGCCGCGGTTGAGGACGGTGACGTCGTCGCCGGCGGCCAGCAGCCGGCCGATCAGCCGCTTGCCGACATAGCGGTTCCCGCCGACGACCAATGTCTTTCGCGTCTTTTCCATGACCATAATCCTCCCGGCGTACCCATCCGAACTGAAGGGGGAACCATGGGAGTTCAGGCAGCCGCGCCGAAAGAACCACGGCAGCTGCGTCCCGCCGCCGACGAAACCTCGGTGGCCTTCGACGCGCTGGACCGGCAGATCCTGGAGCTGCTCCAGACCGACGGCCGGATCAAGCTGAGCGAGCTGGGCCGCAGGGTCCGGCTGAGCCCGGCGGCGGTCACCGAACGGGTGCGCAGGCTGGAGGCCGCGGGCGTGGTCAGCGGCTACGGCGCCCGGATCGTCCCGGCCCGGCTCGGCTACGGCATCCAGGCGTTCATCAGGGTCAACCCGCACGGCGGCTACACCCTGAAGCACCCGAGGACCCTGGAGCTGATGGAGCGCCCCGAGATCACCGAGGTGCACCACGTGGTCGGCGAGGACTGCTGGATCCTCAAGGTCGCCGTCCGCGACACCGTCCACCTGGAGGAGGTCCTGGACGCGGTCTCGGCGCTCGGCCGCACGACCACGTCGATCGTGCTGACTTCTCCGGTGGTGGGCAAACCGCTGCTGCCCTGACGTCGACGTCGGCTTCCGCGTCGGTGTCGGTGTCGGCGCCTGCCCTTGCCTTGACGCGGGCGTCAGGCCGTACGTTCGTCCCCATGCGAATCGGCGAGCTGGCCGCACGGGCCGGGACCACGACGCGGGCGCTCCGGTACTACGAGGCGCGGGGGCTGCTGCCCGCGCGCCGCGACGAACTGGGCCACCGCGCGTACGACGAGCGCGACCTGCGGCTGCTGCGGCAGATCAGGACCCTGCGGGAGTCCGGGTTCGACCTGGAGGAGACGCGGCCCTTCGTGGAGTGTCTGCGCGCCGGCCATCCGGAGGGCGACTCCTGCCCGGCGTCGCTCGTGGTCTACCGGCGCAAGCTGGACGAGCTGGACGCGCTCATCGGGGAGCTGGGGGCGGTGCGGGAGAGGGTCGCCGGGCAGCTCGCCAGGGCGGAGAGGGCGCGGGACGAACTGGCCGCCGGGTCGCTGGTTCCGGGGGGTCCGGAACCCGGGTGCGAACTGGGAGGGCAGGAGCTGTGAGCGAAGCGGCCGGAGTGACCGGAGTGACCGAGGTGTCGGACGCCGACTTCTCGGCGAAGGTGCTGGGAGCGGAGCTGCCGGTATTGGTGGAGTTCACCGCCGACTGGTGCCCGCCGTGCCGGCAGATGGCGCCGGTGCTGAGCGCGCTCGCCGAGGAGGAGGGGGAGCGGCTGAAGGTGGTGCAGCTGGACGTGGACCGCAATCCGGACACCACCAATCACTACAAGGTGCTGTCGATGCCGACCTTCATGGTCTTCCGCGGCGGTGAGCCGGTGAAGGCGCTGGTGGGGGCACGGCCGAAGCGGCGGCTGCTGGAGGAACTCTCCGATGTGCTCTGACGCGCTCTGACGAGCCGCGACCGCGCGTCCAGTGCGTGAGTAAAGAAATCCCCCGAGCAATTGCGCCCGGGGGATTTCTTTGCGTATATTGAATGGTTCGCGACTATGAAGAGAATGGTCGCGGAGAAGTTCAGTAGGCACAGTATATCCGGGCGGGAGCGGAATTGTCAAACAACGGTTTTACGGACAGTGAATTGTGCCGTGAACAGGAATTCATCGACGACCTGTACGCCCGCGTGGACGCCCTGCGCGGCGACGCCGAGGCCTCCGTCGGCGACGCCCTCGCCCAGGGCGACAAGCCCATGCAGGCCCGCCTGGAGCGGGACATCCTCGTCGCCGAACGCTCCGGCCTGCTCGCCGCGCTGAACGCTGTGGACGGCTCCCTGTGCTTCGGCCGCATCGACCTCGCCTCCGGCGCCAGCCACCACATCGGCCGGATCGGCCTGCGCCGGGACGACGCCGAGCGCACCCCCGTCCTCGTCGACTGGCGCGCCGACGTCGCCCGCCCCTTCTACCTCGCCACCGGTCACACCCCCATGGGCCTGCGCCGCCGCCGGCACCTCACCACCGAGGGCCGCCGGGTCACCGCCCTGCACGACGAGTTCCTCGACGTCGGCGACGCCACCCGCACCGGCCACGAGGACCCGGCCGGCGACGACGTCCTGCTCGCCGCGCTGAATTCGGCCCGCACCGGCCGCATGGCCGACATCGTGCAGACCATCCAGGCCGAACAGGACGAGATCATCCGCGCCCCCCACCGCGGGGTGCTGGTCGTCGAGGGCGGTCCGGGCACCGGCAAGACGGCGGTCGCCCTGCACCGCGCCGCCTACCTCCTCTACGAGCACCGCGAACTGCTCGCCAAGCGGGCCGTCCTGATCGTCGGCCCCAACCCCGCCTTCCTCGGCTACATCGGCGAGGTGCTGCCCTCGCTGGGCGAGACCGGCGTGCTCCTCGCCACCGTCGGCGAGCTGTACCCCGGCGTGCGGGCGACGGCCGCGGACACGCCCGAGGCGGCGGCCGTGAAGGGCCGCGCCGACATGGCCGACGTGCTCACCGCCGTCGTCCGCGACCGGCAGGCGCTGCCCGACCCGGTGATCGCGATCGAGCACGACCGGGAGGTCCTGATGCTCGACGAGGGGCTCGTGGACGTCGCCCGCGAGCGCGCCCGCGCCGTGAAGCTGCCGCACAACGCGGCCCGTGAGCACTTCGAGGGCCACATCCTCAACACGCTCACCGAGCTGTACGCCGAACGCGTCGGCACCGACCCCTACGACGGGTCCAGCCTGCTCGACCCCAGCGACATCACGCAGATCCGCGACGAGCTCGCCGAGAACCCCGAAGTCTGGTCCGCCGTCGACCAGTTGTGGCCGGTGCTCAGCCCCCGCCGCCTGGTCGCCGACTTCCTGGCCGACCCCGACGGGTACGTCCGCGCCGAGGACGCCGCCGTCATCCGCCGGCCGGTGACCCGCGCCTGGACCGTCGCGGACGTCCCGCTGCTCGACGAGGCCGCAGAACTCCTCGGCGAGGACGACCGGGCCGCGCGCGAGCGCGCCGAGCGGGAGCGGCGCACCCAGATCGCCTACGCCCAGGGCGTGCTCGACGTCTCCTACGCCTCCCGGACCTACGAGTTCGAGGACAAGGAGGACAGCGACCCGGACAGCTCCGAGGTGCTGTCCGCGCACGACATCATCGACGCCGAGCGCTTCGCCGAGCGGCACGAGGAGGACGACCACCGCAGCGCCGCCGAGCGCGCGGCGGCCGACCGGACCTGGGCGTTCGGCCACATCATCGTCGACGAGGCGCAGGAGCTGTCGCCGATGGCGTGGCGGCTGCTCATGCGGCGCAGCCCCACCCGCTCGATGACTCTGGTCGGCGACCCGGCGCAGACCGCTGAGGCGGCCGGCGTCGGCTCCTGGTCGAAGATCCTCGCGCCCTATGTCGAGGACCGCTGGGAGCATGCCCGCCTCGGCGTCAACTACCGCACGCCCGCGGAGATCATGGAGGTCGCGGCGGCCGTCGTGCGCGCGGAGCATCCGGACTTCGTGCCGCCCAGCTCGGTGCGGTCCACCGGGGTGCGGCCGTGGGCGCGGGCCGCGGACGACCTTCCCGGTGCGGTCGCCAAGGCCGTGGAGGAACTGACCCCCGCGGAGGGGCGGCTCGCGGTGATCGCTCCGCGCGAGCTCCATCGGCGTCTTGCCGCGCGGCTCGACGGGGTCGTCGCCGGCGCCGAGCCCGACCTCACGCGGCGGGTCGTGCTGCTCGATCCGCGTCAGGCGAAGGGGCTGGAGTTCGACTCGGTCCTCGTGGTGGAACCGGGCCGGTATGGGGTCAGCGACCTGTACGTCGCGCTGACGCGGGCTACTCAGCGGCTGGGTGTGGTCCACACGGAGGCGCTGCCGCGGGCGCTGGGGGAGGCGCTGGCGTGACGCGGCCGTCGGGGGCAGTTCCTCGCCCCCGCCGCCCCTACCCGTCCCGTCCCCGGGGGCTGCCGCCCCCGGACCCCCGCTTCGGCCCTGAACGGGCCTCGTCCTCAAACTCCCCCAGAGGGGGGACCCCCAGAGGGGGACCCCCAGACGGGCTGGATGTGCTCACCCTTCGTCCCAACCGATCGGGTGGTGGGTGGGCACAGGCCCGGGGGTCTGGGGGGCGGAGCCCCCAGGAACGGTCAGCCGACGAGCCCGGTGCGCCCACCCTTCTCCCCACCGAGTCGGGTGGTGGGTGGGCATAGGCCCGGGGGTCTGGGGGGCGGAGCCCCCAGGGATGGTCAGCCAGCGAGTCCGGTGCGCCCACCCTTCTCCCCACCGAGTCGGGTGGTGGGTGGGCACAGGCCGGGGGTCTGGGGGCGGAGCCCCCAGGGGTTACGCCGGGCGTAGCCAGAGGGTGGAGAGAGGGGGGAGGGTGAGGCGGATGCTTGCCGGGCGGGCGTGCCACGGCTGGGGTTCCGGTTTCACCGGGTGGGCGTGGGAGACGTCACTGCCGCCGTACCGCTCCGCGTCGGTGTTGAGCACCTCGACCCACGCCGGGACGTCGTCGGGAACGCCCAGGCGATAGTCGTGGCGCACGACCGGCGAGAAGTGGGACACGGCCAGCAGCGGCACCCCGTCCGCGTCGTACCGCAAAAACGCGAGGACGTTGTCGTCGGCGGCGTCGCCCACCACCCACTGGAAGCCCTCCGGAGCGATATCCCGCTCCCACAGCGCCGGCGTCGTCCGGTAGACGGCGTTCAGGTCCCGCACCAGATCGCGCACACCCCGGTGGTCCGGCTCCGCCCCGTACGCCGGGTCGAGCAGCCACCAGTCGGGGCCGTGCGCCTCGGACCACTCCGCGCCCTGCGCGAACTCCTGCCCCATGAAGAGCAGTTGCTTGCCCGGGTGGGCCCACATGAACCCCAGGTACGCGCGCAGATTGGCCCGCCGCTGCCACCAGTCGCCCGGCATCTTCGACACCAGCGACCCCTTGCCGTGCACGACCTCGTCGTGGGAGATCGGCAGGACGTAGTTCTCGCTGTACGCGTACACCATGGAGAACGTCATCTCCCCGTGGTGGTACCGGCGGTGCACCGGCTCCTTGCTCATGTACTCCAGCGAGTCGTGCATCCAGCCCATGTTCCACTTCAGGCCGAAACCGAGCCCGCCGAAGCCGCTCGGCCCCCGGTGGTGCGTCGCCCGCGTCACGCCGTCCCAGGCCGTGGACTCCTCCGCGATCGTCACCACGCCGGGCGCGCGGCGGTAGACGGTCGCGTTCATCTCCTGGAGGAACGCCACCGCGTCCAGGTTCTCCCGTCCGCCGTGCTCGTTCGGCGTCCACTGGCCTGGCTCACGCGAGTAGTCGAGGTAGAGCATCGAGGCGACGGCGTCCACCCGCAGCCCGTCGATGTGGAACTCCTCGCACCAGTACACCGCGTTGGCCACCAGGAAGTTGCGCACCTCGCGCCGACCGAAGTCGAACTCCAGCGTCCCCCAGTCGGGATGGGCGGCGCGCAGCGGATCCTCGTGCTCGTACAGCGGACGCCCGTCGAACTCCGCGAGCGCCCAGTCGTCGCGCGGGAAGTGCGCCGGCACCCAGTCCATGAGGACGCCGATCCCGGCCCGGTGCAACGCGTCCACCAGGAACCGGAAGTCGTCCGGGCCGCCGAGCCGGGCCGTGGGCGCGTAGAAGCCGGTGACCTGGTACCCCCAGGAGCCGCCGAAGGGATGCTCGGCGACCGGCATCAGCTCGACGTGCGTGAAGCCCAGGTCCCGGACGTACGCGGGGAGTTGCTCTGCCAGCTGACGGTACGTCAGGCCTGGTCGCCAGGAGGGGAGATGGATCTCGTACACGGAGAACGGGGCCTCGTGCACCGGGCGTTCGGCCCGGCGGGCGAGCCACTCCGCGTCGCCCCACTCGTAGTGCGAGGCGGTGACGACGGACGAGGTGGCCGGCGGGACCTCGGTACGGCGGGCCAGCGGGTCGGCGCGCAGGGTGCGCGAGCCGTCGGGCCGGGTGATGTCGAACTTGTACAGCTCGCCCTCGCCGACGCCCGGCACGAACAGCTCCCACACCCCGGAAGAGCCGAGCGAGCGCATCGGGTGCCCCGCGCTGTCCCAGAAGTTGAAGGTGCCGGCCAGCCGCACACCGCGCGCGTTCGGCGCCCACACGGAGAAGCGGGTGCCGGTCACGCCCTGGTGGGTCGTCGGGTGGGCGCCGAGCACCGTCCACAGCTGCTCGTGCCGGCCCTCGCCGATCAGGTGCAGGTCCAGCTCGCCCAGCGTGGGCAGGAAGCGGTACGCGTCCTCGGTCTCCTGGACCGTGCCCTCGTACGTCACGAGGAGCCGGTAGGCCGGGACCTCACGCAGGGGCAGCAGACCGGAGAAGAAGCCGTCGCCGTCGTCGTGGAGTGCGGCGCGCAGCTCGCCCGAGACGACCGTGACGGACCGCGCGTACGGGCGGAAGACCCGGAAGACGACCCCGCCGGGCGCCGGATGCGCGCCGAGCACGCCGTGCGGGTTGTGATGGCCGCCGTGCAGGAGGCGGTCGCGGTCGCCGGCGTCCAGGGCGGGGGAGAGGCCCACCTCCAGCGGCCCGGCGGGAGCCGCCGCCGACGCCTCGGCCTTCTTCGCCGTCGCCTTCTTCACGTTCTTCACGTTCTTCGAGACGGCGCTCTTCGGCACGGCCTTCTCGGCCGCCGTCTTCTTCGACACGGCCTTGTCGGCCGCCGCCTTCTTCGTGGTGGCCTTCTTCGCCGCCGCGGCCTTCCTGTCCGCCGCCTTCTTCGCCACCGCCTTCTTGGCCACCGCTTCCTCGGCCGTGGCCTTCTTCTTCGGGTTCTTCGGTTCGGACCCGTTGGACGGGGGGCTGGGAGTCACGGACAAAGCCTCCTCAGAACTGGTCGGACGCTGCGAGCCTGCGTATCGCGGACAGCGGGACGGAGAGCCAGTCCGGGCGGTGCCGGGCCTCGTAGACGACCTCGTAGACCGCCTTGTCCGTCTCATAGGCCCGCAGCAGCACGGGATCGGTGCGCGGGTCGGCGCCCGACACCTCGGCATACCCCGAGCAGTAGGCGGCCCGGCAGGCGCGGGCCCAGCCCGGGGCCGGCGGGTCGGCCGAGTGCGCCGCGTAGTCGAAGGAACGCAGCATCCCCGCCACGTCCCGCACCGTCGGCTGCGGCATCCTGCGCTCGGCCAGCGGCCGGGCCGGCTCACCCTCGAAGTCGATCAGCGACCACTCCCCGGAGGGCGCCCGCAGGCACTGCCCCAGGTGCAGATCGCCGTGGACGCGCTGGGCGGTCCAGGTCTGGCCCTCGGCCGCGAGGTCGGCCAGCGCGGTGAAGGCCGTGCGCAGGGCCGGCGCGAACGGGTGCAGCGCGGGCACCGCCTGCGCCGCCGCGTCGAGCCGCTCGACCATGCCGTGCACCAGCGGCTCCAGCTGGGCGTGCCCGAACGTCACCGTGGGCAGCGCACGGGCCAGCGCCGTGTGCACCTCCGCCGTGGCGCGGCCGAGCGCCCGCGCCTCCGCGCCGAAGTCCTCGGTCTTGGCCAGCTCCCGCAGGGCCAGCTCCCAGCCGTCCGTCGCGCCCTGCACATACGGCTGGAGCACGCCGAGGACGTACGACGACTCCCCGGTCTCCCCGGTCGTCCCGGGCGCCCCGCTCTCCCCGGGAGCCCCGCTCTCCCCGGGCTCGCGGGCCTGCGGGCCCCCCTCGGCTCCGACGCCCAGGTCCGCGTGCATCCACGCCGTGGGCGCGGGCACCCGGGGGCAGCCCTCGCGGGCCAGCGCCAGCGGCAGTTCCAGATCGGGGTTGACGCCGGGGACGACCCGGCGCAGCAGCTTCAGAATGAACGTATCTCCATAGACGACCGAGGAGTTCGACTGCTCGGACGTCAGCCGGCGCGGCACGAGGCCGGTGCGTATCTCCTGGGACGGGTCCCGCTCGCAGCGCAGCACGCCGATCCGGGACCCGGTGCGCAGCGCCTCCAGGAGCAGTTCGGCGGGCCGGGTGTCGTACAGGGCGTCGTAGACCGTCCGCCCGGCGAGGGGGCCGTCCGGGACATGGCCGATCAGCGCGGGCGCCAGCCGGGGCGGCAGCGCCTCGCGCACGCCGATGAGCAACTGGTAGCAGTCGCCGGGGCCGGCTCCCTGGTGGGCGCGCACCAGCAGGTGGTAGAGGCCGAGCCGGGAGTCGGCCGGCAGCAGCTCGGTGGCTGCCACCTGCGAGAACCCGGTGACCGGACTCCCCTTGCCGGCGAACCACCGCTGCCGTGGCAGCCACTCCCGCAGCAGGGGCCCCAGGGACGCGAGGAGGCCGGAGCTCGTCTTGCCGGAAAGTGTGACCGTTTCCGCCATGGCGTCACGTTCCTTTCCCCGGGCGACGGGGTCTGGGGTGCTACTCATGCGTGCCCCGGGCGGGGCAGAGGAAACCGCCCCGCCGCGTGCACGTTCTATACGGGTTCCCTGCGCAGCCGGAACCAGTAGAAACCGTGGCCCGCGAGGGTGAGCAGGTAGGGCAGCTCGCCGATGGCGGGGAAGCGGACGCCGCCGAACAGTTCGACCGGGTGGCGGCCCTTGAAGCG
>NZ_JBIARQ010000014.1:0-212293 GCF_042890065.1 Streptomyces sp. NPDC002328 | reverse complement strand
TCGAATCAGCCCTCGGCAGCCCGCCACGTCGCGTGCCGATGGACAACACATCACCCCAGGTCAGAGCCGACCCGGTCACGTTCACGGTCGGTAAATACAACCACCTGGACGACTACCTGACGGGCCTGCACCACCATCACACCCTCGAGGACGAGTTGGTCTGGCCACTGCTTCGAGAGCGCGCGGCGGACGGTGAGTTGGTCGCGCGTATGGAGGAGCAGCACCAGGACATCGACAGCACCCTCGCCGTCGTGAGCGAATGGGCCCCTGTGTGGCGCAGGGAGGCGAACCACATCGCCCGGGAGGAACTGGCCCTGGCCCTGGCCGAGCACCGCTCGGTGCTGCTGGTCCACCTCGACGAGGAGGAGCGGTCGGTCCTGCCGCTCGTCGCCGAGCATCTGACGGTCGCCGAGTGGGACCTCGTCGGGCAGCGCGGGCTGGAAGGGCTCCCGAAGGAGAAGCTGCTGATCGCCCTCGGCGCGATCCTGGAGGACGCCACGCCGCAGGAACGCGCGTACTTCCTCGGCAAGGCCCCGCTGCTGGGCCGCGTCCTCTGGTACACGCTGGGCCGGCGTCAGTACGCCGCCGCCTGCCGGGCCGTGCGCGGCCCGTTGAACGGGGAGACGGGGCGATGACCGTACTCGACTCGGCCCCGCTCGACGTCCTGGACGCCTACCTGACCTGCGAGTTCGTCACCCTCGGCCGGGACGGCACGCCGCTGGCCTGGCCTGCGGCGGTACGGCGTCAGGAGGACGGGACGCTGCTGCTGACCACGTCGCTGGCGTTCGCGCAGAAGGCGCTGAACGTGCGCCGGGACGAGCGTGTCGCGCTGCTGTTCTCCGATCCGACGGGCAGCGGGCACGAGCACGCCCCGCAGATCTTCGTCGGCGGCCGGGCGGTGTGCCCCGACGTCGTCATGACGGGCCCGGAGGGCGCCGAGGACTACTGGAGGACGCTGTTCGAGCGGCAGCCGCACAGCCGGGCCTATCTCTCGGCTCCGATGCGGCGGTTGATGCACTGGTACTACCTGCGGCTGTTGATCACCGTCACGCCCGAACAGGTCGTCGTGCGCGGCCCGTTGACGGAGCTGGTGGCCTCGCCGCGGTCACCGGCCGGCAGCGCGGACGGCACCGGCCCGCACGACGCTCCAGCGCATGGCACTCCACTGGACGGCGTAGCGCTGCCGGGAGTTGAGCAGCTCGCCCGCTACCCGAGCGCCGTGCTCGCCGCCCGCGACGCGAGCGGCGCACCCGTGCTGGCCCGGACCCGTCCGGTGCCCACGGCCGACGGCTTCGCGCTGACCGTGCCCGCCGACTGCCCCGTCACCGAGGGCAGCGCCTCCCTCCTTGTGCACGAGCACGACGAGCGGCTGAACCGCATGCGCAACGCCCTGGTCCGCGGGCAGCTGCGGCGGACCGACGACGGCTGGCTGCTGCTGCCCGCGTCGGTGGTGGAGCCGATGGGCTCCGGACGCCCCAGCGACGCGCTGCGGGTGCTCCGCCGCACGAAGCGGGCCACCGCCCGGTATCTGCGGCAGCGCGACCTGCCGCTGCCGCGCGTGCAGTGGGAGGCGTTCCGGGCCCTCGCCAGGCGCGAGAAGTCGCGGGCGTCACGGTGAGCGCCCTGACCGTCTTCGGGCGACTCGATACTCGGGTGCCGTCCGGGCCCCTCGACGGTAGATTCGCCGCTGTGTGACGGGAAAGCGGCCCTCGGGGGCGGACCGGCGGACCACACCAGGGGGCGACGCCGATGATGTTCGGATATTCGGACGAGTGGTGGGTGCTGCTGATGTTCCCGGCGGTGCTGTGGGTGCTGTTCGGGCCGTTCGCCATGGTGTCGCTGGGCGTGTGGTGCGCCTCCGCGCCCGGCCCCCGGCCTCGGCTGTGGTCGGTACTGGTCCCGCTGATTCCCGTGCTGACCTCGGCGATCGTCATGATCTTCCCGCTGGAGCGGTGGGAACGGCCCCGTCGGGTGGACGGTGACTTGGAACCTCCGGAGCAGTTGTACGACTTCCTCGGCTATCTGGCCGTGTACGTCGGGGGCATCACGCTGCTGCCCTGGCTGCTCGGCTACGGCATCACGCGCTTGCTGCGCTACCTGCGTGCCCGCAGGAGCGGCCCGGGGCAGCAGGACGGGGAACGGCCCACAGCGGCACGGGCCTGACACACCTGACGTGACGTCAACTATGTTCGGCAGGCCGGGCGGTCACCTCCCCGAGGGACCACCCGGCCTGCGGCGGCGGCTACTTGAGGTAGACGATGCCGTCGGTGGTGACGGTGGGACGTCCGGTGGTGCCAACCACCACGATCTTGATGGTGTGCTTGGCGCTGGACGGCCAGTTCTTCGTCCAGATCGCGTTGCGGTAGGCCGTGGTGGACGACTTCAAGTCCACCGTCGCCGCCTTCGCGCCGTCGATGAAGATGTGCGCCTGGCCGGAGGTGGCGGCCCGGGAAGCCACCCAGGCGACGGAGCGGCCGGTGAAGGTCCAGGTCAGCGAGGCGTTCTTGGACTGGCTGGTGAGGGACTTGCCGCCCAGGTAGCTGGTGGAGGGCTTCGCCGTCCAGGTGCCGGCGCGAACGGCGGCGGTCTCCTGGACGATCACCGGGGTGCCGGAAACCGACGCGGTGGCGGCGTTGCCCGCCAGGTCGTACGCCTTCAACGACCACGCCGTGGCAACACCGGACTTGGCGGTGTGCTGCGCGGTGGTCACGGTCGGGCCGTACGTCTTGGCGACCGGACCGGTCAGGCGGACCTCCTTGACGCCCGACGCGTCGGTCGCCTTCCAGGTCAGCGTGAGCGGGACGGCCGCGGTGTCCACGGTCCCGGCGCGCAGTGCGAGGCCGGGCTTGGTGGTGAAGGCGGGCGGGGTCGTCTCGGCGATCACGGTGGCGGCGGCGGTCGTGGCGGCCCGTCCCGACTGGTGGACCGCACGGACCTGGAGCCGGTGCGTGCCGGCCGTCAGCGTCACCTTGGCGGAAGTCGCGCCGCCCGCCGCGGTGGCCGCCGTCTTCCCGTCGACCAGCACCTCGTGGCGGGTGATCAGCGCGGCCGGGGTCTTGGCCGACCAGTTCACGGTGACGGGGCCGTTGGTGTAAGAAGTCGCCCCGGCCTTGCCGGTGCCGGTGACGGACGTCAGCGTGAGGCCGGCGACCGGGCCCGCGGCCCAGCTGCGGACGGTGCCGAGCGCGGCGTAGAACGCGTCACCCGGGCACTGGGTGTTGAAGCCGTCGCGGTGGCCGTGGATGACCGGGAAGGTCAACTCCGCGCCCGGAGCCCAGGACTTGCGCGCGAGGTTGCTCCCGGCCACCGCCGCGGTGAGGGTGGTGGTGCCCTGCGGGTCGACGCCGTACTGACCGAGCTTCCAGGCGGCGACCCGCGCCACCGAGGCCATCGCCGCCTGCGAGGGGACCGAGTCGGTGTAGGTGCCGAGGACGGCGATGCCGGTGCTCTGGGAGTTGAAACCGTAGGCGTGCGCGCCCACGACCGGCAGGTCCACGCCGCCCTTGCGGCCCTCGTAGACGGTGCCGCACTTGTCGACGATGAAGTTGTAGCCGATGTCCTTCCAGCCCAGCGTCTTCACGTCGTACGTGTGGATGCCGTTGATGACGGACGGGGCTTCGGCGCACGTGTAGGTGTTGCTCTGCGCGGTGTGGTGCACCGTCACGGCCTTGATCCTGCCGCCCGGCAGATAGACCGGCGCCTCGGAGTTGAGGGATTCGTCCGCGCTCCAGCCGGACCGCGGAGTGATCGGCGGCTTCGGCACGGTGGACGGCGGGGCCTCGGGCGGGGGCGGCGCCGTCGGCGAGTCGGACGGGGAAGCGGACTCGCTCGGCGACTCGGTCGGCGTGCCGCTCTCCGACGGCGACTCCGTGACGGGGGTCGACTCGTCCTCGGACGGCTCCGTCGTCGCCTCGTCGGACGAGGACGGCTCCGGGGTGGTGCCGTCGGACGTCTCGGGCGAGGTGGACTCGGGAGCGGGCGAGGACTCCGGGGCGGAGGGCTCGTCGCTGCTCCGCGCCACGAACGCGGCCGGCTCGATGTCTCCGCCGCCGCCCGCAGTGCCCCCGCCCTTCGAGCCGTCGGCGGAGCCGATCATGTCCAGGCGCAGGCCCTGCGGCAGCCGCGCCCCCGACGTGCCGTTCACGCGCACCTCGACACCGTCGGACGGCCCCACCCACGCCGGCTCCGTGCCGCCCCGGGAGGCGGTGCCGCTCTCCTCACGGCCGGAGTCGTTGTCCAGGGTCAGCCAGTCCGACCACGTGCCCGAAGCGATCGCGCGCGTGCGCACCTCCACCTTGCCGGGCACCGCGGCGGACGGATCCCGCCAGGTGACCCCCAGCATGCTGAACGACTCGGTGTCCCGCCGCCCCAACGTCGCGGAGCCGTTGTCGCCGCTCACCTCCAACGCGGTCGACCGCACCTCGCTGTTGATCGCCCGGGGCCTGGAGTCATCGCCGTCCTCGTCGGATCCGAAGATGACACCCTGCGCCACCAACGTCCCGCACACACCCGCCGCGACGACCGCGCCGGCCCCCCACCAACGACGCTTTCTCATACTGAACCGAACACCCTTCCCCCCGGCGCGCAGCCGAACAGGCGCGCGCGACACCTCACGACTGTGAGGCTGATGTGAATGATGTTCATGATTGTGTCAGACGCGGCTGGTGTGGCTGATGCGACTGGCCGAGCGTGTGCATGCCAGATCTGGTGGCCGTTCACCCGATGAAGTGACCGGTCGCCCGAATGTTCACCTGGAGCGGTTTTCCCGTTCCCGAGTCCAGGTCCGGGCATCTCCCCGACCATGGACGGGACATGATCACGCAGCCGCTCCCTCTCCCCCGGCCCGGCCGTCGGCCCGTCGGCGGCACGGTCGGCACGCTCGGCACGGCCGGCACGGCCGGCTCGGAAGTGCCGGCCCCGGCCGAGGAAGCGAGCCGTTCCTCCGCGGCACGCGCCGACGACGACGCGAAGTGCGTCTTCGAGGTACTGCTCTCCGGCGCGACCGGTCGCAGGGGCCCCCCATAACGCTGCTGCACCCGTCCGCCCCGGGCCGCACCCGTCCGCCCCGGGCCCGACAGGTCCCGGAACTCCTCGACGCGCCAAGCCACGCCACGCCAAGGCCGATCGAGCGCACCACCCTGCCCCGCCAGGTCACCCGCCTTGCCGAAACCAGAACTCAGGGAACCCACTTGGCCACTCCACGCATCGACATCATGGGCGCCGACGCCCTCACTCCAGGAGACCTCGACCTCTGGAACGAACTGCGGCGCACCACGACCGCGGAAACCGCGAACCCCTTCATGAGCGCCGAGTTCACCCGGGCCATAGGCCGCGTGTGCCGCGACGCCCGCGTGGCGGTGCTGCGGCGTGGGCAGCAACCCGTCGGCTACTTCCCCTACCAGCGGGACCGTTGGGGCCACGGCCGCGCGCTCGGGCTGGGCGTCTCCGACTGCCAGGGCGCCGTCCTGCAACCCGAGGACTCACACGTCGACCCGCACCATCTTTTGCGCGCATGCTCCCTGAACGCCTGGGAGTTCAACCACCTCGAAAGCGGCCAGGACCTCTTCCTGCCGTACGCGACGGACCGGTTCGCCTCCCCCGTCGTCGACCTCGCCCAGGGATTCGAGAAGTACGAGGCCCATCTCCGCGCCCAGTCGCGCAGCTTCCTCAAATCGACCCGGGCCCAGGAGCGCCGTATGGCCCGCCAGCTCGGCCCGCTGCGTTACGTCCACGACGAACGCACGCCGGCCGCGCTGCGGACCCTCATCGGCTGGAAGTCGGCCCACTATCGCCGCACCGGCCGCCGCGACCCGTTCGTCCAGCCGTGGATCGCCGACCTCGTGCGGCTGCTGGCCGACACCGACAGACCGGACTGCTCGGGCATCCTCTCCGTGCTCTACGCGGACGACCGCCCGGTGGCCGCCCACTTCGGCCTGCGCTCGCGCACGGTCCTCTCGTGCTGGTTCCCCTCCTACGACCGTGCCCTCGCGACCTTCTCCCCCGGCCGGGTCCTCTACCTCCGCATGATCGAGGCCGCCGCCGCGACCGGCATCCGCCTCGTCGACTTCGGCCGGGGAGAGGCCGCCTACAAGAACTCCTTCAAGACGGGAGACCTCATGGTCCACGAGGGCGCACTGCGCACGACCGGACCGGGCGCGGCCCTGCACTGGCTCCGCCACGAACCGAGACGCGCCGCCCACCGCCTGGTGCGGGAACAGCCCACACTGCGACGGGCGGCGGTACGGGGGCTCAGGGCGGTCGGATCGATCCGGCAGGGCTGACCGATGCAGAGCATGCGCGCCGAGTCCCTCCGCCCAGTGGGTACGGACGGCCGGAGGGACTCAGCCGCGCGGGCTGCAAGTCGTCGAGTAGCCGGCGTGGTCCGGTGTGGTCACACGCCGCTGGCGATCTGGCCGATGCCGCTCCAGCCGCCGGCCCTGCCGTTGCCGAGCCAGGCGCTGTAGGCGGTGCTGCTCCCACTGCCGCGCAGCAGGAAGTCGGCGTGAGCGTCGCCGTCGAAGTCCGCGAAGTGAACGCGGCCGTGTTCGGTGGTCACTCCCGAGGCGACTTGGCCGAGGTCCTTCCAGCCACCGCCCACGTCGCCGCCCGTGTTGAGGTGGACGTCGACGGAGCCGTTGGGGTTGATCACCCAGTAGTCGGCCTTCCCGTCACCGTTCCAGTCGGCCAGGCGCACGCGGGAGCGGTCGGTGGTGGTGCCGGTGGCGACCCTGCCGATGCCCGTCCAGGCGTTGTCGCCACGGTTCAGCCAGACACTGACGTGGCCGTTGTCGAGGACGGTGATGTAGTCGGAACGGCCGTCGCCGTCCCAGTCGGCGAAACGGACCTGGTCCTGCTTGGTGGTGATGCCCGACGCAATGATGCCCAGGTTCCGCCACCCGCCGCCGACATCGCCTCCGCGATTGATGTGGACGTTGACCGAGCCGTCGGGGTTGATGACCCAGTAGTCGGCCTTGCCGTCGCCGTCGTGGTCGGCGAGACGCACGCGAGAGCGGTCGGTGGTGGTGCCGGTGGCGACCCTGCCGATGCCCGCCCAGGCGTTGGGGCCGCGGTTCAGCCAGACGTCGACGTTGCCGTTGTCGGCGACGCTGATGTAGTCGGCCTTGCCGTCACCGTCCCAGTCGGCCCACCGCACCCGGTCGGTGCCGCCGGCCTCGTGCGCGGCGGCGGAGCGGCGCGGTTCGGTGGTACTGGCGATCCACTGGGCGAGGTCGTCGGTCCGGGCCGCGATGGCGCCCGTGCGGGTCTCCGCCGGATCGACGCCCAGGCAACCGCCCTGCCAGGACCGGCTGTTGATGCCTACGAGTTCGCCCGCGGCGTCGAGAAGGGGCCCGCCGGTGTCGCCCTTGCAGAGGGCGTCGGTCCCCTTGCCGGTGACGGCCAGTGTGGTCGCATCCGCGGAGCCGAGAGTGAACGTGCCGGTATGGAGCCTGCCCGGCACCCACTCGGTCTTCGTCCGGCCGAAGCCGGCGGCCGTCAGGTCGGTGCCGGGGGCCGGGGCCGAGGCGGAGACCTTGACGGTGGCCGCGCCCCTGGCCGGCAGCACGAGACGGGCGAGGACCAGATCGCGCTCTGCGCGGGGTGCGATCTCGGTGACCTCGCGGGTCTCGCCGTCGGCCAGGGTGACGGTGGCGGACAGGGCGGGCTTCCCCGCGGGAACCTGCTCGCCCGCGCCGGCGGTGAAGCAACTGGCGGCGGTGGCGACCCACCATTCGTCCACGAGAACGCCGGTGCAGGCACGGCGGTTCGCCTCGTCGCCTAGGGACAGCTTGACGACAGAGGTGTAGCGGCCGGACGGGGCTTCCGCGCCGGTGAGCGCGTGCGCCGGGGCAGCGGTGACGAGGCTGGTGGTGAACGCGGTCGCGGTCACCGCGAGGCCGGTCATCCGCGCCTGACGGGGGCGGAGAACTGACATGCGGAACATCCTTGATGGCAGGGTTCGGTGTGCGAGCACACGGAGGGGATCGGCTGCGGCTGACTGCCGACGTCAGAGCTTCCAGACCTGGTCGGCGTACTGCGCGTCGCAGTCGGCCTGTGTGACGGGTGCGCCCCACTCCGGGGTGCGCCACGACACGTGCATGCACCGGCCGGACAGCGAGTTGCGGATCTGGTAGCCGCCGGTGGGCACCGGGTCGAGCTTCCAGACCTGGTCGGCGTACCGCGGGTCGCAGTCGTACTGGGTCACCGGTGCGCCCCACTCGGGGGTGCGCCACGAGACCAGCAGACAGCGGTTGTTGAAGGTGTTGCGGATCTGGTAGCCGCCACCGGCGACGGGCTCGAACTTCCAGACCTGGTCGGCGTACTGCGGGTCGCAGTCGGCCTGCTGGGCTCGGGCGCCGTTGTCGGGGGTGCGCCAACCGACGTACAGGCAGCGGTCGCTGTGGGCGTTGCGGACCGTGGCGGTGGTGAGGCGGACCTGCCGTATCCAGTCGGCGAGGTCGTCGACGCGCGTGGAGACGGCTCCGGTGCGGGTCTCGGTGGCGGCGGTGCCGAGACAACCACCCTGCCAGGAACGGGAGTTCACCCCGACGAGTTGTCCTGCCGCGTTCAGCAGCGGGCCGCCGGTGTCGCCCTTGCAGATGGCGTCGGCGCCCTTGCCGGTGACGGTGAGGGTGGTGGCGTCGGTGGAGTCGACGCGGAAGGCGCCGGTGTGGAGCTTGCCCGGTACCCACTCGGTCCTGGTGCGGCCGAACCCGGCGGCCGTCAGGTCGGCGCCGGGGGCCGGGGCCGAGGCGGCGAGCTCGGCGGTCGTGATGCCGGCGACGGGCGTGGCCAGACGCACGAGGGCGGCGTCGCGGTCGGTGCGCGGGGCTATCTCGGTGATGTCGACGGCCTTGCCGTCGCCGAAGGTGGCCGTGGTCTTGAGGGCCGGCTTGCCGGCGCCGACCGGGCTACCGGGGGCGGCGGCGAAGCAGCTGGCGGCGGTCATGATCCAGAAGCGGTCGACGAGCGTGCCCGAGCAGGTGCGGGAGTCGGCGTCGGCGCCGAGCTGGAGCCGTACCGCGTAGGGGTGCGTGCCGGCGGCGGCCTCGGGACCGGACACCGCCGTGGCCGATGCGGTGGGGACCATGGCGAGGGTCGTCAGCGCGGTGACGGAAAGGAGGCTGACTGTCCGCGCCGGGCGCGGACGGAGTGCGAACATGTTTCTTCCTTGGGTGCCGGCGGCCGTGCGGGCGGGTGTGCGGAGAGGGAATGTGACGCGAGGGTTAGCGCGCGCGGGCCGGCTGAACCCGTCACCCTGAGTTCTACGAGAACCGCCGGGCGCGGGTCCTTCTCATCGCCTTCGCCCACCGGCTTGTAGTCGTTTTTCGGGACGTCCACGGTAGTGGTCTGCCCCTCCGTCGTCAGACTGGCGCGGACGGCCCGGTCATCGGTCCGGATAGCGTGGACCCGATTGACTTCCAGGGTCAGGTATCCGCTCTTTCCCGTGGTCCGGAAGCAGTACCGGCCCTCGGTGTTCTGCAGGGTCCACACCTGAATCTGGTGCGGGGCGGAGCAGTCGGTGAGGGTGATGCCGCCGTCGCCGCGACGCAGCGTGATTCCCTTCTGCTTTCGGATTTCCTCGGCGTCCGGATAGCCGAAGTCCTCGATGGCGTAAGGGGGTTCCGCGCCGGCGTCGTGTGCGGCGCCCGGAACCGCCGTCGTGGTCTGCGGGGCGGCGTTGGCCATGGTCAGCGCGGAGAACCCGGTCAGCGCCATGACCGTGCCGACAGTGCCCGCGAGCAGCATTCCACGCACGCGAAATTGCATGTGAGTTTCCCTTCGGAGGATGCGGCGCAGGAAGGCAGCCGCGAAGAAGGCCCGTTCCCCCAGGGCCTTTCTGAACGTATCACCTTTCTTCACCGACCCGGCGCAACACAGGTTCGCATAACAAGCCCATAACGGATGATCAACCGAAGGAACGCAATAGGGCATTCTGTCGTCACCTGCGGAATATCTCGGTCCGCTTTATTGGCGCACGAGATCGGTGCACGGGAGCAGATTTCTCCGGGGATACACTCCGTCCGTCGAAATTCGGCGCACCCCGCCATGACCGAGCGGGATTTAATTGAACGGGAAATTGAAACGTGAATAAAGTTGGGGGGAAGAGGGCGCGTGGCATACGTACGGTGTGCCTCGGCGCCCTGACGCTCTCACTGACCATGGGAGCCCTCGCACCGTCGCACGCGGGCGACGGGCCGGCCGCCGCCGCGAGCGCCACCGTGACCGACCGCCAGCGCGTGCTGGACGTCTGGAACTCCGGCGGCCCCTCCGTCCGGGCCGCCGCCGAGGTCGCGCTCCAGGGAACCGACGCCGATGTCCGGCTGTTCCTCGACCAGGAGCGGGCCGTGGCGGAACGCCACGACGAGCAGATGCTGTTCTCCCAGCTCTACTCCGTCAGCGGGCCCAAGGTGCGGGAGACAGCGCTGAAGGCGCTGGACAGCGGCGACCCCGACCAGGTGCGCGCGTTCCTGCGCGACGGCTGGCGGCTGCCGCTCCAGCAGGACCGGCAGCTGCGGATCTCACAGCTGATCAGCCAGGGCGGACCCAGCGTCAAGTCCGCCGGCGTCGCCGCGCTGGACGGCGGACCGGAGAAGATTCTCGACTTCCTCGAGAAGGGCCGGTTCACGGCCGCCGAAGCCGACGACAGGCTGGCGCTCTCCCGGCTCGTGAGCACCGGCGGCCCGGTCACCAAGGCAGCCGCCATGGCCGCCGCCGACGGCACCGTCGAGGATGTACGGGAATTCCTCCAGGTCGGGCAGTACATCGCCCGCGCGAGGGACAACGAGCGCGCCACGGTGGCGGAGCTCGTGGAACGGGCGAAGGCCGCCGGGACGCAGGCCAAGCAGCAGACCGACCTCGCCAAGGAGGCATCGGCCCGCGCGGTCCAGGCGTCCGCTCTGGCGAAGGCCGCCGCACTTGAGGCCGCCAAGGAGACCGCGGCGGCCGGCAAGGACGCCAAGCGCGCCTCCAGCGCCGCCGGACGAGCCGCCCGCGCCGCTCAGGGCGCCGCCGCGGCCGCGCAGCAGGCCATCCAGGCCGCCCGCGCGGCGAACGCGGCCGCACGGGTGGCCGCCTCCGCCGCTTCCCAGGCCGCCATCGCGGCGGCCGGAGCCGCCGACGCCGCCTCCCGTGCCCGAGGCGCGGCCGCCGCGGCCGCCACTGACGCCGGGCGGGCGGGCGCGGCCCGCAAGGCCGCGGAGGAGGCGCGGACGATCGCCACGCAGGCGCGTCAGGCCGCCCTCGCGGCGCAGGCCGCCGGAGTGGCCGCCAGTGCCGCAGGCGCCGCCGCCCAGGCCGCGGCGAGCGCGGGCCGCAACGCCGACGAGGCCGCGGGCGAGGCCGGCCGGGCGAACGGCCTGGCCCGCGCCGCCGGGGCGCACTCCGCCGAAGCGGACGCGGCGGCCGCCACGGCCCGCCGCCGTGGCCGCGAGGCGATCCGCGCCGCGGGGGTCTCGCAATCCCTCGCCAAGGCATCCGCCGAGGCGGCCCTCGAAGCCAGGGACGCCGCCAACAGCGCCGCCGACCACGCCGACAACGCGGCCAAGGCGGCGGAGGAAGCGGCCGAGCAGGCCGGCAAGTCCGCCGACGCCGCCCAGGAGTCCACCACCCACGCCACCGAGGCGACGAAGGCCGCCGACGTCGCCACGGCGGCGGTCAAGGAGGCCCGTCAGACCTTCGACCTGACCCGCAGGAGCGAGGCCGAGGAGCTCACCGCCCGTACCGCCGCCGCCTTGGAGGCGGCACGGGAGAGCCGGGCGGCGTACGACGTGAAGGCGGCCCAGGCCGACAAGAACGCCAAGGCGTCGGCCTCCCTCGACACCCTGGTCAACCAGGTGTCCGAGTACGCCGCGCGGCCGGACGCGGACCGGGCGCGGATCGTCGCGAAGGGCCGCTGGATCGCCCTGGTGACCATGAAGACGCGTGGCCCGTGGAGCAGCACTTCGGCCGCCGACGCCCTCGCCGGCCCCGACGAAGACGTCGTCGCGTACATCCGTACGGGATGGAAGGAGGCCGCTCAACTGGACGAGCGGGTCCGCGTGGAGCGTCTCGCCGACGAGGCGGCGTCCCCTGCCGTGCGCAAGGCCGCCGACGAGGTCCTCGGCACGGATGCCGCGCGTATCCACGCGTTCCTCACCACCGGGCAGCACGAGGCCGCCGCCAACGACTATCGCCTGCGCGTGTCCCGGCTCGTCAGCGGCGGCGGCGTAGCCACCAAGGAGGCGGCCCTGGCCGCCTTGGACGGCGGAACGGACGCCCTGCGGAGCTTCCTCACCTCCGGCCAGTACACCGCGCGCCTCAAGGACGAGCAGCTCGGCGCCTCGCGGCTGGCCGGCGTGGGCGGGCCGGAACTCAAGGCGGCGGCGAGCGTCGCGATCGAGGGAACGCCGCAGGCGCTGCACGAGCTCATCACGGTGGGCCAGCACCGGGCCAGACGCCAGGACGCCCTGGCCGCCACGCACGTCGCCGACGTCCAGCGCATGATCGCCGAGGCGGCAGGTGTCGCCGCCGGGGCCCAGGAGAACGCCGCCGAGGCCCAGCAGGTGGCCGCACTCGCCCGCAAGAAGTCCGGCGAGGCCGAGGAGTGGGCGCAGAAGGCGAGCCGGTCGGCGCGCGAGGCGACTGAGCACGCCGCCGAGGCCGGCAGGTCCGCCAAGCAGGCGTCCGCGTCCGCCGACGAGGCCCAGCGGTGGGCCAGGGAGGCTCACAAGGCGCAGGTCACGGCCTCATCCGCCGTCCGGGACGCGCGGATCTCGGCGGAGAGGGCCCGCACCTCCGCCGCCTGGGCCCGCTACTCCGCCGAGGACGCTTCCGCGTCCGTGCGGCAGGCTCGTGCGTCCGCCGAGGCCGCGGGCAAGGACGCGACGGCGGCCGACCAGGCCGCGAGCGACGCCAAGTCCGTCGCCGAGACCAAGAGGCGGGCCGAGGAGGAGGCCCGGCGCCGCGACGAGCAGGCCCGCAAGGACCGCGAGGAGGCGCTGCGCAAGGCCGCCGAGGAGCAGTCCGAGGCCGCCGAGTGGACCTGGTCCGACACCGGGCACCTGCTGATCGACATCGCGGGTCTCGTCCCCGGCGTCGGCGAGATCGCCGACGGCGCGAACTGCGCCTGGTACGGAGCCGAGGGCGACGCGATCGACGCCGGCCTCTCGTGTGCCTCGGCCGTCCCGCTGGCCGGATACGGGGCCTCGGCCGTGAAGTTCGGCAAGTGGGGTGACAAGGCGTACGGCGTGTTCAAGGGCATGTTCGGCAAGACCCCGAAGGTCTGCCCGGTGCCCGCGCCCAACAGCTTCACCGCCGATACGCCCGTCGTCATGGCGGACGGCACGACGAAGCAGATCCAGCACGTCAGGCTCGGCGACCGGGTTCTCGCGACCGACGCCCGCACCGGCCTGACCCTGCCGCAGACCGTGCAGCGGGTGATCACCGGCACCGGGGCGAAGAGCCTCGTCCGGTTCACCGTCGACACCGACGGACCGGACGGACGGGCCACCGGCGCCCTGACCGCGACCGACAACCACCCGATGTGGGTGGCCGACCGGCGCGCCTGGGTCGACGCGGGACACGTCCGCGCGGGCGACCGGTTCCTCGGGGCCGACGGAACGCTCCGTGACGTGGTCGCCGCCCGCACCTGGGCGGAGACGCGGACGGTCTACAACCTCACCGTCGCGAACACCCACACCTTCTACGTGAAGGCCGGCGGCGCCACCGTCCTCGTGCACAACGACGGCGGCTTCGACTGGGAGAAGGGGCTGGAGGAGCTCAAGCGGGAGTGGAACTCCGGCAACCAGGACGACGACGGGTACCACGCCCCGCGCGGCAACCAGGCGGAGAACAAGGAGTTCAAGGACGCCCTGCGATCCGTCGAACGCGACCTCGGACGGCAGGTCACCCCGGCCGAGCGCCGCGCCCTGCACGACCGGATCACCGGCCAGGGCTACGACTACCATCGCATCATCGATGAGGCCAAGGGGTTGTTCGGTGGATGCTGACACGGAGGCAGAGGGCGTCCGGCGGCTGCTGACCGGTGCGGTGATCCGCTCCGTCGGCCGCGCCGCGGACATGGGCGTGCTGGAACTCACCGGCGAACACGGCGAGGAGCTCGCTGTGCACATCCAGTGCGCCTTCCGGGTCCTCCACGACGGCCAGGTGATCCTGGGGGCGCGCGACATGGCGTACGTCCGCAACGGCGTCGCCGGGGAGGGCGCGTTCGACGCCTTCGCGACCCTGTACGACGACCGGGCGGCGCTTCTCGACCGCGTCCTGGCCGGCGCCCGCCCGCAGGTGGAGACCGTCCGCCGGGGCCCGGCGGGTGCGCTGTCGCTCGAGGCGACCCGCGGCTTCCTCGTGGAGATCCTCCCGGACCGCTCCGGCGTCGAGGAGTCCTGGCGCGCCTTCACCCGCGGCGGACGGCACTACGGCTATCCGCCGGGCGTGGTCTGACACAGCAATGGAAAGCCCGGCTCTTCCCCTCGGGGAGAGCCGGGCTTGTGCGTGCGGCGGGTGCGCGGCACGGGTGTGCACTGCCCGTCGCCTCACTCACGCCGGGTGGAACCGGCGGGGCGGCCCCTCGCCCTCGCCGTCATGCTCTTCCCGCAGGGGCTGCTCGGCCCAGATCGTCTTGCCGTCGGAGGTCTGGCGGCTGCCCCAGCGTTCGGCGAGCTGGGCGACGAGCAGGAGTCCGCGTCCGCCCTCGTCGAAGACGCGGGCCCGTCGCAGGTGCGGGGCGGCGCTGCTGCCGTCGGAGACTTCGCAGATGAGCGCGTCGGCGCGGATGAGCCGCAGGTGGACGGGGTCGTTGCCGTAGCGGATGGCGTTGGTGACCAGTTCGCTGACGATCAGCTCGGTCGTGAACAGGAGGTCGGTCAGTCCCCAGGCGGCCAGCTGTTCGCCCGCCATCCGCCGGGCCCCGGCGACGGCCGCGGGTTCCACCGGCAGCCGCCAGGTGCGCACCCGGTCGGCTCCGAGGCCGCGGGTGCGGGCCAGGAGGAGGACGATGTCGTCGTCCGGGGGGTCGGGGCGCACCTTGCGCATCACTTCGTCGCAGGTTTCCTCCAGGTCGACGACGGGGCGGCGCAGCGCTTCGCTCAGCAGGTCGAGTCCCACGTCGATGTCGCGGCCGGGCGCCTCGATCAGGCCGTCGGTGTAGAAGGCGAGCAGGCTGCCCTCACCGACATCGATCCGGACGGATTCGAACGGCAGGCCGCCCAGGCCGAGCGGTGGCCCGGCCGGCAGGTCCAGGACGCGCGCGGCGCCGTCGGAGGTCACCAGGACGGGAGGCGGGTGCCCGGCCCGCGCCAGGTCGCATCGGCCGGCGACGGGGTCGTAGACGGCGTAGAGGCAGGTGGCGCCCACCTCGCCCGCGGCCCCCTCCGTCTGCCCTCGGGCGTCCGGGCCCTCCTCGCGGTCGAGCCGGATGACCAGGTCGTCCAGCCGGGTCAGCAGCTCGTCGGGCGCGAAGTCGGCGTCGGCGAGGGTGCGCACGGCGGTGCGCAGGCGGCCCATGGTGGCCGAGGCGTGCACGCCGTGGCCGGCGACGTCGCCCACCACCAGCGCGACCCGCCCCCCGGACAGCGCGATCACGTCGAACCAGTCGCCGCCGATCTCGTCCCCCGCGCCGGCGGGGAGGTACCGGTGGGCGAGGTCCACCGCCCGCGCTCCCGCCGGCCGCTCGGGCAGCAGGCCGCGCTGGAGGGTGAGCGCGGTCCGGCGCTCGCGGGTGTACCGGCGGGCGTTGTCGATGCTCACGGCCGCCCTGGCGGCGATCTCCTCGGCGAGCAGCAGGTCGTCCCGGCCGAAGGCGTCCGAGGTGCGGTGCCTCAGGAGGTGCGTCACGCCGAGGGTGACGCCCCGGGCGCGCAGCGGCACGACCATCACCGAGTGGATGCCGAACCGCCTCACGTTCTCGGCGCGCCCCGGGCGGGCCTCCGCCCACGCGCGCAGCCGCGGGTCGGTCGCGCGGTAGCGGGCGCCGCGGCCGGTGATCAGTGCCTGGGCGGGCGGTGAGCCGGGCGGGTAGACGTCGGTGTCGCCCGTCGGCACCACGGACTCCGGGCATCCCGGCAGCACCGAGCGTTGCGCGGTACGGCGGAAGGCGACCGGTGTGGCGGGGGGTATCGGTCGCGGCTCGTGTCCCTGGACGACCGACTCCAGCAGGTCGACGGTGACGAAGTCGGCGAATCCCCTCACCGCCACGTCGGCCAGTTCCTCCGCCGTGCGGGTCACGTCCAGGGTGCTGCCGATGCGCGCGCCGGCCTCGTTGATCACGGCCAGGCGGCGTCGGGCCCAGTACTGCTCGGTGATGTCGATCAGCAGCGCCGACACTCCCAGCACCGTTCCGGCCCCGTTCTTCAGCGGGGAGAGGTAGACCGACCACGCGTGGTCGCGGACCTCGCCGGAGCCCCGGAGCGGCTGTTCCTCGCGGAAGACCGACTCGCCGGTGCGCAGCACCTGGCGCTGGAGGCGGTCGATCTCGTCCAGGGGCGGGGTGGGGTTGATCTCCCACAGGGTGAGCCCCCTCATCTCGTCCTGCGTGAGTCCCATGGCGCGGCTCATGGCGTGGTTGCACGCCACGAACCGCGCTCCGCCGTCGTAGACGGCCACGGGCAAGGGGAGCTGGGCGAGCGTGAGGTCCCACAGTTGGGCGGTGTCCGGATCGGTCGGGCCGGAGGCGTACGTCACCGCCGCCGGGGTGACGACCCAGTGCACCCGGCCGTCCGCGTCGGTGAGCGGTGTGCCCTGGAGCTCCACGGTGACGCGGTCGCCGTCCTGGTGGCGCAGCGCCACCTCGCTAGTCCACGGCTCCCCCGCGGTCAGGTGGCGTCGCGTCGCGGAGGGGAGGTCGGCGGCGAGCAGGTGGGCGGCGAGCCGGCCCACCACGGCCTCGGGCCCGTAGCCGAGCAGGCGCACGGCTCCGGCGCTCCACACCATGACGGTTCCGCGGGCGTCGACGACGGCGGCGAAGTCCTCGGGTGCCGATGTGCCTTCTGTTCCGGTGGTCGTGGCAGGTTCTGTTCCGGTGGTCGTGGCAGGTTCTTCGTCCATGGAGGGGTGTCCCGACCTCGTTCCCGCTGGCGACCCGGCACGGCGCTGTGTCACCCGTCGCGGGCGCTGTCTCCAGCATCGCGCGGCGGCACACCCCGCTCAACCGGCCGCACGGGGCGCACGGTCCTCGCGGGGCGGGTGCATAGGATCGTCGGCATGGCGCTGCGACCCGTGCACGTGAACATGAAGGCTCTGGACGCCTCGGCGGTCGGCCGGTTCTGGGCGGAAGCGCTCGGCTGGAGTGCCTACAGTCCCGGGGTGACCACCTACGTGGGGCCGCCCGGCGGTCTGGTCTGGCCCGACCCGGTGGTCCTCGGCGTCGACGTCGTTCCCGTCCCGGAGCCCAAGACGGCGGCGAAGAACCGTGTGCACCTCGATCTCGCCACCGCTTCCGCGGCTCATCAGACGGAGTTGGTCGCGCGTCTGAAGGCACTGGGCGCGACGCCCGCCGACGTGGGCCAGGGCGAGGTGCCGTGGACGGTCCTCGCCGACCCGGAGGGCAACGAGTTCTGTGTGCTGGAGCCCCGTGAGGTCTACCGGGACACCGGGCCGATCGCCGCGGTGGTGGTCGACTGCGAGGATCCTCGGGCCATGGCCCGGTTCTGGGGTGAGGCGACGGACTGGGCCCTGCTGGAAGTGACCGACGCCAGCGCGGTGTTGCGCTCCGCCGAGGGCGTCGGCCCGTACCTGGAGTTCCTGCGCACCCCCGACGCGAAGACAGTGCCGGACCGCATCCATCTCGACCTGCTGCCCTACCCCGGCGACGACAAGGAGACGGAGGTGACCCGCCTGCGGACCCTGGGCGCCACCGACCTCGACGTCGGCCAGGGCCCCACCCCATGGACCTGCCTGACAGACCCGGAAAACCACGAGTTCTGCGTCCTCGCACCGGGCTGACGCGGAGTTTCCAGGGCAGGGTCGACGGAGTCGGTCGTTCCGGGAGACGCTGCCGCGGTGAGTGACGCGGGCAGGCGGTACGCGAAGTGGGCCGGGGACGTGGTCGCGGCTGTGACCCTGCTGGTGTGCGAGGCGGTCGGGCTGTCCGCGGCGATCCTCGTGTCGCTGCTCCTCACGCACGGGAAGCTGTGGGTCACCCCGGTGTGCCTGGGGGGCCTCGCCGGGTGTGCAGGGATCATCGCGGCGGGAGCGTGGGTCGTTCACCTGCGGGTCACGGCGACAGTGCAGGGTCTGGTCGCCGGTTGCTGCCTGGTCACGGTGCTGATCGGCCTCGGCGGCGGATTCGCCTGACTCACGGTTCGACGATGTGGCGGAGGTAGGCGTGTGGGTCGGTGAGGTAGCGGCGCCAGTGGGCTACGACGTCCAGGTTCTGCCAGGGGACCCGGCGTAGGCCGTGGTCGCCGGCTTCGAGGATGTCCGCGCCCGGCAGGGCGGTGAGCAGGGGGGAGTGGGTGGCGCAGATGACCTGGCCGCCGTCCTTCGCCAACCGGTCGATGTGTCCGATGAGTTCGAGGCAGGAGGTGAAGGAGAGCGCGGCCTCCGGCTCGTCGAGGACGTAGAGGCCGGGGTGGCGGAACTTGCCGCGGAACGCGGCGAGGAAGCCCTCGCCGTGGCTGACCGAGTCCGGCGAGAGGCCCTCCCTGCCCAGGGCGTCCAGCGCGGTCTCGGCCCGCAGGAAGAATCCCTTGCGGGCCGACCAGCTGGTGGCCATACGGCGTCCGCGCGAGGCCGCGTCGAACTTGATGCGCTCGCCGAGCGCCGACTTGCCGCGCGGTGAGGCGTAGCGCCAGTCGTGGGAGCCGCCGTAGGAGTCGAGACCGAACCCCTCCGCCAGCGCCTCGACCAGGGTCGACTTGCCCGAGCCGTTCTCGCCGACCAGGAAGGTCACCGGTGCGGTGAAGCGCAGCCCCTCGTCGAGCAGCTGCCGGACGCAGGGCACCGACCAGGGCCAGGCGTCCTCGTCGTACGAGGAGAGGTGGGCATACGCGCGTTCGACGATCACCGGACCAGTGTCGCTCAGGTCGCGGCGGACACCTGGTACCCGTTCACCGGCCCGGCCGCTCCCCCACCAGCACCCGCACGTCCCAGGCGCCGAGCTCCAGCGGGCCGTCCGGCGGCGCGGCGCTGCCGTCGAGGGCGTCGGTGAGGGCGTCGGGGGCGTGGACGCGGGTCGGTTCCCAGCTCCAGTTGTGGACGATGTGGACGCGGCGTCCGTCGGCCGCCGTGCCGGTGGTCACGGTGACCTGGGCGGGGAGGCCGGTCCACCCGGAGCCGGGGTCGGGCGCCAGCCACTCCGCCAGCGCCCGGGCGAGGCCGCGGCCGGGCACGGTGCCGACGACGGTGACGCGGCCGGCGCCGTGGCGGCGGGTGGTGACGGCCGGCCAGCGGCCGAAGTGCGGATCCGTGTACGAGGCGAGCACGTCGGCGTCGGCCACGGTGAGCCCGTCGGCCCAGCGCGTCGCCGTGGCGTCGTCCGGCAGGCGCAGCGGACCGCCGGGCTCGGCGCGCAGCGGGACGTCCCGCGTGAGGTTGCTGAACTCGTCGTAGCTGACGCCCGCGGCCTCGGTGAGCCGTCCGGGGGCCGGCTCGTTGCGGGCGCGGGCCTCGTGGTCGGCGTACCCGGTGCGCGGGCCGAGGACGAGGTGGCCGCCGGCGTCGGCGTAGGCGGCGAGCCAGTCCAGGGTGGAGTCGGCGGCGAGGTAGAGGGCGGGGACGACGAGGACCGGGTGGCGGTGGACCGCCTCCTGGGGCGTGAGGCCCGCCCGTTCGCCGCGAGGGTCGTGCAACTGGCGGGCGTGGACGATGCGGACCTGCCGTCCGGAGTCGAACGCGCCGCGGTAGAAGGGGTCGAGGATGCGGTGGTAGGACGCCGGGTCGGGGCCGCCGTCGGGGGTCGCCAGCGGGGGGTGCTTCTGCATCAGCCACTTGCTGGGCGTGGAGTAGACGATCGTGAGGTCGGAGTCCGGTTCGAGACCGGCGACGAGTGGGCCGGCGGCCTCGAACTCGGCTCCCAGCCGGGCCAGTTCGGCATAGGTGCGGCCCGGCCGGCCGCTGTGGGGCAGGACGCCGCCCCAGTAGGTCTCCGCGCCGAAGTGCAGGGTCTGCCACTGCCAGTACTCGATCATGCGGGCCCCGCGGCCGACGAGGGCCCATGCCGCCTGACGCCACTGGCCGTCGTAGGCGGGGCGGTTGTCCCAGGCGAAGCCGATGGAGCCGGCGTTGGTCTCAGTGACGAGGAACGGCTCCTGGCGGGAGGAGAACATCCAGTCGGCCGTCTGGTAGAGCGCCCACAGGCCGGTCGTCTTCCACTTCTGCTCGTGGTCGTCGGGTGTGGGGTCGGGCAGCAGGAGGCCGTCCTGCATGTCGTAGTACGGGTTGCCGGTGGCGATGTCGAGGCGGTCGGTCAGCTCGTCGTCCTCCACTGCGGGGCGCGTGTAGGAGATGCACGTGGTGACGAACTGCCCGGGGCGGGCGTACTCGCGCACGATGTCCGCCTGCCAGCCGATGAACTCGGTGCACTGGCGGGCCTGGAACTCCCGCCAGGCGATGTCGTACTGAGGCTGTGCGTTGCCGTCCGGCGTCCACAGGTCGGCCCAGGTGGACAGGCGGTGGGACCAGTACACCAGGCCCCATTCGCGGTTGAGGGTCTCGATGTCGCCGTACTTCGCCCGCAGATGGTCGACGAAGCGCTGGAACACGCCCTGGTTGTGGAAGAGTTGGAGCCCGGGTTCGTTGTCGACCTGGAAGCCGATGACCGCCGGATGGCCGGCGTACCGGGCGACCGCCTTGCGGATGACGCGCTCGGCGTGGAAGCGGAAGGCGGGGTGGGTGAAGTCCGCCTCCTGCCGGGCGCCCCAGCCGGTGCGCTCGCCGGTGCGCCGTTCGCCGGCGATCTCCGGGTACTGGCGGGCCAGCCACGGCGGCACCGCGTAGGTGGGGGTGCCGAGGATGACGGAGATGCCGCGCTCGTGGGCGCCGTCCAGGACCGGCTGGAGCCAGTCGAGTTCGAAGCGGCCGTTCTCCGGCTCCCAGGTCGACCAGACCGACTCGCCGACCCGGATCACGGTGAAGTGCGCCGCGGCCATCAGGTCGAGATCGGTCTTCAGCCTTTCGTCGGGCCGCAGTCCGGGATCGTGGACGGGCGTGTACTCGTGGTAGTAGGCAGCGCCGAACAGCACGCGGGCGGGCAGGTCCGCCATGGACAAACCTCCGGGGAGTAGGGGGAGTTACTGCTTGACGCCGCCGGTGGCCAGCCCGCTCTGCCAGTACCGCTGGAGCAGGAGGAAGGCCAGGACGAGCGGGACGATGGAGATCAGCGAGCCGGTGACGACGAGGGCGAGCATGTCGCTGCTCGCTCCCGCGCCGCCGTTCTGGGCCTGAGCGGCCCAGGAGGAGAGCCCGACCGTGATGGGGTACAGGCTCGGGTCGTTGAGCATGATCAGCGGCAGGAAGTAGTTGTTCCAGGTGGCGACGAGCGTGAACAGCACGACGGTCACCAGGCCTGGCGCCAGCAGCCGCAGCGCGATGGTGCAGAAGATCCGGGTCTCTCCCGCGCCGTCCATGCGGGCGGCCTCGATGAGGCTGTCGGGGACGGCGTCCTCGGCGTAGATGCGCATGAGGTAGAGGCCGAACGGGCTGATGAGGGAGGGCAGGATGACGGCCCAGGGGGTGTTGACCAGTCCGGCCTTCGCGAAGAGCAGATAGGTGGGGATGGCCAGCGCGGTGGTCGGGATCATGATGGCGCCGAGGACGAGGTTGAAGGCGGCGCCGTGGCCGCGGAACCGGTACTTGGCGAACCCGTACCCGGCGGCGGCCGCGAGCAGCGCGGCGCCGATCGCGCTGACGCCGGCGTACAGGGCGGTGTTGAGCAGCCAGCGGCCGAAGACGCCGTCGTCCTGGGTGAAGGTGGTCGTGATGTTCGACAGGAGTTGCGGTGTCTCGGAGAACCACAGGCCGAAGCTGTTGAACAGGTCCTGGGTGCTCTTGGTGGAGGCGATGAGCAGCCAGCACAGCGGCAGCAGGAAGTAGGCGAGGACGGCCAGCATGGCGATCGTGAGCGGGGTGCTGCGGCGGTGGGCCGGCGACCGGCGCGGGGACCGGGCCCCGGTGGGCGGCGGCTTCGCCGTCGGGGTGGCGGGGTCCGCGGGGGTCACGGTGGTCATGAGGTCCTCCTGCGGTTCGCCGTGAGCAGGAAGGCGTACGACACGATCACGATGACCAGCCCGAGGATGAAGGACACCGTGGCCGCGTAGTTGGTCTGCTGGCTGATGAAGGCGACGGAGTAGGCGTAGAGGTTGGCGGTGTAGGAGCTGTCGATGACGTCCGGCGCGACCTTCATCAGCAGGCTCGGTTCATTGAACAGCTGGAAGCTGCCGATCACCGAGAACAGCAGGGTGAGGGTCAACGCCGGTCGCAGCGCGGGGAGTTTGACGGACCAGGCGATCCGCCAGGCGCCGGCGCCGTCCATGGCGGCGGCCTCGTAGAGCTCGGCGGGGACGGTACGCAGGGCGGCGTACAGGATGATCATGTTGTAGCCGACGAACTCCCAGGTCACGATGTTCGCGAGGCTGCCGAGCATCCAGCCCTCGCTGAGGAAGTGCGGGGCCGGCAGGTGGAGTTCGCGGCTGATCTGCGCGAAGGGGCCGAAGTCGGGGCCGTAGAGGTAGCCCCACATGAGGGTGGCGATCACGCTCGGGACGGCGTACGGGACGAAGATGCCGAGCCGGATGACCCGGGCCAGCCGCAGCAGCCCGCTGTCCAGCGCGAGGGCGAGGACCAGAGCGAGCAGCACCATCACGGGGACCTGGATCAGGAAGAACAGGGCGACACGGCCGATGCCTTCGAGGAGGAGCGGGTCCGTCAGCGCCGTCACGTAGTTGTCCAGGCCGACGAACGTCGAGCCGCCGATCAGCCGCTCCTGGAAGAGGCTCAGGTAGGCGGCGTAACCGAGCGGGGCGAGGAACAGCAGCAGGAACAGCGTCATGAACGGGGCGACGAACAGCGCCCCGGCCGCCCCGTGTCGACGACGGGCCGGGGGCACGCTGCCCTGGGCGCGGTTCGCGCCCTTCGCGCGGTTCCTGTGCGTGGTGCGGCTCCTGTGCTTGGTGCGGGAGGCCGTGGCGGCGGTGGCCATCGTCATCCTCCCTTGACCGTGAAGCCCTGGCTCTTGGCGAAGCTCGTGACGCGCGACTGCCACGAGCCGAGGGCGCGCACGGTGTCGGACTTGTCGGCGAGGGACTTGCCGACGGTCTCGGTCCAGTCCGTGGCCACGCGGTCGAGGAAGGGCGGCCACTGGAAGGAGGAGTCGACCTGGGAACTGATGTCCGCGAAGACCTGGTTGACCTTCTGGCCGCCGTAGAACGCGGGCGTGTCCCCGAGGAAGGAGGCGTCGGCGAGCAGCGCCTTGGTGGCCGGGAAGAAGAACTGCTCGGTGGCGAACATCCTGGCGCTGGCGGGGTCGCTGTTGAGGAACTGCGCGAACACCGCCGCCGCGATCGGGTTCTTGCTGGAACGGATGACCGCGGTGGTCGAGCCGCCCCAGTTGCCGGCGCTGGGCTTGGCGGCGTCCCACTGCGGCAGCGGGGCCGCACGCCACTTGCCCGCGGTGGCCTTGGCGGAGCCGGAGAGGAAGGCCGGGCCCCAGGCCCCGGTGAGCCAGGTGGCGTACTTGCCCCTGTTGAGCGCGGCGTACCAGCCGTCGGTGAAGTCCGGCTCGACGCCGATCACGCCCTCCTTGGCGAGGGCGCCCCAGAACTCGCCGAGCTTCCTGGAGACCGCGTCGTCGACGCTGACGGCGATGTCGCTCTTGCCGGAGGTCACATACGGCTTGCCACCCGCCTGCCAGAGCAGTCCGTGCCAGGCGGCGGGCTGGTTCGCGGCGAGGTTGGTGAGGTACACGTCCGGGTCGGCCTTGTGGAGCTTGCGGGCCGCCGCGGCGAACTCGTCCCAGGTGGCGGGGACTTGGATGCCGTGCCGGTCGAAGATGTCCTGGCGGTACAGCATGCCCATCGGGCCGGTGTCCTGCGGGACGGCCCAGATCTCGCCGTCGTCGCCGCTGACCTGACTCCAAGTCCAGTCCACGAATGTGGACTTGAGCGCGGAGGCGCCGTACGGGCGCAGGTCCAGCAGGCTGTCGGTGACGGTGAACGTGGGGATGGCCTGGTACTCCATCTGCACCAGGTCCGGGGCGCCGCTGCCCGCTTTGAGCGCGGTGCGCAGCTTGGTGTACTGGGGTGTGCCCTGGCCGGCGTTGACGACCTTGACCTTGACGGCCGGGTACTTCTTCTCGAAGAGCGCGATCTCCTTGTCGATGTTCGGGACCCAGGTCCAGAACGTCAGCTCGGTCGGGGTCCGCATGGCCTTGTCCAGGTCGGCCCGGCCGACCGGCTTTGCGGAGGCGGCGGCGGTGCCGTCGTCGCCTCCGCAGGCGGTCAGTGCGGCGGCCAGTGACAGCGCGCCCGTAGCGGCGAGGAAGCCCCGGCGGCTCAGGGGCGACGAGGGTGCGGAGTCGGAGAAGGGTCCGGACATGGTGTTCTCCCGCGGAAGGGTGTGAGGGACCGGCACACCGGTCGACGGTGTGCTGCGTTTCGGGTGGGTGCTGCGGCGGTGTGGCGGGCGGGACGGGGAGGGCGCGGCTGTCAGGGGAGACGCCCTCCCCGCCGGCTCCGGCCCGGGCAGGGGGGAGGCGTGGGAGGCAGCGGCGGCGGCCGGTGCGGGACCTGTTCGAGGCCCGGGGGTCGGTGGTGCGCGCTGCGGAAGAGCCGGGCGACGCGGGGAGCGGTGTGGCGCAGGCGACGCGGGGCTGGGGGTGCTGCGGGGCCGTGGGTGCTGCTGCGGGGCTGGGGTGGCGTTCGAGCGCCGAGGGCGTGTCGAGGGGGAGGGTGTGTAGAGGGGAGAGGAGGGGCGGCGGATGCGGTGTGGGTGGGCCTCCGTTCGCGGGCGGGACCGTGTGCGGTCAGGTGAGGGGGCTGCTGGGGGGCTTTCGGGGCTCCGGGGGCGCGGACGACGAGGCGCGGACGACGAGTTCGACCGGTGGGTCGGTCATCGGCAGTGGGTCGGCCCGCGGGTTCTCGATGGCGTGCACCAGGAGTTTCAGGCCGTCCTGCGCCATGGTGTCGAACGGCTGGCGCATCGTCGTCAGCGGCGGGGTCGTGTAGGCGGCGACCGGGATGTCGTCGAAGCCGACCACGCTGACGTCCTCCGGGACGCGCCGTCCGGCTTCCGTCAGCGCGCGGATCAGGCCGATCGCCATGTCGTCGTTGGCGGCGAACACCGCGGTCAGACCGCCGTCGGCGGCCAGTTGGCGGCCCGCCGCGTACCCGGACGCGGCCGACCAGTCGCCCTCGACGACCGGCGGTTCCGCCCGCCCGTGCGCGGCGAGCGCCGAGCGCCAGCCGTCGAGCCGGTCCCGGGCCGAGTACCAGCGCTGCGGACCGGCCAGGTGGTGGACGGTGGCGTGGCCCAGCTCCAGCAGGTGCTCGGTGGCCGCCCGCGCCATCTGCCCGGAGACGATGCCGGCCGTCAGCACGCGGGAGGCGGCGAACGGCGGGGGTGCGCCGAGGACGAGGACCGGCGCGTCGACCCGCGCGGAGAGGGCCGCGCCGTTCTCCTCGTCGATCGGCTCGGAGATGACGATGCCGTCCACGCCCTGGTCCAGGAGCGAGTCCACGGCCCCGGCGACGCCCGCAGCCTCGCCCTCCATGGTGTTGACCACGCGGAGTGCGTAACCGTTGTCCCGCACCGCGCGCTCGACGCCCATGAGGAGGGAGGCGGGTCCGAACAACGCGGTCCCCAGCGTCACCACCCCGATGGACCGGGTGCGGCCGGAAGCCAGTGCCCGCGCCGCGTTGTTGCGGCGGTAGCCGAGGCTGCCGGCGGCCTCCAGGACCCTTCGGCGCACGTCGGCGGAGACGTACTGCTCGTCGTTGAAGACCCTGGACACCGTCTTCTGGGAGACCCCCGCCAGCCGGGCGACGTCCACGCTGCGCGGCGTGCCGGAGCCGCTGCTCCCTTCCGCCCTTCGCCTCATGGTGCCTCCCGGGAGTCGGGGCCGCCGATCCGGTGATCGCCGCCTGGCCTGATGTGACTACGCTGACATGTCTACGCAGTCATGTGCTGCCCGTCAAGGGTTCGGACAATATCCGCGACGCCTGGCAGGAGGCTCTGACTACGCGAGCATGTCTACGCAGTCACCAGGGTGCTCAGCAGCGACCGATCGGGGTGTGCCGGCTCCGCAGTCGCCTCTACCTCCCGATGTCGCCTCTACCTTCCGATGGAGACGACCGGCCGAGGGCACCCCCTCCGACAGAGGTGAGGACCGTGCCGCCGCACGATGGCCTCGCGGTCCGGCCCGGCCATGCTGGCGTCATGCAGCTCGAAGACATCACCGTCCCCCTGCTCGTCCTCGTCGGCGTCGCCGCCCTGTGGACGCTGGAGAGCCATCCGCCGCCGCTCTGGCTGGCCTTCGCGCTGTGCGTGGTGACGTACCCGGCGGGCTCCTTCGTCGTGTCGGCGCTCGGCCTGAGCGGTGACCCGGTCGACGCGGGCACCGCGCGCAGCGTCACGGCGCTGACCGCCATCGGCCTGACGGGGCTCGCCCTCGACCTCGTACGCCGCCGCCGTGCGCGGCACGAGCCCGGCGAGGAGGAGTCGGCCGCGCTCGATGAACCGGCCGTGACCACGAAGGAGTCGTCGTGACGTCGGGGAGGGGGCTCGGGCACGTGGCGCTGGCGCGGTGCGCGTGGGCGCGGTGCGCTCGGGCCGCGATGGCAGGATGACGGCATGGTGACGGACGGGGCGGATCAGTCGTGGACGGGGCTGCACGGGGACCTGCTGGCGGCGCAGGCGCTGGTGTACGGCCCGGGCGGTTTCGTCTGCTCGCCGCCGGCGCCGGAACCGGAGAGCGCCGAGTACGCGGCTTGCGCGTTCACGCTCGACGGCCGCTCGGTCCGGTTCCGCGTCGCCAAGACCACTCCGACGAAGGTGGGCCAGTTCGTCACCGTGTGGCAGCGGTCCGAGGAGGGGCCGATCCGTCCCTTCGACGCGGACGACGGGGTGGACCTCTTCGTCATCAGCAGCCGCGACGGCGACGGCTTCGGGCAGTTCGTGTTCCCGTGCGAGGTCCTGTGCGAGCGCGGTGTCGTGTCCCGCGACGGCTCCGGCGGGAAGCGCGGGTTCCGCGTCTATCCGCCGTGGGTGACCACGACCAACCGGCAGGCCCGCAGCACCCAGGCGTGGCAGACCGCCTGGTTCCTCGCGCTCGATCAGGCCGGGCCCGCCGACCTGACGCGCGCCCGCGCCCTCTACCGCCCATAGACCCGTACCCGTCCGGGCCCCCGGGTCACGGGGTCACGGGGCGCGTAGCGCGCATGCTCCCGCCGCCGGCGGCGCTCGCTTCCTCGCACGCCTTGTCTGTTCAGCCCTTTTGACCCCGGCAAGGGGAGGGGCTGATTCCTGCGCGCATGAGCGGGGAGTTCACGGGAACGGCCCGCCTGTTTGTGCGATTCCTGTGACAGGTTGTGGGCGCCCGCGAGACCCTGGAGGCCTCGATGAGAATCTTCGTCGCCGTGTTCGGCATCCTCGCCGGCATCGCCCTCGTGCTCTACAGCAGGAAGTTCGCCCGGGCCGCCACCGGCCGGCGAGGAGCCTTCGGGCGGGCCAACGCCGCCGCGGGCGAATCCACGGTGCGGCTGGGCCCGTTGATCGTCGGTGTCTTCCTCATCGTCATCGGGATCCTCGCGGCCACGGGCGTCGCCGAGGTCGGATGACGGCGACGGCCGGGGACGCTGTGCGTCAACCGCTCGATGACGGGTGGGACTCCCTTCCTCCGGATCCGCGGCTCCGGCATGGTCATCTGCCCTACCCTGACGCGCATGAACGCACCGGGGGACGTGATCGACGGACGCTTCGAGCTGATCGAGCGGCTGGGCAGTGGAGGGATGGGCACGGTGTGGCGGGCCCGCGACACCGTGCTGCACCGGGAGGTCGCCCTCAAGGCCGTACGCCCCGACGCGGAGGCCTCCCCCGCCGTCCGTGAGCGGGTCATGCGTGAGGCGAGGGCGCTGGCGCGGCTCAACGATCCGCACGTGGTGACGGTCCATCAGATCATCGAGGCGCAGCCGCACCCCTGGATCGTGATGGAGCTGGTGCCCGGCGTCTCGCTTCAACAACGCCTTTCGCAGGGGTCGTTGAGCCCGACCGAGGCAGCGAAGGTGGGCCGTCAGGTCCTCGCCGCGCTGCGCGTCGCCCACGCGGCCGGCGTCCAGCACCGGGACGTCAAACCGGCGAACGTCCTGCTGCGCCCGGACGGAACGGCGGTGCTCACCGACTTCGGCATCGCGGCGCTGCAAGGCGCCTCCGCGCTCACCGTCACGGGTGAACTCGTCGGCTCCCCCGAGTACATGGCCCCCGAGCGGATCCGCGGCCACGACGATCCGGCCTCCGACCTGTGGTCCCTCGGGCTGGTGCTGTACGTGTGCGTGGAGGGCGTGAGTCCGCTGCGCCGGGCGACGACGCTGGCCACTCTCGCCGCCGTCCTGGACGACCCGGTGCCCCCGCCCGTGCGCTCCGGCCCCTTGGCCCCGGTCCTCCAGGCGCTGCTCGTGCGCGATCCCGCCGTCCGCCCCGACGCCGTCCGGCTGGACGCTCTGCTGGCCCAGGTCGAGACCGGCGTCCCGCCGGGGTGGGCCCAGCAGACACTGACGGCGGCAGCACCGACGCCGACACCGACCACACCAGCACCAGCACCAGCACCAGCACCGCCTCCGGCTCCTGCTCCGGCTCCGGCTCCGGCTCCGGCATCACCCGTACCGGCGGCCCCGTCGGCCCCGCCCGTTCCGGTGCCGTCCACGCGGCCCGACTGCGCCCTCCCGCCGCCGCCACACCGCCGTCGCGGGCGTCTCACCGCCGCGCTCGCCGTCCTGGTCGTCGCCGGGACGGCCGGACTCGTCCTCACCCTGCGCCCGTTCGACGACGGCGGCGATCCCGTCGACCGGGCGGGCGGATCCCAGGCGAGCACGTCGGCCGCGCCCGGCGCCCCGCGTCCTCGGAGCACGGCACCGCAGCAGAGCCTCAGCAAGACCCCGGCCCCCGCCACCTCCCCGAGTTACAGCCCACCGTCGCCCTCCACCCCGCCTCCCGTCGCAGGCGGTCGCTGGATCGCCCAGCTCGCCTCGGAGCCGGTGTCCTCGGGCGTCGCGGCCCGCGACCGTCGCCTCGAACGCATCCGTTCCACCGTGCCCGAGGCGCTCGTCCTGCGCAGCGACGACTACGCCTCGCTCCGCGCCGGCTTCTGGGTGGTCTACGCGCCGGGTCCGTTCACCGACGGCCGAGCGGCGCTGTCGTTCTGTGCGGAACGGGGCCGCACGACCGCCGACAGCTGTATCGGGCGCTACCTGAGCACCGACTCGGGCGACTTCGCACTCCAGTGCCGCCCTCCGGCGTCGAGCCCGACGGGCCGGTGCACGCGCGGAACGTAGGGAACCCCCCGGCCTGCCCCGACCCGCCCCCGCCGCTTCAGCACAGCACCGACAGCGACGCCGGCAGCACCCTCGCCGTGACGGGGAGGACCGCGTCGACCTCGCCGTCGGTGCCGTAGGGGACCGGCCGTTCGGCCTCGATGCGGATCTCCCGGCCCCGCAGGGTCCGCACCTCGGGCCGGTGGATGTGCGCGCCCGTCGTCAGCTCGTTCATGAGGGTGAAGAAGAGGCGGCGCGGCGCGTGGCGGATCATCACCACGTCGAGGAGTCCGTCGTCAACCCGCGCATCGGGGGCGATGATGCGGCCGGAGCCGTAGTAGGCGGAGTTCGCGGCGACGACGGTGTAGCCGCGGTGGATGTGCTCCTCGCCGTCCACGGTGACCCGGTAGGCGGCCGGCCGCCAGGTGGCCACGGCGCGCAGTCCGCCCAGGTAGTAGGAGGCGGCCCCGCGCAGCAGCCGGGCGTGGTTGGCGTAGCGGTTGGCCAGGGCGTCCACGCCCGCGTACACGCTGCCGAGCGCGACGGTGCGGCCGTGGGCGGACTCCACCTCGATGGTGTCGACGAGGCGGGGCGCGTGGTCGAGCAGGATCCGGGCCAGCGCGGCCGGGTCGGCGGGCAGCCCCAGCGCTCGGGCGAAGTCGTTTCCGCGTCCGGCCGGGACCAGTCCGAGGACGGTCCCGGTGCCGCTGAGGGCCCCTCCGATACCGCCGGCGATGCCGTCACCGCCGACGGCGAGGACGACCCGGTCCCGCGCCCCCGCCCCCCGGGCGAGTTCCTGCGCGTGGGCCAGGTCGCGGCTGTACTCGGTCTCCAGCTCTGCCCCGGCCTCCCGCAGCAGCCGGGCCACCCCCAGGAGTGCCGCGGCACCGGTGGAGCCGCCGGCAGTGGGGTTGACGATGGCGGTGAACTGTCGCATCGGTGTGCCTCCGAGGGCGGCTGACGGGATCGTGAGCGGAGAGGGGCGAGGGGGGAGGGGGGAGGGGCGGGGGACGGGGGTTCAGTCGGGCGGCAGGAGGATGCCGGGGTTGAGCAGACCCGCGGGGTCCAGCTGTCGCTTGACCGCCTGGAGGGCGTGGATGCCGAGCGGGCCGGCTTCGCGGACGTACCAGTCCCGGTGGTCGCTGCCCACGCCGTGATGGTGGCTGATCGTGCCGCCCGCGGCGAGGATCGCCTCGTTAGCGGCGTGCTTGGCGGGCTCCCAGTGCGCCACCGGGTCGTCGCCCTGGGCCGACACGACGGTGAAGTACAGGGAGGCGCCGTTCTCGTAGACGTGGGAGATGTGGCACATCACCAGCGGCGGGGTGCCCGACTCCGTGAGGGCGGTGGTGAGCGCCTCGCGAACGGCGGCGTACAGCTCGGGCAGCCGGGACCAGAAGCCGGCGGTCTCCAGCGTCTCGGCGAACGCGCCCGCGTCCAGCAGCGCGTCGCGCAGGTAGGGCGCCGAGTAGCGGCCGTGGGCCCAGCGTTCGCCCGGCTCCTCGCCGAGCCAGGTGCCGCCGCAGTCGCGCAGCACGGCGGCGGCCCGCTCGCGGCGGTGGGCCGTGTCCTCCTCGGTGCCCTCGTAGCCCGCGATCGCCGTGCAGCCGGCGGACTCGGAAAGGGCGGAGCCGATGGCGTCGGGCTGGGCGAGGCCGATGAGGGTCTCGGTCTCGTCCGACAGTCGCAGGACGGTCGGGCGCGGTCCGTCCTGGGCCAGGCGGCGCAGGGCGGCGGCGCCCTCTTCGAAGGAGTCGAAGCGCCACCCTTCGTAGACCCGGGTCTCGGGGACCGGGCGGACGCGCACGGTCACCGAGGTGATGACGCCGAACGCGCCCTCGGAGCCGAGGACGAGCTGGCGCAGGTCGGGGCCGGCGGCCGAGCGCGGTGCGCGGCCGACGTCGAGGGTGCCGGCGGGGGTGGCGAGGGTGAGGCCGAGGACCATCTCGTCGAAGCGGCCGTAGCCGGCGGACGCCTGTCCGCTGGAGCGCGCGGCGGCGAAGCCGCCGATGGTGGCCCACTCGTAGGACTGGGGGAAGTGGCCGAGGGTGAAGCCGTGTTCGGCCAGGAGCGCTTCCGCCCGCGGGGCCCGCAGTCCGGGCTGGAGGGTGGCGGTGCGGGAGACCGGGTCGAGGGCGAGCAGGCCGTCCATGCGGGCCAGGTCCAGGGCGACGAAGGGGCGTCGCAGCTCAGGGGAGAGTCCCCCGACCACGGAGGTGCCGCCGCCGAACGGGACGGCGGCGAGGCCGTGTTCGGCGCATGCGCGCAGCACGGCGAGCACGTCGTCGTGGGTCGCCGGGAGCACCACGGCGGCCGGGACGCTCTCCACGTCCCCGGCACGGATGCGCAGCAGGTCGGGGGTGGACTTGCCGCGGGTGTGCCGGACGCGGGCCTCGGCGTCAGTGCGCACGTGGCTCTCGCCGCCGACGGCGTCGGCGAGGTCCCGGAGCGCGGCGGCGTCGAGCGCCGGCTCGGGCACGGTGATCTCCGCCAGGGCGACCTGCTCGGTGTCGCGGGGCTTGACCCCGAGCAGGTCGCGCAGCAACCCGGTCACCGAGTCGGGCAGCGGCGTCGCCCTGGCCGGGTCGCCCCAGCCGCTCCACAGCATGTCCATGCGCTTGTCCCCATCGGTCGTCGCGGAAGAGTTCTTCTCCTGCCGGGCAGTACGACACCGCCGCACAGGGCGTTACACTGTTACACATGACGCCTATTCGTCACAACGCCTCGGACAGCGATCCGGTGCTCGACGCGGTACGCGACTGCGTCCTGGCCGTCGGCGTCCGGCGCACGACCCTCACCGACGTGGCCCGCCGCGCGGGCGTTTCCCGGATGACGCTGTACCGGCGCTGGCCCGACGTGCGGTCCCTGGTCGGCGATCTGATGACCCGGGAATGGATCGAGGCGGCGACCGGGGCGATGCCCGCACCGGCGCCGGGGAGCGGCGCGCGCGCCCGTGTCGTCGACGGCCTCGTCAGCGGGGTGGCCGCCTTCCGCGCCCACCCCCTCTTCCGCAAGATCGTCGACGTCGACCCCGAGCTGCTCCTCCCCTACATGCTGGACCGGCGCGGCGCGAGCCAGGAAGCCCTGCTGGGCCTGCTCTCCGAGGCTCTGCGGGAGGGACACGCCGACGGATCGGTCCGTCCCGGCCATCCCGAGCGGCAGGCGCGGTCCCTGCTCCTGGTCGCCCAGTCCTTCACCCTGTCGCTGCGCACCATGACCGACGAGGACGACCCCGACCTGACGAGCGAGGCCTTCGCCGTCGAACTGCGCACCATCCTCGAGAGGACGCTGACGCCATGAGCCCCAGCAGCACGGCCACCTCCTCCCCCGCCCCCTCCTCCCCCACCGCCCCTTCCTCCGCCACGGCGCCGGGGTCCTCGCTGACCGCCGCCCGCCGCCGCGACGAACTGGCCCGGACCGTCGGCGGTCCGGCCGTGGACGTGCTGGTCGTGGGTCTCGGCGCGACCGGCGCGGGAGCGGCGCTGGACGCCGCCGCCCGTGGACTGACGGTCGTCGCCGTGGACGCCCACGACCTGGCCTTCGGCACCTCCCGCTGGAGCTCCAAGCTCATCCACGGCGGACTGCGCTACCTCGCCTCCGCCCAGCTCGACGTCGCCCACGAGAGCGCGCGTGAACGCGGCATCCTCATGGAGCGCAGCGCGCCCCACCTGGTGCGCGCCCAGCCCTTCGTGCTGCCGCTGACCCCGCTGGTCTCCCGCGGGCAGGCCGCGCTGGCCTGGGCCGGCTTCCGGGCCGGCGACACCCTGCGCCTGGCGGCCCGCACCGGGCGGGCCACGCTGCCCGCACCGCGCAGGCTCTCCGCGGCCGAGACCCGCCGTCTCGCTCCGGCGCTGCGCGGCGACGGGCTGCGCGGGGGCCTGCTGTCCTGGGACGGCCGCGTCACCGACGACGCCCGTCTGGTCACCGCGGTCGCCCGGACGGCCGCGGCCCACGGAGCCCGGATCCTCACCCGCGTGCGGGCGCTGGAGCTCACCCGCTCCGGCGCCCGTGTGCGCGACGAACTCACCGGCGAGGAGGGCGAGATCAGGGCCCGCGCCGTCATCAACGCCTCCGGCGTGTGGGCGGGCGGCCTGGTGGACGGCGTCCGCATCCGCCCCTCGCGCGGAACCCACCTCGTCCTGCGCTCGGAGCGGCTCGGCACCCTGCCCGCCGGCCTGCACATCCCGATCCCGGGCGAGACCAACCGCTTCGTCCTCGTCCTGCCCCAGGGCGACGGCCGGACCTACGTCGGACTGACCGACGAACCCGTCGGCGACGACATCCCGGACACCCCCGAGGCGCCCGAGACCGACATCGGCTTCCTCCTCGACGTCCTCGGCTCGGCCCTGGACATCCCCGTCCACCGCGACGACGTGGTGGGCGCCTTCGCCGGTCTGCGCCCCCTGCTGGACACCACGCCGGCGGCGGGTTCCGGCGCGCCGGCCCGCACCTCGGACATCTCCCGCAGGCACGCGGTTCTCACCTCCCCCGACGGCGTGATCACGGTCGTCGGCGGCAAGCTCACCACCTACCGGCGGATGGCCGAGGACGCCGTCGACGCCGCCGTCACCGCCCACCGCCTGTCCGCGCGGCCCTCCCCCACCGCCTCGCTCCCCCTGATCGGCGCCGCGCCGCCCCGCCTCCTCACCGCACTCGCCGCCCCGCGCCGCCTGATCCGCCGCTACGGCACCGAGGCTCCGGCCGTCCACGCGCTCAGCGCCCGGGACCCGTACCTCGCCGAACCCGTGCTGCCCGGCCACCCGGTCACCCGCGCCGAACTCCTGTGGGCCGTACGCCACGAAGGCGCCCTCGACTCGGCGGACCTCCTCGACCGCCGCACCCGCATCGGCCTCGTCCCCGCCGACCGCGCCACGGCACTGGAGATCGCGGAGGAGCTGCTGAGGGAGGCTGGGACCACGGGCTGATCCACTCGCACGAAGGCGCTCTTCTCACCGTCGGCGAGGATGTCCGCACCGTCGGCGAGGATGTCCGGCCTGCGGGCGGCCCGTGACTGCACAGGGTGACCAATGCTAGAAAGGGTCGATGGACGACCGTTTTGCCCGAGTTCGCCACATATCTCCGTGGTCGCTGGTGCGGAAGAACGCACAGAGCGTCGCGGGGCAGATGTTCCTCCTCCAGGTGGCGCTGGTGGTGCTGCTCGTGGCGTTCGCCGTCTTCGCGCTCGTCCTGCAATCACGCCGCGGCACCAGCGCGGAGGCCGAACGGCGCTCCATCGCCGTCGCGCAGACCTTCGCCCACTCCCCCGGCATGCTGTCCGCGCTGCGGGCCCCCGACCCCGCGAAGGTCCTCCAGCCGCTGACCGAGGCGGGGCGCGAGTCCGCGGGCGTCGACTTCGTCGTCGTGATGGACACGAACGGGATCCGCTACACCCATCCCATGCCGGACCGGATCGGGAAGCGGTTCGTGGGAGAGATCGAGCCGTCGCTCGCGGGGAAGGTCTACACCGAGAGCGTGGACGGCCCCCTCGGCCAGGAGGTGCAGGCGACCGTGCCCGTCCGGGACGCCCGGGGCCAGGTGGTGGCCCTCGTCTCCGCCGGCCTGAAGGTCAAGAACGTGACCAGTCTGGTGGACCGGCAGATACCGATCATCCTGACCGCCGGGGCGGTCGCCCTCGGCGCGGCCACCGCCGCCACGGTGCTGGTGAGCAGGCGGCTGCGACGCCAGACGCACAGCCTGGCGCCGAGCGAGATGGCCCGTATGTACGAGCATCACGACGCGGTGCTGCACTCGGTGCGCGAGGGAGTGCTCATCGTCAACGGCGAGGGGCGGCTGCTGCTCGCGAACGACGAGGCCCGGCGACTGCTGGAGCTGCCCCCGGACGCGGAGGGCAGGCAGGTGTCCCGGCTGCCGACCCTGGAACCCGAGATGGCGTCCCTGCTCGGCTCGGGCCGCGTGGCCACCGACGAGGTGCACCCCGCCGGGCCACGGCTGCTGGTCGTCAACCAGCGACCCACGGACTGCGGCGGCGGCCCCAGGGGCACCGTCGTGACGCTGCGCGATTCCACGGAGCTGCTGGCGGTGTCCGGCAGAGCCCAGATCACCGGTGAGCGGCTGAAGCTGCTCTACGACGCGGGACTGGGCATCGGCACCACCCTGGACGTGGTCCGCACGGCCGACGAACTCGCCCGGATCGCCGTCCCCCGCTTCGCCGACTTCGTCACCGTGGACCTGGCCGACGCCGTGCTGCACGGCGAGGAGCCGGCGACCACGGCGAAGGGGATGAGACGCGTCGCCGTCTGCGGGATCCGCGACGACCAGCCGCTCTACGAGAAGGGCCGGCTGATCGACTTCCTGCCGTCCACGCCGCAGGCGCGCGGCTACGGCACCGGCCGCTCGGAGTTGGTGGCCGACCTGTCCACCGCGACGGGCTGGCACCTCCAGGACCCGGAACGCACCGAACAGATCGTGGACTACGGCATCCATTCGCTCATCGCGGCCCCCATCCAGGCCCGTGGTGTCGTGCTGGGCATGGTCAACTTCTGGCGCTGCGAGGAACACGCCCCCTTCGACCGGGAGGAGCTGTCACTCGCGGAGGAACTGGTGGCCCGGGCCGCGGTCAGCATCGACAACGCCCGCCGCTACACGCGCGAGCACGCCCTCGCGGTCACCCTCCAGCGCAGCCTGCTGCCGCGGGGCCTGCCCGAGCAGAGCGCCCTCGACGTCGGCTACCGGTATCTCCCGGCCCAGTCGGGCGTCAGCGGGGACTGGTTCGACGTGATCCCCCTGCCGGGCAGCCGGGTGGCGCTGGTCGTCGGTGACGTGGTCGGCCACGGTCTGCACGCCGCCGCGACCATGGGGCGGCTGCGGACCGCGGTGCACAACTTCTCCACGCTCGACCTGCCGCCCGACGAACTGCTGGGCCACCTCGACGACCTGGTCGGACGCATCGACCAGGACGAGGCGTGCACCGAGAGCCCTGCCGCCGTCGTGGGCGCCACCTGCCTGTACGCGATCTACGACCCGGCGACGCGCCGCTGCACCATGGCCCGCGCGGGGCACCTGGCTCCCGCGCTGGTCCACCCCGACGGCAGCGTCGTCTTTCCCGAGCTGCCGTCGGGTCCGCCGCTGGGGCTGGGCGGCATGCCCTTCCAGGCCGCCGAGCTGGACATCGCCGAAGGCTCCCAGCTCGTCCTGTACACCGACGGTCTCATCGAGGACCGCACACGCGACCTCGACGAGGGCATGGAACTCCTGCGCAAGGCCCTGGCCGGCCACCCCGAGCGGGAGCCCGACGAGAGCTGCCGGGCCGTGCTGGAATCGCTGCTGCCCGGCCGCCCGACGGACGACGTGGCCCTGCTCATCGCCCGCACCCACGCGCTGCCGCCGGACCGGATCGCCGAGTGGGACGTGCAGTCCGATCCGGCCGCCGTCGCCGGGGCGCGCGCCACCGCGGCCGCCCGGCTCGACGAGTGGGGACTGTCCGAGCTGACCTTCAGCATGGAACTCGTGCTGAGCGAACTCGTCACCAACGCCGTCCGCTACGGCTGCGGGCCGATCCACATCAGGCTGATCCACGACCGCACCCTGATCTGCGAGGTCGCCGACGGCAGCAGCACCTCGCCGCATCTGCGGTACGCCGCGACGACCGACGAAGGCGGCCGGGGCCTGTTCCTGGTGTCCCAGCTGACCGACCGCTGGGGAACCCGGTACACGCCGCAGGGGAAGGTGATCTGGGCGGAGCAGGCGCTGCCGCGTCACTGAGACGCGGGGTCAGGCGGGTGGAGTCGCTGGGTCAGGCGGGGCCCAGGCGCGCCGGCGGTGGAGGCGTCGTCTCGCTCCATTTGCCGTTCGCGGCCCGGCGGCCGTCGCGCCGCAGACGCACCTCGACGTGGCCGTCGAGGACCCGGGTGTCGAAGGCGGGCTGGGGCGCGGTGGCAGGACCGCGGACGTTCCAGCCGTCGGCGAGGCGGAAGACGCTGCCGTGCCACGGGCACGTCACGCACCCGTCGGCGATCGTGCCCTCGGCGAGCGGTCCCGCGAGGTGGCTGCACCGTTCGGCGAGCGCGTGGATCGTCCCGCCGGATTCCCGGACGACCAGGATCGGCACGTCGTCCACGAGCCGCCGCACGGGCCGCCCGGCCGGGAACTCGGCGACGGCGCCGACCCGGTGCCAGGCGTCGCGGATCACGTGCGGGACCTCTTCGGCGTGGTTCGCGCCGGACGCCTGGTGGTAAGCCAGGTGACCGCCGAGCATGCCGCCGACCCCGACCACCGTCAGCCCCAGGAAGCCGTACGCCCGGCCCGCTCCCGTGCGGCCCCGCACACGGCAGACGAGCGAGGCCGCGTAGAGGCCGACGGCCGCCCAGTTGGCGGCGGCGTGGACCAGGCCCACGCGCGACTGCTCGCGGTGCAGCTCCGCCCAGTCCACGGCCCCGGTCAGCGCGGCGGGCGCCGCCGCGGCCAGGCCGACGCCCACGAGGAGGCCGGCCTCGCGGGAGCGGCCGGGCCACAGGTCCAGCACGGCCGCGGACATCCAGCTGCCGATCGGCACCTGCACCGCCACCGGATGCACCGGATGCCCCAGCCACCTGCCGTGCAGCACATCCCGGCCGCGGCCCAGCGGCAGGGAACGTATCCCCGTCCGCAGGACGTCGATCAGCGGATCGGCGCGCGGCTCACGCTCCAGGCGCTCGAGCAGCCCCAGCATGCGGCTCCGCTTCATCCGACGGTGACGCGAGGTTCCGGTCATGCGCCGCCGAGTGCCCCACCGGCACGCACGACAAACGGCGCGTCCTGGGCCCGTGTTCGGCTTCTCGATGACTCCTTCTCTCCGGACCGACAGAATCCGGACTTTCGTTCGATGCGTGCAGATGAGTGCAGATGAGTGCGCGATCATCTAGAACGTGGCCTCCAAGAATCCATCCGAGCCAAGCGCTACCGAGAGCAACCGGATCAAGGTGTGGTACCGGTTTGTGCCGCGCGAAGGCTGGCTTCCCTATGACACTGAGGGACTTTGGGCCACGCGCCTGAGCGGTGATACGGCCAGAGTGGAGGATGTCCCCTTCTTCCAAAACGGGGTGGCCGAGGGTGAGATCGTCCGGTTTACAACTGATGCTGACGGTCTCCACTGGGCGAAGGAGCGGGTGGAGGCTTCGGGGAACTGCACCATCCGGGTCCTGCCCGTTCCCTCCGGCCCGCTGGGGAGAAGTGCTCGGGCTGTGCACGAGCGGCTGTCGCCGTTCGGCCTGGGTGGTGAGGCTTTCAGCGAGGAGTTCCCGTTGGTCGCCCTCACCGTGCCGGCAGACGCAGACCTCGGCGGGATCAAGGCGCTGCTGATCCGCGGCCAAGAGGATGGGTGGTGGCACTTCGAGGTCGGCTGGGCGACCGATGTATGGCGCGACGCGTAGCCCAACAGCCCGAGACCGACCCCGCTGGAGGCGGGGCCGGTGGGTGCTTCGGGGGCACAGGGCGGTCAGCTTTGCCCCTTGGTTCTCCCGCTTTCGGCAGTTCGGTGCTGTGTGCGGAACGGGTGGGGCGCCGGGCGGCGCGGTCGGCGACCAGTCCGGCGATGGCGTGGTGGGTTTCGACGTAGTCCTCGCGGCGCCCGGTGTAGCGCTGCAGTGAGCCTCCGCCAACTTGAAGACGCAGGTCAAAGGGCTGGTGTGACCGGTTCTCGGGTCGCTCACGCTGGTCGCGAACGGCAGTTTGAGTAGTAGATCGTCCGTCGGGCTCTGTTGTGTTGCTGGTGCCAACGGCCCGAGTGCCAATCTCCATGCTTACTGCGGCAGGTTGGACTCGTCTGCTGTGCGGAAGATGTCTCCGCACGTAGGTGAGGGCACCGACTCGCGGGCTGCAAGGACGGTCAGTGTATGGCGCACTTCCGTGCCCAGCCGAACGAGCTGGAGACTGATCTGACCGCCCCTATAGGCGTGCAGGCGGAAGACTTTGACCGCGATTTCGTCGCGGTCGTCCGCGAAGGTGTCGGGGAGCCCGGCGAGTAGTTCGAAGTCTTGCTTGCCGGTCGCCGCGTCGGCCACGGCGCTGAGGGGCAGGGTCTCGAACTCTGGCGCGGACAAGGAAGTGTCCAACGCGACAGCGTGGGCAGCTAAAGCCGCGAAGACCTCAATGAGTCGTTCTCCCACCGCCACGTCAATGCCCCAGGAGTGCAGCCGCTCTTGGCGGCGATCCTTGCGCCATGGCTCCTGGTCCAGCAGTGGCAGCAGGACGTGACCCAGGTACGCGCAGCGACGCCACAGCGTTTCGTGGTCCGAGGTCATGATCGATCCTCTCTGCAACAGTTGGAGGGCCTGCCGCCCGAGCGGCGCAGGCCCTCCAACCTCCCACTGCACGCAGGCTGGGTACAGGAGACGGGGGCTGGACGTTGCAGCGGTTGACCTCGAGATTTGTCAGGACGAGCAGGGCACGCAGGAGGCACGTGGCGCGAGCGGGATCGGTACGGATCTTGGTGAGGATCCGCCCACCTGATAGGCCAACCGAATCCCACTCACGTCAACCAAGCGCTGATCAACCATGTCCGGGGTCCTCAGCCACACAGCACGGCCCCGATATCCAATAGCCGACCACGTCGTAAAAGCACGTAGAGCGGCACGGGCTCGCAAGGACCGCGTGCGAGGGTCTTTCGGACCGTGGCAAGATGACGACATGTTGATCCGAAAGGCCGATGCCGCGTAGGCGTCCGGAGGGGCTGCGCGCGGAGCGTTGGCGGCCCAGACGAGGTATCCCGGTTCGCCGGATCCGCGGTGTTTCCGCGGCGACTCGTGTAGCGATCCGAAAGTTGGAAGAAGAGCGTCTGTGGTTGGGGGCTGTCGCCGCTGCCCTGGCGGAGTGCCGGTGGTACCTGGGGCAACCAGGGCGCGTTCTACCAGATCCGGTGATGGGCTGCGACTGCTGTGATCCTCTGATGGCGCGAGACCTCCTGGAGGACGTGCTGCTGTGGCTTCCCCGTGGTGCTCGGGCTGACCTCGGCAGGATCGTTGCCAGGTTAGACGCTGAGTTCGACCGCAGGGCCGTCTCCCTCAGCTCTCACCTCGTGCTGGCAACTCCGTTCAGCGCTTGCGGATATTGGCGCCGGCGATTCATGGAGAACTGAGGGGCGGGTAGTTCCTCGCTGCTCCGCGCTCAGCCGACGGCATGTTGCTCGGCGCGGGCGCGGGTGGTGGCTAGGCGGTAGGAGTCCGTGCCGGTCTCTATGTTGTTGCCGCCGAAGGTGAGACGGTCGACGTTGGCCGCGCAGAGGCGGGGCCGCCTGGCCAGTCGATGTCGGTCAGGGTGGCGAGCAGGCGGCCGTCCGCGAGCGCCACGGCCACGTCCATGCCGCGGGCCGCCTTCTCCGTGAAGGCAGCGGGTGCAGTGTGGTCCAGGAGGAAGACGAAGTGCTGGGCAATACGCTGCCGCCACTCATCGAGTTCGCCGTCGCCGTCCAGGCGTAGGTTGGAGTTCCAGGCCGCCTGGGCGAGAACCGATACGAACAGCCCGAGGAAGTCCGACTCCAGCAGGTCGTCCGCGTGCTCGATCAAGATCGCGAGGTCCTGGTTGCCGTGTCCAGGACCGTGCCAGTCGTGGAGGCAGTCCACGAGCGCGTCCCAGTTGTGACCGAAGCAGCCGAGGAACGACAGTTCCCGGGCGAAGGCGCGGAAGACGGACGCCGGATCCCGCATTTCCCGGCCGTCCAGCCGCAGGACCAGACCGTTGCGCTCCACGAGCGCAGCCGTTTCCGACGCCAGCCATGGGTCGGCTGGTGAGGTGAACACGACCCATGGAGAGCGGTGTTCCGTCAGAGTGGGCCTGGTCATCATGGGTGAGATCCTTGCACGGCATTTGCTCGGAGCCCGAGCGATTGATGGAGGCAAGACCGTGCTCAACGAGCACGGAAGCCAGCTCGTCCGTGGAGTTGCCTTTCGATCTTCTTGATGCGGTTGACGGCCTTCGATGCTGCCCGAGCTCCAGTGAAGGATGAGTCCGGCGGTCACGCCGTCGAAGTCTCGGAGCAGGCGGAGTGCAAAGCCGGTCAGGCCGGGCAGTTGGCTTGCGACGACTGCGTCGATCCAGGCAAGGAGCCTGGCGCCGAGGCGGGCGGTGGGTATTTCGCCGAAGTCGCGGACATGCCCGGCGGCAGTGCCCAGCTCGGGACAGCGTGCCGGGACATCCTTCAGACCGGCGCGGTCGTCCTCGCTCAGCGCGGTGGGGTGTCGGGTGAGCCAGCCGGTCACCTGCCGAACCGTCGGAGGCCGGGGCAGCCCGCCAACTGGAGCCCTACGGAGGGTGGCAACGTGGCTGCGGACCATCTGACAGGTGACGGGCGCGTTGTCGGCAACGAGCTCGCTGTGGAGGCGGGGAACGCTGGTGCCGCCTCGGCGAAGCGTCGCTCCAGATAGGTCTTGCAAGGGGCCAGCCTGCTGGGTCGAGGCCGGTTCTCGCGGATGGCGTCCTGCCAGCGTGCGGCCTTCGCGTATCGGCGCACGGTGTTGAGGCCCCAGCCTAGATGCCGGGCAATCGCCCGGCTTGCGTGCCCTTGAGCAAGGATCTCGTGGACCAGGGCGCGCGCGGCCTTCTTGCGCTCAGCCCGCCTACCGATGGGCGCCAGGTTGTCCTGCGTGCGGACGGAAGTCAGCCGGGTGGCCTCCGGCAACAAGCTGCCGGGCGAAGGGTCGCGCAGACAGCCGCGGTGAGCGGCAACGCCGGTTTCCACGGCTCGGCCGAGGCCCTGCGACAGGTGGAACCGGTCGGCGACCTGCAGAGCGTCTGGGGCACCGCGTCGTGTCCCTCCGCAAACGTCGGCCTCTCCGTGCACCTCCACCGGCGGCCCGAAGGTCGGTCGCCTTCCGTGGGGGTGGGTGTTAGTGAGGGTGGGTGTCAGTGGGCGAAGACGGTGCTGGCCAGGGTCACGTGGACGGTCGTGCCGGCGAGGATGCTCAGCAGGGCGTTGCGGCGCCACAGGTGCACTGCGACGGTGACGGCCAGGGCGACCGCCGGGGCCAGGACGCGTGGCTCGGTGACGGGCAGGTCGCGCAGGCAGTAGACGACCAGGATCACCATGACGCCGGCGGGCATGCGGGTGCTGAGGCACCGCACCGTGGCGCTGGCCCGCAGCGGGGCCAGGGCGGCGAACGGCAGGGCGCGCAGGGACCAGGTGACGGCGGCGGCGACGAGGATCGCGGCGAGGGCGTAGTCGGTGTGGCCTGCCCGCCGTCCTGCGCCTCCAGTCCCACCTCACCATGAAGACGATCAAGGTGAACGGGTGAACGGCAGAGCAAGGGGGGCGTGGCGACAGCGGAGACCCGCAGACACCGTCAGGCCGGCTGCCACAGCTCGATCCGGTTGCCCTCGGGGTCGGTGACCCAGCCGAACCGGCCCACACCCTCCATGTCCTGCGTCTCCGGGTTCACGTCCGCGCCCTTGGCGCGCAGTTGCCCGAGCATCGCGTCCAGGTCGCGGACCCGGAAGTTGAGCATGGTCCGCTGGGCGCGGGACCCGAAGTAGTCGGTCTCGGACTCGAAGGCCGCGAACACGGTCGGCCCGACTTCCTGACGCCACAGACCGTTCTCATCGGCGTCCAGACCGAGGCAGTCGCGATACCAAGCACTCAGGGCCGCCGGATCGGCGGCCCGCAAAAAGTACCCGCCGATCCCCAACACACGTTCCATCCAGCCATCCTGCCAGGACACCAACCAGGCCGCGCCCCGGCTCACCAGGGGACGACGCCGTCGTCCTCGAAGAACGAGTCGGTCGGGCCTCCGTCGGGGAGCATGGCGAGTCGCGCCTTGGTCGTCATCCCCGCCTCCGCCCGCGTCGAACACTGGCCCGGACACACCACAGTGCCCCTGACCGACGCCCCCACCTGCTCGGCTGTCCGGCAGGGACGGCGTGGCCTCGACCAGGGTTCAGCAGGAAGCCCGACATGACCCATCATGATGGCCATGACCTGGACGACAGACCGCCTCATGGTTCAGTACGGGCAGTACTACCTCTGCGAATTCGGAGCATCATTCGACCCCGACGAAATAGGCCGAATCTTCGACGGCAACTCACTTGTCGGCACTGGGCTCGGCTACCTGGTCGTCCTGAGCGGCACGCACACCGGCCACCTGCGCCTGAGAATCGAACAGCACGACAGTGAACCCCCTGCGGATTTCGCCCTATGGGAGTCCGTGGCCGAGGTCAGCTACCACAGCGCGAAAGGGCACTTAGCCCTCCAGACATTCGACCATTTCGTTCGAGAAGCGGGAACCATGGTCCACGAGGGCCCTGGCTGGTACCGGATCCGGGTCCATACCCGTGGCCGAGACGCAGGCCAAGGACTCAGCGGCTTGGTGGAGTATCCGGACGACCCGGTGGAGGATCACCTCATCTCCGTGTGGCGGGCCCGCCCGAAGAAGGAGACGGTTTACAAGATCACCGACGGCTTCGGCCTCCAGCACTGGGATCCCACCAGAAAACCAGCCCCGCCCGTCCGACCTGAGTGAGCGGACGGCACCCCCAACTGCGCTCACCCGCATCTCGCGCGCCCTCCGATCACTCCCACGCGCCCCTCCCCACCCGCAACCGCCGGCACGGCAGGGACGCTCTGTCACGGTATGTGTGCAGCGAGGTCGGATCCGTTCGGGCTGGTGGTTCGGGCGTATCTGCGGCGTCAGGGTGGTCCGTTGGTGTCGTTGGCCGTGGGGGCTCTGGTCGTCGGCTTCGTCGTGAGCCAGTCCACGGCACGGTGGATCGAGATCGGCGGCCTCCTCCACGAGGCGGCCTGTGGCTACGGTGGGGCGGCCGCCGTTCTCCTGGCCGGATGGCAGGGCGCCGCCGAGGCGCGCAGCGGCGTCGACTGGATCCATGCGACGGCCGTACGCGGCGTGCTGGCCCAGCGTCTGGCGGGCCTGGCCTCAGGCGTCCTGTGGCCGCTGCTCGGATACCTGCTGGCGGTTGCGGTGGTGCTCCTGTGGCCGTATCCGGCGCGGCCGTCGCACCACCCGCCGTTCGACGCCATGACCGTCGACGCGGCGTCGATCACGGCGGCCTCCTGCGTCGCCTACCTGCTGGGCCGCACGGTGCCGCTCCCGGTGACTCCGTTCGTCCTCGTGACGGCCTTGATCCTCTTCGGCCAGAGTCCCTGGTGGACGGCGATCGCGCGCCCCGTGGAGATCGGCTACACCGGAGCCGTACTGCCGCCGAGCACGTCCGAGTGGGTTCCGGCGCACCCGCCCCTGTGGCTGCCCTGGTGCCGGGCCGCGCTGTTCGCCGTCCTGGCGGCAGCGGCCGTGAGCCTCTGCGCGCGTCACTGGAGAACGGCCGCCGTGCTGACGGCGGCGGTCGTCGCGGGGGCGCTGTGGCTGGGCCTGACGCAGAAGGGCGGCGCGGCGATCTCCGCCGCCAACGTGTCCGAGATGCGCTGCGCGGGACGACACGCCGCTCTCTGCCTCCCCGAGGAGCACGAGGGCTCACGGCTACGCCTCCAGCATCAAGTGGACCGGCTGGCCGGGAAGTTGGAAGGCGTACGCGGCGCCCCCGCCTACTACGTGCTGAGCGATCAGAGCTACCGCTACCGGGACTGGGGAGATCATGACGATCCGGCCGACGACGGCCCCCGGGCCATCGGTGTCCTGCTCTCCACCGCCGTCGCCAACTCCCTTGCCAGGGACATCGCCTGCCCGGACCGCTGCTACGGCCCTCTGGAAGGTGCGGTGCTCGCCTGGCTGACCGGCGACCCACCGCAGTGGCCGTTCCAAGATGAACATTTGCTTCTCATGGGCCAGTTGGACGGTCTTCCCGCAGAGCAGCGCAGGAAATGGCTCGGTCGGTACCTGGAAGCGGTGCGATTCGGCAAACCGCTGCCCGACCTGCCGAGCGGACCACGGTGGTCGTCATGACCCCGCGCCTGCCCCTCCCGGTGTGGCTGCGGGCCGTCCCCGGCCTGCGCTGGCCCTGGCTGCTCGCCGTCTCCGGCGTGTGCGCGGTCGGCGCGGTTCTGGGGCGGAACGCGGACGAGGAGAGCACCCTGTGCTTCCTCCTGCTGCTCGCTCCCCTGCTGCCTCTCATCTGGGTCGCCGTCAGCTACGGCGGCCGGGCCGACCCCTTCGCACCGGTCGTCCGCACAACTCCCGCCGGAGGACTACGACTTCTGCTTCTGCGGACCGGCGTCGTCCTGGTCATGTGCCTGCCGCTGCTCGCCGCCGCCGGCCTCGCCGGGCTGAGCGGCTCGCTCTGGGCGGCGGCCTGGCTGTTGCCCAGCCTGACCCTGACCCTCGCCACACTCGTCCTCAGCTCCTACGTCGGCTGCCTGCTCAGCTCCGGCGGAGTGGCGTGCCTGTGGCTGGGGACGGTCTCAGCCCTCACCCGGCTGTCCATGCGGGAGGACGGGCACGTCGAATCCTGGCGCCCTGTCCTGCTCAAAGTCCTGAAGGACATCCTCAACTTCGGTTCCCAGTCCGTCTGGGGGCTGGCGGCCGGCGTACTGACCGTTCTGCTCACGCTCCGCCGTGAGTCCTTCGACGACTTGAGGTCCCGATGATCAGCGCTCACCGAGTGACAGTCCGCCACCGGCGCACCACCGCGGTCGACAGTCTCTACCTGGAGCTGCCCCGAGGCGTCCACGCTCTGCTGGGTCCGAACGGCGCCGGGAAGAGCTCCCTGCTGGCTGTGCTGGCGACGGCGACGGGCGCCGCCGAGGGCGAACTCAGGCTTCTGGACAGGGATCCCGGCCGCCCCTCCGAACGACGGGAGATCCGCCGCAGGCTCGGCTATCTGCCGCAGAAGTGCGAGATGTTCCGCGGGTTCACGGTCCGCGAGTGCGTCGCCTACGCGGCCTGGCTCAAGGGCATGCCCGGGCGGGCGGGCGCGCGGGCCGTTGAACACGCGGTGGAGCAGGTCGGCCTGGGCGAGCGCGTCGACAAGAAGTACCGCTCCCTCTCCGGCGGCATGCAACGCCGCGTCGGCATCGCGCAGGCCCTGGTGAACAAACCGGAACTCCTGCTCCTCGACGAGCCGACGAACGGCCTCGACCCGGAACAGCGGGAGCAACTCCACCTGTTGTTGCGAGAACTGAGCACCACGGCCACGATCGTCATGGCCACCCACCTGATGGAGGACGTGGAGGGCTGCTGCGACACCGTGGTCGTACTCAAGGCCGCCCGCAAGGTGTTCGCCGGTTCGCTGGACGAACTGCGTTCGGCGGGCGGGTACTCACGGGTGATCGCGGACAGGCGGGACGGGCCGAACAGGCCGGACGGTGGCCCCTGATCGTCGTCCCCGGAGTCGTCCCCGGAGTGAGGCGGCTGCCGTGGGTGGCAGCCGCCTCATTCGTTGTCGAAGCCTTGTCGGGTCAGCCCCGGACGATGTTCTGGGCCTGCGGGCCCTTCTGGCCCTGTCCGATGTCGAAGGTGACGTGTTCGCCTTCGGTCAGCTCGCGGAAACCGCTGCCCTGAATCTCGGAGTAGTGCGCGAACACGTCCGGACCACCGCCGTCCTGGGCGATGAACCCGAAGCCCTTCTCAGAGTTGAACCACTTCACGGTGCCGCTGGCCATACCGGTCTTTCCTTCGTCCATACCCAGGAACGGCCCGCTGCCGGGCATCGTTCCGGCTCCCGCGACAGCAGGAGCCAAGAGCCGTTGTACCCCGGACCGCCCCGCTTATCCGACCGACGACACGTCAAAAGTTCTTGTCGGTGACGATCCACCCCAGATCCGCCCCAGGTCCGCCCCAGGTCCGCCCCGGATCCGCCCCGTCGGACCGGCGCTCGGGCCGCGCGGCGGGCGAAAACACGTTGGCCGACCGCCGCCGGGCTGCGACGATGCCTCTGTTTCCCCAGCGGAGGACATTTGTTCGTCTTTGTGTGTGCGGGGTGCGGCACCGGACTGACCGCCGCGCTGTCCCAGGTCGCCCTGCCGGCCCACGCCCATCAGAAGTACGGGAACGGGCTACAGCTCCCGGTGCTCATGGAGCCGGGCACGTTCGCCGTGGACCCGGAGCCCTCGGGGCCGCCGTGGCGGAGGTGGGAGGAGATCGGTCCGGAGGAGGCGGCGGCCCGCGGCGTCCACGCCCCGGTCCACGCCCTGTCCGACGGCGCGCCCGGCGCGATCGTCATCGCACCCGGCGACACGCGCGGCACGGTGCTGATCCCGGAGAACGCCGACGGCTACTGCTGCGGCCTCGACGGAGCCGACGGCCCCAACCTGGCCTGTGAGGCGTGCGGGCTGCCCGTGGCGAGCAGGATCGACGACTGCTCGCTCTGGCAGGCGGTGTGGCTCGCCCCCGACGCCGTGCACCGCCTCCCCGTCGACGGCACGGACCCCGCACCGCTCTCCTGGGCGGAGCTGACGGCGGAGCCCGCGGCGGGAGGACGACGCACTCCCCCGTTCGAGCCGATCACGGCGTGGGCGTCGCAACCGGGGCTGCACCACTGGTGGTCCTGGAGCCCCCGGTGGGAGGCGGCGGCCGGCGTGGCGCTCGCCCACCTCCTCGCGGCCTCGGAAGGCCGACCGGTAACGGTCCCGGACGGCCTGACCGCGGAGGTCTTCCGACGCGCCCTCGACGCCCTGCTCCCCGCGGGCCCGCCGGCCCGGCGCGCCGTCCTGGCCGGACCGGAACGGCCCACCCCCGGCGCGGACGCCGACATCCTCCTCGTACCGGTCCATCCGCAGACGGGCGAGCCCTGGTCGCCGGCCGGTCCGACCGTCTCGGCGTACGCGGTGCCGCTGCCGTTCGGGGTGTGGCTCTGGCTGACCTCGCCCGACCCGTACCCGCCCCTCCCGGCCTCGGGCCGCATGCCCCACGGCGTCCTGCGCGACGACCCGCCGCCCCCGCACCCCCATCACCTGTTCCGAACCGACCCGGCGGCGTTCCGCCACACCCTGGTCCGCCTGCCGACCGTCCGCAGCCCCTGGCTGCGCGAGATCCTCAAGAACGGGCCACAGCAGGCAGGAGCCGGCATTTTCTAGCCGTCGCCGTCGCCGTCGCCGTCGCCGTCGCCGTCGCCGTCGTCGCCGTCGTCGCCGCCGCCGTCGCGGGGCTGTGACGGCGCCTGTGACTGCGGCTGTGGGTCCGGGTGGAGGCCCGGGCCGCCGGACGGGGGGCCGGCCAAGGGCGTGGGTGAGAGGACCGAGGGTTCCTCGCCTGCTTCCAGGAGGGTGTCGGCGGTGCCGACGACGAGGGGGTCGGGGCGGCCGACGGCTTCTTCGTCCTTGCGGTCGTAGTCGATGCGCCACAGGAGGCTGCGCATCGCCTCCAGCCGTGCTCGGCGCTTGTCGTTGCTCTTGACCACCGTCCACGGCGCGCGTTCGGCGTCGGTCGCCCGGAACATCGCGACCTTGGCGGCGGTGTAGGCGTCCCAGAGGTCCAGGGAGGCCAGGTCGGTGGGCGAGAGCTTCCACTGGCGCACCGGGTCCACCTGGCGGATGGCGAAACGGGTGCGCTGTTCGGCGCGGGAAACCGAGAACCAGAACTTCACCAGCAGTATCCCGTCGTCCACGAGCATCGCTTCGAAGGCCGGGCACTGCCGCAGGAACAGCTCGTACTGCTCCTCGGTGCAGAAACCCATCACCTTCTCCACGCCGGCGCGGTTGTACCAGGAGCGGTCGAAGAAGACGATCTCACCGGGCGCCGGCAGATGGGCGACGTACCGCTGGAAGTACCACTGCCCCGTCTCCCGCTCGGTCGGCTTGTCCAGGGCGACGATCCGCGCCCCGCGGGGGTTGAGCCGCTCGGTGAACCGCTGGATCGTGCCGCCCTTGCCCGCCGCGTCCCTGCCCTCGCAGATCACCACCAGCCGGGCCCCGGTGTCCCTCACCCACCGCTGGAGCTTGAGCAGCTCGATCTGGAGAATCCGCTTGGTCCGCTCGTACTCCGCCCGTCGGATCTTGTGGTCGTACGGATAGTTCTCCTGCCACGTACGGATAGGGGCCCCGGAGGCGTCCAGGAGCACGGGTTGTTCGGGCCGGCGGTCGTCCACGCTCAGCCCCGACAACAGATCCTCGGCCTCCGGCCGCTGCAGCTCGCTCTCGTCCACGCCGCACGCCTACCCGTGCGGTACGCCGGTATAGCCACGACCGGCACGAATCCAGCCGGGTGAGTGGCCGCGCCGCGGTATCGCGCGTGCCGGACGCGGTCACACCGGCTTGCGGACGGCGGTCACACCGGCTTGCGGACGGCGGTGGCCCTCGGCGTGTCGAACAGGGCGATACGGGCGGTGATGCGCTTGCCGACCGGCTCCTGCTCCATGAACAGGCTCTCGGTGACGGCTTCGACGATCTCCAGACCGTGCTGGCCGATCCTGCTGGGATCGGCGGCCCGGGCCGCGGGCAGCGCGGGATCGCTGTCCCACACGACGACGTCCACGGCGCGGGCGCTGATGCGCAGTTCCATCAGGACGGGCCCGGGGGCGTACTTGCGGGCGTTGGTGACCAGCTCGCTGACCACCAGCTGGGTGAGGTCGGTGACGCGGTCGGACACCGGCAGGTGATGGCCGGTGCGCGCGTCTTCGAGGAAGGCGACGGCGTGATGGCGGGCCTCCGCGATGCAGCCGCTGTCGCCGCCCAGGGCGAAGCCGGCACGTATCAGGTGCTCGTCCGTGGACGGCCCGGTGCAGCCGTCACCGTCGGCATGGATTCCCACTGGCCAGCCCTCACCCCCCATTTTTCCGCGCGGCCGGTACCGCGATGATGCCACGCCTGCCGCGGAGGTGTTGTTCGGCACAGCGTCCTGGGTGCATCCGGATGCGGCGGTGAGGCAGAATCGTGCGGGCACGCCTTCTGCGGGCGGGCACGAGCGCAGTCGAGGAGACGGTGACCGACAACCAGCGAGCCGACCGGCGGGATCAGCTCTTCGTCGAGCGTGAAGTGGTCGACGGGGTGCGGGTCGTGGCCGTGCGGGGCGAGATCGACCATGACGTCAAGGACGTCTTCACCGAGGCCCTGCTGTCCGAGGACGGCGCGGTGCCGCCGCTGCGGATCGTGGTGGATCTCAGCGGTGTGACCTTCATGGACTCCAGCGGGATCAACGTCTTCGTCGCCGCGCACCGGCGGGCGAGCGACGATCAGGGCTGGCTGCGCATCGCGGGCGCCCAGCATTCCGTGCTGCGTCTGCTGTCGCTGGTCGGCATGGACGCCCTCATCGCCTGCCATCCCGACGTCGAACAGGCCCTGAACGCCTGACGGCCGCCGGGGCACTCCGCCCCGAGACGGTCGCCCCCATGCCCGCCCGCAGGGCTCGCCCTCGGGCCCGCTCCCAGGTCGCCCCCAGGCCCGCACGCAAGGCAGACCGGACGGCACGGTTCCAGCGTGTGGAATGCGCCGCACGCCGGGCCTGCGCCGGGAGGAACTGGCCGCCCTGGCCGGGGTGAGCATCGACTACTACACGCGGCTGGAGCGCGGCCGGGAGACCAACCCAGCCCTTCCGTGGTCGACGCCCTGTGCGCCGCGCTGCTGCTGGGCGAGCCCGAGCGTCGGCACCTGCGCGAGCTGGCCGCGTGCGCGGCCCTCGGCCGCACGGTCGGGTGCGTCGCCCGTCTGCGCGCCCTCGCCGGCGTCAAGCCGGACGCCCCCGACCTGACCGCCCCTGGTCGACGAACTCCTCACGAAAAGCCCCGACTTCGCCCGGCTGTGGGAGCGTTACGACGTCAAGGGCGGGCGACACCGGCCGGCGCCTGGTCGCCTACCACGCCGCTCCGGGAACGCCGGAGTACGACGTCCTGGTCGAACTGGACCGGCAGCCGAGCACGGCCGCCGCCGCCGCGCGGAAGTCTCGCAGCCGCTGACTTCGCCCACCGGGTCAGGTCGCCGGCCGGAGTTCCTGGGGCCGATCACCCGCAGCAGTTCGAGCCGATCCCGGCGCGGTGGCCCGCGGCGGCGGCCTGATCGCCGCTGCCGGGATGGGTCTGGCGCTGGCCGTTCCCACCGTGCCCGGTAGCGTCCTCGGCTTCGCCGCGGCCGGCCTCGGCGTGGCCACCCTGGTCCCCGCGGCGATGCACGAGGCGGACGAACTCCCCGGCCTCAAGCCCGGGACGGGTCTGACCGCCGTCTCCTGGCTGATGCGCCTGGGCTTCCTGCTCTCCCCGCCGGCGGTCGGACCGATCGCCGACGCGACCGACCTGCGGACGGGACTGCTGGTGGTGCCGGCCGCCGGGATACTCGTCGTCGCGCTGGCGGGCGTTCTGCAACCTCGACGACGGTGAGCAGTGACGCGCTGGAGTGTACGTTCGTACACTCCAGGCGGTAGGGTGCGTGGCATGCCGACCGACTACTTCGCGCAGGACCCGCGCACCAACCTGGAACGGATGCTGGCCGGGGACCTCTACATCGCGGACGACCCCGAGATCGCCGAACGGCAGCAGCGGGCCGTGCGTCTCGCGGCCCGCTACCAGGCCGCCTACACGGAAGACGCCCGCGCCGCCGAGCCGGTCCTCGCGGAGCTGCTGGGCTCGGTCGGCGAGGGGGCGCATGTGCGGCCGCCGTTGTACGTCGACTACGGCAGCAACATCAGCATCGGCGCCCGCACCTTCGTCAACTACAACCTGACCGCGTTGGACGTCGCCCGGATCACCGTCGGCGAGGACTGCCAGATCGGGCCCAACGTGCAACTCCTCACTCCCACGCACCCATTGGAGCCGCAGCCCCGGCGGGACAAGCTGGAGGCCGCGCTTCCCGTCACCATCGGGGACAACGTCTGGCTCGGCGGCGGCGTCATCGTCTGCCCCGGGGTGACGATCGGGGACAACAGCGTCATCGGCGCGGGAGCCGTCGTCACCAAGGACATCCCCGCGAACGTCGTCGCCGTCGGCAACCCGGCCCGGCCGGTCCGCGAGATCTAGGCCGCCGCAGCGATGGCCACCGGACACACGGACCCGCGGCGCCGTGCGCGCATTCTCGCCGCCGCCCTCGACCACATCGCCGAGGAAGGCGTCGCCGGGGTCTCCCACCGCAAGATCGCCGCGCGGGCCGGCGTCCCGCTCGGCTCGATGACGTACCACTTCAGCGGCATCGACGACCTGCTCCGCGAGGCCTTCACCCTTTTCGCCGACCACATCGTGGCCGTGTTCGAGGAGCACCTCAGCCGCGCGGACGACCGCGAACAGGCCCGTGAGGCCGTCACCGACCTCGTCCACGCGCTCTCCGGGGGGCCCCGACGCGACCTGGTCATCAGCCAGGAGCTCTACACCCTCGCCGCCCGCCGCCCGGAGTACCAGGAGCTCACCCAGGCCTGGATGCGCCGCAGCCGGCACATGCTGGAACGGCACTTCGACCCCGACACGGCACGCCAGCTCGACGCCCTCATCGAAGGGCTCACGCTGCACCGGGCGCTGGACAACGGCGCACCGCACAGCCGCGCGCTGACGAGCGAGGCCGTCACTCGCATCACCACTCCGCGCGGCGGCGGCCGACCGTGAACGGCTGTCCCGGCCGGCTTCCGCCGCGCCGCCCGGCGGGTCAGCCGATGCCGGCGACCGCGTCGAGGATCGTGGTGGCGACCGCTTCGGGCGCGGAGGCGGGCAGCGCGTGGGAGGCGCCCGGCACCACGACGGTCGCCTTCGCGCCCGCGCGCTCGGCCATGAAGTGGTGCGCCTCCAGCGGGATGTTGCGGTCCAGCTCCGGGAAGACGAACCAGGACGGCACGGCCCTCCACGCCGGCTCGCCGGACGGCTCGTTGAGCGCGGTGTCCCTCAACGGGCGCTGCGCGGCGGCGTCCAGAGTCGCCGTCTCGACCGGCAGGTCGGCGGCGAACTGCTGGTGGAAGGCGTCCTGGCGGATGTAGATGTCGGAGGTGCCGTCCGCCTGCGGGACGAGCTCCAGGACGTCGGGCAGGGTGCTGCCGGGGAACTTCCCCGTCAGCGCGCCGATGCTCTCGCCGGGCTCCGGCGCGAACGCGGCGACGAACACCAGCGCGCGCACGCCCGGCAGGCCGAGGGCCGCGTTCGAGGCGACCGCTCCGCCGTAGGAGTGGCCGACGAGGACGACGGGGCCCTCGATCGACGTGAGCAGGCTGCGCAGGGCCTCCGCGTCGCCGGACAGGCTGCGCAGCGGGTTGGCGAACGCGATCACCCGGTGACCGGCGGCCTGGAGGCGCGCGGTGACGGCGTTCCAGGCGGAGGACTCGGCGAACGCACCGTGCACGAGGACTATGGTCGGCTGGTCGGACATCAGGTGCTTCTCCAGATCATGAGGGCAGGACGACATCGTGTGCGGGGTCCCGCACAGTCTCGGGGCCGCGCACCGAACACGGCGCTCGGTGCGCGGCCCGGCGGCCATTACAACACCAGGCCCGGCGAACCAATTGCCTTTGCGTGCACGGGTATTGGCCTGTGTCGGCCCGGCGGACCCACGGGCGTCGGGCTCCCGCGGCGGTGAAGCCGGGACCGGGCCCTCCGCGTCCGCGGACGTCACCGGCGCGCCGTGGAGGAACGGAGACCGATGCCCGTAAGTCCGGTGTAGAAACCAGGTAGATCGGCGGTGTGCGGCTGCGTTTTGCCGGGCACCAGGAGCCACGGAGGTTGATAACTATGGTTCCCTTGCTTCTCGTTCTGCTGCTGGCCCTGATCCTCTTCGGCGCGGGTTTCGCGCTCAAGGCGTTGTGGTGGATCGCCGTCATCGTGCTGGTGGTCTGGCTGCTCGGCTTCGTCGTACGCACGGCGGACACCGGCGGCCGTAAGGGCCGCTGGTACCGCTGGTAGCAGACCAAGCGTCAGCCTGCCTTTGGGCCCCGGGAACGACCCCGGGGCCCACGGGCATGTCGTGACTCGGAGGAACAGGAGTCAGCGGTCCTGGGCGAGGGCGTGCAACTCGCCCAACAGGCTGCCCTCGGTGGCGACGAGGTCCTCGAAGCGGCCCTGTTCGCGGATCCGGCCCTGGTCGAGGACGACGACCCGGTCGGCCATTCTCACGTTGTCGAGCCGATGTGTGACCACGATCGTGATGCGACCCGACGCCATCGCGCGCAGCTCGCGGAAGATCAGGTGCTCACCGCGGGCGTCCATCTCGCTGGTCGGTTCGTCCAGGACGAGGACGGCCGGTTCCCGGTACATCGCCCGCCCGCACGCGAGGCGTTGCCACTGTCCGCCGGACAGTTCGTGTCCGCCCCACACCGATCGGGCCAGCAGCGTGTCGAGCTGTTCGGGGAGCCCTCGGAGGGCGTCGCCCATGCCGACCCGTTCGGCGACCTCCCAGATCCGGTCGTCGCCGTGTTCCTGCGGCTGGCCGAGGGTGATGTTCTCCCGTGCCGCCAGGGGCCAGTGGCCGTTCTTCTGCGGGACGAGGCCGACATGCCGCCACACCGATTCCGCGTCCGCGGCGGCCAGGTCGGTGTCGTCCCACAGGACCGCTCCCTCGCTGGCCGTGGTCAGCCCGGTGAGCAGTCTGATCAGCGTGGACTTGCCGGCGCCGTTCTCGCCCACCAGGGCGACGACCTCACCGCGCCGGAGGGTGAGCGTCGTCGGGTGCAGCGCCGGCTCGTCCTTGGACGGGTAGGTGAAGCCGGCGTTTTGGAGGCGAATCTGTTGCGGCGCCTCGACCTGCGTCGCGCCCCGGGCCGTGGTCATGGAGCGGACCTCGTCGACGAACTCGTAGTAGTCGCTGAGGTAGAGCCCGTGATGGAACATCACCGCCCCATAGCGAACGATGGAGTTGAGCGCCCGCCCGGCGGTCTGCGAGGCGACGACGGCCGTGCCGGCGATCGCCGCCGACATCGCGCCCGTGAGGACCAGCGCCGCCAGCGAAGCCCACATGCCGAGCGTGAACACCCCGGCCAGCGTGGCGGCGAGCAGAGTGACGAGCAAGTAGGGGCGTGCGCCTTCGAGTTCGCGGCCCTCGACCCGGTCGCACATCGTCCGGTACCAGAAGTGCAGGTACGGCCGCATCGTGTTGGCGCGCAGTTCGTCGGCGAGCTCCGCGGTGGTCAGCCACCAGCGCATCATGCCCCGCACGTTGCGGGCGGAGATCGTCCGGTCGTGGACGCGGTAGTCGATCCGGGCGGCGATCACCCCGCCCATCCCCCGCGGGACGACGGACAGCACGAGCACACCGAGGAGCAGCGGGTGCAGGGAGGTGAGGACGGCCGCCGCGGAGAGCAGTTGGACGAGGCCGTTGGTGAGCGTCTTCGCGTCGTCGGCGAGGTCGACGGCTCGCAGTGCGCCGATCTCGGCGGCCTGGCTGCGGTCCGTGAAGCCTGCGGTGTCGTAGGCGGACAGCTCGGCGCGCATGTGCAGGTCGACCAGGGTGAGGTCGGCGGCCGAGGCGATCTTCGGGTTCAGCCGCCGGGTCGCCCAGTCCGCGAGGATCCACATGGCCGCCCCCGCGGCCATGGCGACGACGGCGAGGGTCAACGCCGGCCATGCCTGTTCCAGTCCCTGGCGCGGGTCGGGCGTCAGCAGCTTCGGCAGGGCTTCGGCGACGGCGCCGAGCATCACCGCCGTCCCCACGCCGGACAGGAGCTGGCAGACGACGATGGTGGCCGTCATCCGCCGATCGACGGACCAGGCCAGCCGCGCCGTCTGAGCCAGTGCCCTCGGAATCCGGCCGGCCATGTCCCACAGCGTGGCGTCGTCCATGGCGCGGCGGTGCTTGCGGCCGTTGTAGTCGAGTTCGGGCGGCGCGGTCGGCTGGGGCAGGGGGTGGGGTTGGGGTTGCGGGTTCGAGGACCGTGCCGCCGGGACGACGGGATCCTCGGCCGGCAGTGCCTCGTCGCCGCCTCGCTTCTGCGCGCCGCTCATGCGCCCCACCTTGTGGACGGTCGTGATGCGGACGCGAACAGAGCACGACGGACATCGACCGGACGCCGGAACGCGGTCGGGAAAGCGGCCTGAGCCGGGGGATTTTCGAACGCGGGGTGAAGGGGGATGAGTACGAGCACGGGATTCACGACTTCTCCTCGATGGGCGAAAGGGCCAGAGCACTCCGTACAACGCCCCTGATCACAGGACCGATACGGGCCGCATCGAGCGAACGGTCGACCAAAAGTTCGACGCATGACGCGACAGCCAGGAGCTGTCGGCCCGAGCACCTGACACCTGTCCGTTCGATTCACTCGTCAAGGTGACGGTGACGGGGGTGTAGCCCGAGCGGGGGATTGCGTGGGGGGCTGCGGCCACACCAAGTTGCCGCGCCTGGGCGCTGAAGCAACTGGAAGGATATGAAGCCGCCGAGAAGTTGCCAAGGTTTCGGAAGGTCGGGGCAGCGCTCCAGATCAAGGTGAAGCCCAGCTGAGTTCAGGCGTGCCGAGCGCCGGCTTACCCAACTCGTCGACGGGAGAAGCCTCATGAACCATGACATGTCGTCTGCCTCCACAACCGGGCGGTCGGATGCCGCCGCGCGACCGGCAGTTCGCGCGGCCGCGCCCGGCGACGCCGAAGGCATCATCCGGATGCGCTCCGAGCATGTGCTGTCCGAGCCCCTGAGCGAGGACTGGATCCGCCGCTGCACCGGCGAGTTGGCACCGCGCCTGACGCCGACGGGTGACGCCCGGGCCTTCGTCATCGACGCCCCGGACGGCTCGCTCGCCGCCTGCGCCCTCGGACTGATTCACCCCGTACTGTCGGGACCGGCCTACCCTCGCGGGCTGGCCGCCCGTGTGCAGGTCGTCGCCACACACCCGGGCTTCCGGCGTCGCGGCTTCGCCAGGGCCGTGGTCTCGGCGCTGCTCGACCGCCTCCGTACTGAACGCGTCACGCTGTTCGAGCTCCATGCGAGCGAGCTGTCGGCACCGCTCTACCGTGAGCTGGGGTTCGCGGGGAGTCCGGCGCTGATGCGGATGACGCGTCTCGAAGCACCAGTTGCTGCGAGCGATCCGGAGAGCGGCCCTGTCTCGACGTCGCCCGAGCAGTACGCCGAGACGGTCCTGAAGGCCACCGCCTTCGCGTGCGTCTATTTCACCGACGAGGAGGGCCGACCACTCCAACTACACTCCGTCCACTCCCCCACTCACCCATGGCAGTTCGTCGGCGGGACGATGGATCCGGGCGAGCGCCCCTGGCAGACGGCCGTGCGCGAGTGCCGGGAGGAAACCGGCCTGACGCCCGCCGGGCCGCCCCGGCTCCTGGCCACCGTTTACGGGCTGCCGGGCGCGGGGTGGCCGTACAGCACGATCGGCTGTGTGTTCGACGGCGGTCGGCTCACCGCGGAGCAGATCCGCAGGATCTCCCTGGACCCGGAGGAGCACGACGAGGTCCGCGTCCTGGCCTTGGCCGAGTGGGAAGCGCTCATGCCGCCCCGCGACTTCGCCCACCTGCGCGCGGTGGACGAGGCCCGCCGCACCGGCAGGGCCGGGTACTTCGAAACCTGGGACCGGGGGACCGAATGAACCGCCCGTACGGCAAGCGAGACCGGCACGTAATCACATCCCATGCCGCACCCGCACCCGATGCGTCCGGCTTGCCTTCGGTGCTCGGGGTGTTCGCTCATCCCGACGACGAGAGCCTGCTCGCAGGCGGTGTGCTCGCTCAGCACGCCGCAGCCGGCGCTCGCACGGCGGTCGTCACCGCGACCTGGGCTCCGGACAGTACCCGGGCCGACGAACTCGATGCGGCTCTGGCCGTCCTCGGCGCGGGTGAGGCGCGGATGCTCGGGTACGCCGACGCCCGCAACCCGGCGTCGGCACCGGGGCAGCTCCGGTGGTGCGACCTGGACCTGGACGACGCCGTCGGCCAAGTGGTCGCGCACATCAGGGACTTCCGTCCCGACGTCGTCGTCACCCATGACGCGCTCGGGCAGCTCACCGGGCATCCGGATCACCGGCGTACCCACCAGGTCGCTCTGCTCGCCGTGGAGGCCGCCGGGCTGCCCCACCTGTACCCCGAGGCCGGTGAGCCGTGGCGGAGCAGCGCGCTCTACGCGGCAACCCATCCGGATTCAGCGGTCGGTGACCTCGGTCCCCTGCTGAGCCGGGTCGGCAAGACGTTGCTGAGCGTGCCGGACGACCACGTGTCCGCCGCCGTGGACGTGTCGGGGCAGCTCGACCGGAAGTGGGGTGCGATCTGCGCGCATGCCGGCCAGCTCCGGGGCGAGCGACCGCTGCCCGCCTTGCCGGCCCGCCTCGATGAGCGGAGGCGGGACCGGATCCTGGGCACCGAGTACTTCAGCCGCATCGGCCTCGTCACACCGCGAGGGTGCGAAGGGACTCCGGGTTCTTCAAGTCTTCTCGGTGGAGGATGAGTTCACGGCCCAGCAGCAGTGTGCGGCGGGAGGCCGGGACCTGGAGTGGGTCGGGCAGCGTCGTCAGGTCCGTCAGGTGGGCGAAGCCGATGATGCGGCGGATGATCTCCGTGCCGGCGAAGCCGACCGACTCCGTCCAGACGCGGTGCAGGAAGCGGGTCAGGTAGGCGTCGTCGAAGAAGGTGTCTACGCGTGAGGGCCACAGGCGGCGGAACTCGGTCTCGAAACCCTCCCAGCTCAGGGCCAGTTGGTCGGCGTGGTCGCCGTCGGTTCCGAGGGCCTGGGCTCGGGCCTCGGCGACGAGGACGTTCGCCCAGTACAGGCCGAGGTCGTAGCCGATCGGGCCGACGAAGGAGAACTCTGGGTCGAAGACCCGGACGACCTCGGCGCCGTCCCGTCGGCCGACCATGACACTGCCGGTGTGCAGGTCGCCGTGGAGCAGTGCCTGACCGCTCGTCATGAAGGCATGGCGGAGGTCGGCGACCTCAGTGCGCAGGCGGGCGTCGGCGCGGAACTCGGCGGCCAGGTCGTCCAGTTGCGGGTGCCAGTGATTGTGCTCGTGCTCGACGTACGGCTCGGAGAGCACGACATCCTCGGTGATCTTGCAGAGTTCGGGACTGACGGACGCCGCGATCAGCGCCTTGCGCTCGGCGGAGGGCATGCCGAAGTCGGACGTGGCGAAGGAGAGTCGGGCGACGAACTCGCCGACGCTGCGGGAGGTCCCGGAGCCGTAGGAGGCTCCGTCGTTGAGGAGGGTGCGCAGTACCTCCAGATCGGACATGTCCTCCATGACGAGGGCGTGGTTCTCGGGGTCGTAGCCGTGCACGGCCGGGATCTTGTCGGGCGCGACACGGGCGACCTGGAGGTAGGCCCGCGCCTCGGCGTCGGCGCGGTCGGGGCTCATCGGCCAGGACGGTCCGGCGACCCGCACCCAGGGCAGGGCCTGCTTGACGGCGAGGCTGCGGGCGCCGTCGGCGGAGGAGGCCAGGAAGACGCGGTTCATGTTGCCGTCGGAGACCTCGCGGACGGCGATGTCGTCCAGGTCCTCCCAGTGGCCCCGCTCGTGCAGGTAGCCGGGGATGTCGTCGGTCTCCAGGATGCGGTAGCCCATGGGTCTCCTCAGGAAGTGCGGCGCTTGGACAGGGTGAAGCTGAAGACCAGGGCGAGGATGAGCACCGCTCCCTCGACGACGTCCTGCGTGTAGTACGGCAGGCCCTTGATGGTCAGGCCGGTGGTGATGATGCCGATGAGGACCGCGCCGAGGGCCGTGCCCCAGACGTTCGGGCGGCCACGGCCCAGGACGGACGTGCCGACCAGCGCCACCGCCACCGCCTCCAGGAGCTGCGAGGTGCCGGCGCTCACATCGCCCTGGCCGATGCGGGAGGCCAGGATGAGGCCGCCGATCGAGGCGAGGACGCCGGACAGGACGTAGGCCAGGGACCGGTACGCGCCGACGCGGATGCCGGCCAGGCGGGCGGCCTCGGGGTTCGCGCCGATGGCGTACAGGACCCGGCCCCAGCGGGTGCGGGCCAGGAAGACCCAGGCGGCGATCGTCAGGCCGCCGAAGACGATCACGGAGATGGGGACGCCGAGGATCGTGCCGCGGTCGATGCGCAGGAATCCCTCGGTGAACCTGCCGGGCGCGGTGGAGCCGTCGTCCAGGGTCATGCCGGGGGTGATGGACTGGCCGTCGACCAGGATGAGCTTGGTGCCCTGGATGACGAACATCGTGCCCAGCGTGGCCAGCATGTCGGGGATCTTCAGTACGACGATCAGCAGGGCGTTCAGCAGGCCCGCGGCCGCGCCCGCCGCGATCACCGCGAGGATCGCCACCGTCCCGATCTGGTTGTGGACGACCATCGTCTGGGCGGCGACCGAGACGCCGAGGCCGGCGACCGCGCCGACGGACATGTCCATTCCGCCGGCGGCCATGGTCAGGGTGACGCCGAGGCCGAGGATCGCGGCGACGGACACGTACCGGAGCGTGTCGAGGAGGGTCGCCGACTCACGGAAGGAGCCCTCGCTCAGCGCGAAGTACAGGAAGAGCGCGACCGTCACGAAGATGAAGCCGTACTTGATGACGGCGTTCTGGACGCGTGCGGAGGTCGTCGTCGCGGGCGGAATCGCCGCCTTGGTGGGGACCTCGGTGCTCTGGGTGGTGGTCATGGGTGCTGCTTTCTTCGGCGGCAGGCGTCAGACCGACGCCGAGATGGTTCGGATCACGCGGTCGCGTTCCGCGTCCTCGCCGTATGCGTCGAGGTGGATCTCGCCGGCCGCGAGGACGACGACCCGGTCGGCGACCTCGAGGACCTCGTCGACGTCGGCGGACAGGACGAGGACGGCTGCGCCCTCGGCGGCGAGGGTCCGGGCGCGGCGGCCGATGTCGCGACGGGCGCCGATGTCCACGCCTCGGAACGGCTCGTCCAGGATGAGGACGCGCGGGGTCTCGGCGAGCCAGCGCCCGACGACGACCTTCTGCTGGTTGCCGCCGGACAGCTCCTCGACGGTGCTGTGCTCGTCGCGGGTGACGACCCCGAGCGCGTCGACGGTCTCCCGGCCGAGGTCGTTCTCCCTGGCCGTGTTGACCCATCCGAGCCGGGACATGGACTTCAGGAACGGCAGCGAGATGTTCTGCGCCACCGACCAGCCGGGGACGAGGGCGTCGGCGTGCCGGTCCTCGGGGACCAGGTGGACGCCGCCGCGGATGGCGTCGGCCGGGCGGCGGGGCGCGTACGGGCTGCCGTCCAGCTCGACCGTCCCCTCGGGGAAGGGCTCGGCGCCGAACAGCCCGCGGGCCAGCTCGGTCTTTCCGGCGCCCAACAGGCCCACCACTCCGGTGACTTCGCCGGTGCGCAGGTCGAGGTCCAGGGGTGTGCGACCCTCGAAGAGCCTTACGCCGCGCAGGGAGAGCACGACCTCCCCGGCCGCCCCTTCCCGGACCGGGCGGGCCGTGGTGGCCTCCTGCGCCTGGGCCAGCATCGCGCGCAGGGCGGCGTCCCAGTCGAAGGGCCTGACCTGGTCCTCGGTGAGACGGCCGTCCCGCAGGACGACCAGACGGTCGGCGAGCGCTTCGATCTCGCCGAGGCGGTGGGAGACGTAGAGCACGGCGATGCCGTCGTCCCGCATGCGCTCGACGAGCGCGAAGAGGCGTTCGGCCTCGGCGGCCGACAGGGCCGAGGTGGGCTCGTCCAGGATCAGCAGCCGGGGACGGGTGGCCAGGGCGCGGGCGAGGATGAGCAACTGGCGGTCGGAGATGCCCAGTTCGGTGACGTCGCGCCGGAGCAGGGCGTCGCTCCAGTCCAGGTTCAGGCCGGCCTGGATCTCCCGGGCCCGGGCGAGCAGCCTGCGCCCGTTCAGGAAGGGGTTGCCGCGGCTCTGCGCGAGCTCCTCGAAGACCAGGTTCTCGGCGACCGTGAGGCCGGGCACGATGCCCTCGGAGATGCGCTGGTGGACCGTCTGGATGCCCAACTGCCGTGCGGCCAGCGGTGAGTCGAGGCTCACCGGTGCCCCGTCCACCCGGACCTCTCCCCCGTGGCCGGAGTGCACGCCGGACAGGATCTTGATCAGGGTGGACTTGCCGGCGCCGTTCGCGCCGAGCAGCGCGACCACGCTGCCCGGGGCGATGTCGAGCGATACGGACGCGAGGACCGTCTTGCCGCCGAACGCCATGCTGACGTCGGTCAGACCGACAGCCGCCTGCCCCTCGCCGACCTCGGGACCTGTGCCATGGTCGGGGTCAGGACCGGTGCCATGACCGGGGTCAGTGGGCGACATTGGCGATCCAGTCGGCGGTGCTGACCTGGGAGAGGTTCAGCGCGGGCAGCGCCTGACGCAGCTGGTCCATGTTCTCGATCTTGTTCTTGCGCAGGAAGTCCTGGGTGATGGCGACGGCCGGGAAGGACACGGTGTCCTTGTTCAGCTGTCCGGCCAGCTCCAGCGCGGTGGTGCGGACGACGGCGGCGCCGACCGCGGACGGGTCGGTGCCCGCCGTGGCGACCCACGGGCTGTCCGCCGCGGTCATGTTCTGGATGTCGGCGTTGGAGACGTCCGCGCCGAAGACCTTCACCTTGTCCTGGAGCCGCTTGTTCTGCACGGCGAGGACGGCGCCCTTGGCGAGTTCGTCGTAGGGGGCGAACACGCCGGTCACGTCGGAGTGCTGGGTGAGCGCGGCGGAGACCAGGGGAACGTTGTCGGTGGCCGTGGAGTCGGTGACCTTGCCGACCTTGAACTCCTGCTTCCAGGCGTGGGAGTCGACGGCCGTCTTCCAGACCGAGTCGCGCTTGTCGAGGGCCGCGTACCCGGCGACGTTGACGTAGCCGACCTTGGCGTTCTCGCCGAGGTCCTTCGCCATCACGTCGAGGACGGCCTTGGCCATGCTCGCGTCGTCCTGCTCGGTGGTGACGACCCCCTTGGTCGCGGTCTCCACGTCGTAGACGATCACCTTGATGCCCTTCGCGACGGCCTTGTCGATCTCCGGCTGGATGGTCGCCGGGAAGCCGTGGTCGACGATGATCGCCTGTGCGCCGGAGTTGATGGCCGAGGACAGGTCGGTGGCCTGCTTGGCGTTGTCGGCCTGGGCGTCGTACACCGTAAGGTCGATGCCGAGGGCCTTGGCCTGTGCCTTGGCGCCGTTGCCCCACTGCTCGAAGTAGTCGCCGGCGCCGCTCTGCCGGACGAGGGCCACCTTGACCGCGCCCTCGCTGAACGGGGCGGGCTTCTTGCCGGTGGCGGCCGAGGCCGAGGCGGCGCTGTAACCGCCGGACTTGGCGGAGGCGTTCGAGGACTGGGCGCAGCCCGAGAGGACCAGGACGGAGGCGGACGTCAACGAGAGCGCGGTGAGCGCGAGTCGGGCGCGGGACATGAGGGGCTCCAGGTGGGGAGGGCGGCGCGGCCCGGTACGAGGGGCGACGACGCCGGGGAGGGCGTGGGACAACGCGAGGGGGAGGGCGGGCTCTTGGTCCGGAGCGCGAACGGGCGCCGTCGAACGGCACGGGACACAGGCCCTCGTTGAGGGCGTGGGAGGGCTCCGGGAGGGGTCAGCGACAGCTGGCCGTGGTCGACCGGAGCAGGTCCACGTACAGCCGCCGCACGAGCAGCGGCGTCTTCATACGCAGATCATGAGAACGTTTTCGGCCACCCGTCAAAGGGAGGGAAGCGGTTTCTCACCAGGTGAGACACATATGGGGTCGCCCGCGGCCTTCGTCCGACCTGTGGTTACCATCTCGGGACCGGCACCCGATCCGGCACAGTGAGGCCCGATGACGACACGTCGCGCGAACGCGCTGCCCGCACAGGGCATACAGCGCGGCCCCGGCCTGCGGTGTCGCGGCATGCGGTGTCCCGGAGCGCGCTGTCCCGGCGCGTGTTGTCGCGGCTGATCCCGCCGTCCCCCGCTGCCGCGACGCCTCCCCCGACCTCCCCCGCGGACCGGTCCGCCCGTCCGGTGACCGTCTCGGAATCCGGACTTCCCCTCGCTTCCCTGGAGTTGTCTCTCATGACCCTGCTGACGACATGGCCCGAATCCGGCCCCGAGACCCAGGTCCGCCGCACCGCGGACCCCGCCGAGATCGCGGAGGCCCTCAAGCCGCTCGGTGTGCGCTTCGAGCAGTGGCCGATCCGCGAGGACGTGCCCTTCGACGCCGACAGCGACACGGTGTTCGCCGCGTACGGCCCGGAGATCGACCGGCTGAACGCCGAGGAGGGCTTCACCACGGTCGACGTCCTCGGCCTGCACCCGAGCGACGACCCCGAGTACCCGGCGAAGGCGAAGGCCGCGCGGGAGAAGTTCCTCCAGGAGCACACCCACGACGACGATGACGAGGTCCGCTTCTTCGTCTCCGGCTCCGGCATCTTCTACCTGCACGTGAACGGCGAGGTGCACGCGGTGCTCTGCGAGAAGGGCGACCTGCTGGGCGTGCCGCGCGGCACCACGCACTGGTTCGACATGGGCACGAAGCCGTCGTTCACCGCGATCCGCTTCTTCCACGAGGAGGACGGCTGGATCGGCAGCTTCACCGGCTCGACCATCGCCTCCCGCTTCCCCGACTACGACACGATCGCGGCCGGCCACAAGGCGGACGGGGCGGCGGGCGGGGCGGCGGCGTGAGCCTGCCGGAACCGGCCCCGCGATTCGACGTGGACGCCGTGGTCCTCGACATCGAGGGCACCACGAGCGCCACCGGCTTCGTCGTGGACGTGCTGTACCCGTACTCGCGCTCCCGTTTCGAAGCACTGCTCTCCGAACGGAGCGGTGATCCGGAGGTGGCCCGCGCTGTCGCGCAGGTGCGCGAGCTGACCGGCGATCCGCGAGCGGACGCGGAGGCGGTCGTGAAGACGCTGAACGCCTGGCTCGACGAGGACCGCAAGGCGACCCCGCTCAAGACGCTCCAGGGCCTCATCTGGTCGGAGGGCTTCGCCCGCGGCGACCTCGTCTCGCACTTCTACGACGACGTCGTCCCTGCGCTGCGCCGCTGGCACGAGGCCGGACTGCGGCTGTACGTCTACTCGTCGGGGTCGGTGGCGGCCCAGCGGGCGTGGTTCTCCTCGACCCCCGAGGGCGACCTGCTGCCTCTGGTCCTGGGACTCTTCGACACGGAGAACGCCGGACCCAAGCAGGAGCCGGAGTCGTACCGCCGTATCGCTCGGGCGACAGCCCTGGCGCCCGAGCGGCACCTGTTCCTGTCCGACCGGCCGGGCGAGCTGGACGCGGCCCGTGCGGCGGGCTGGCACGCCGTCGGGATCCGGCGTCCCGGAGAGCCGTACTACGAGCAGGGGGTCGGCGACCACGCGCAGGCGGGGACGTTCGACGAGATCAGCATCAGCACGACGAGGAGCACCGCGTGACCGCCGACATCACCGCACTCGATCTGGAGGGGGCGGGGGCCGCCCTCGCCGCCGAGTCCGCCCGGTTCGCCTCCCTCGGCTGGATGCGCGGCACCTCGGGCAACCTGTCCGTGGTGCTGTCCCGGGACCCGTTGCGGCTCGCGGTCACCGCGAGCGGTCACGACAAGGGCGAACTGACGTCCGCGGACGTGGTGTTGGTGGACGGGCAGGGCGCCGCCGTGCACGGGGGGAAGCCGTCGGCGGAGGCCGAGCTGCACGCGCGGGTGGCCGCGCTGACGGGCGCGGGCGCGGTGGTGCACGTGCACACCGTGGCGTCGGTGGCGATGGGGAGCCGGCAGCCGGGCGGAATCGTCTTCAAGGATCTGGAGATGCTCAAGGGCGTCGGCCAGCCGGCGCACGACACCGAGGTGACCCTGCCGGTCATCCTCAACAGCCAGGACATGAAGGTGCTCGGGGACCGGTTGGAGGCGGCCCGGGATCCGCGGATGCCGGCCGTGGTCGTGGCCGGGCACGGTCTGTACGCGTGGGGCGCCGATCTGCGGCAGGCGCGTCACCACACGGAAGTCGTGGAGTGGCTGCTGGAGTTGGAGCTCACGCGGCGCTGAACGGTGGTGAGGGCCACGGTCGGGCGACCGCGGCCCTCCTGACCGTGCCCCTCGCAGCGCTCGCAGCAGCCTTCGCAGCTCACCACCCAGCCGTTCAGCCGTTCAGCCGCTCGACCGCTCCACCGCTCCACCGCTCCACCGCTCAGCCGCTCAGCCGCTCAGCCGCTCAGCGCAGCCGGTCTCCGGGCAGCTCCCCCGCCGACACCTCCAGCACGCCCCGTTCCGTCACCAGCGCGCTCACCAGCCGGCCCGGCGTCACGTCGAACGCCGGATTGCGGCCGCGCGATCCGGCCGGTGCCGTGCGCACGCCCGCCCACTCCAACACCTCGTCCTCGCCGCGGAGTTCGATGTGGATGTCGTCGCCGGAGGGCGTGGACAGGTCGACGGTGGTCGTCGGCGCCGCCACCATGAACGGGATCCCGGCGTACGCACACGCGAGAGCGACGCCCACCGTGCCCACCTTGTTCGCGGTGTCGCCGTTGGCCGCGATCCGGTCGGCGCCCACGATCGCCGCGTCGATCTCGCCGCGCAGGACGGCGCCGGCGGCTGCCGCGTCGGCCTGGACGTAGTGCGGGATGCCCTCCTGGAGGAGTTCCCAGGCGGTCAGCCGGGAGCCCTGGAGCAGGGGGCGGGTCTCGTCGGCGTAGACGACCTCCAGGCGTGCGCGCGCGTGGAGTTCGCGGATGACGCCGAGTGCCGTGCCCCAGCCCGCGGTCGCCAGCGCGCCGGTGTTGCAGTGGGTGAGGATCCTCAGCGGCCGGTCCTGGCCGGTCTTCGCCAGCAGCCAGTCGGCGCCGTGCGCGCCCATCGCGCGGTTGGCCTCGACGTCCTCGCGTTGGACGGCGGCGGCCTCCTCCAGCACGGCGTCGAGGCCTTCGGGGAAGCGGGTCATGACCCGGTCGACGCACACCATCAGGTTGACGGCGGTCGGGCGGGCCTCGCGGACGCGGGCGACGGCCGCGCGCACCTCGGCCTCGCTCCAGCCCTCCTTCTCGCCCTGGAGCAGGGCGATCGCGACGCCGTAGGTGCCCGCCGCGCCGATCGCGGGCGCGCCGCGGACCACGAGACGCTGGATCGCGTCCACCAGAGTGTCCACATCGCGGACGTCGACCGTCCGTGTGTGGTGCGGCAGTTGGGTCTGGTCGATGAGCGCGAGACCGGTTCCGGTCCAGTCGACGGCGCGCAGTTCCTGCGACATAACGGGACACTCCTGATGTTCCGATGGTGCCCGCCACCGTACATGACCTGCGGGAACCACACTTCGAGACAGGTGGACGAGTGGCTGGGAACGGGTGTTACAGTCCAGCAGCCGTGTTCGACGGCCCACTTCCCATCCCACGGGTCGACATCCCCGTCCCGCAGTTCGAGACGACGAAGGAGGACGCATGCCACTGCTCACCCGGCGTCTGTTCCTCGACTTCGCTCACTGCGCCGGCGACCGCTGTCGCCGCTGAGCCGCTCCGCTCAGCACAGCGTCGCCACCTCACCCCCTTTCACGCGCCCACCGCCACGCGCGCCTTGCCGTACCCGGAAGGTCCCCCGATGCACACCAGACACCGCCGTTCCCTGCGCCTGACCGCGCTCGCCGCCGGAACCGTCCTCCTCGCCACCGCCTGCAACGCCGCCGCGAAGAAGGACGACACGTCCGCCTCCGCGAGCGGCGGCAGCAGCAAGTCGTTCATCCTCGTCACCCCGGACGCCGTCGGACAGAACGAGTTCCTGAAGCTCGCCGTCAGCGGCGTCACCGACGCGGCGAAGCAGCACGACGGGACGCGCAAGGTCTACGAGTCCACCGACACCGCCTCCCAGCAGCAGAACGTGCAGGCCGCCGTGGACGCCGAGCCGGACGTCGTCGTGCTCATCGGCTTCGAGTTCGCCGACCTCGTCGCCCAACAGGCCGTGAAGAACCCGCAGCAGCAGTTCCTCATCGTCGACGCCTGCACCGCGAAGACGTACAAGAACGTCGGCTGCGCCGTCTTCCGCGAGCACGAGGGCGTCTACCTCGCGGGCGCCGAGGCGGGGCTGCTCAGCAAGTCGGGCAAGGTCGGCGCGGTGGACGTGCTCGACACACCTCAGTTCCGACGCTACAGCGACCCGTTCGCGGCCGGCGCCAAGAAGGTCGCCGCGAAGACCGAGACGTCGACCCGCTTCGTCGGCGGCCAGTCCCCGTTCGACGACTCCGCCCGCGCCAAGGAGCAGGCCGGCACCCTGCTGTCCAAGGGCTACGACCAGATCATGGCCGCCGCCGCGGCCGGCAACTACGGCGTCTTCGAGGCGGCGAAGGCCAAGGGCGCCTTCGCGTACGGCGTCGACGTCAACCAGTGCCCGTCGGCGCCCGGCACGGTCGTCGACAACGTGATCAAGCGCACGGACGTCGCCGTGAAGAAGGGCGTCGAGGCGGTCCTCGCCGGCAGGACGGGCACCACCGTCTCGTACGGCCTGAAGGAGGGCGGCATCAGCCTGACCGGACTGGAGGAGGGCGTCGACGCGTCCCAGTGCGTGATCGCCGAGCACCCGGAGGTGCTGACGAAAGTCAAGGCGCTGCGCGACCAGATCGTGTCCGGTGAGCTGACGGTCGATGACCCGGCAGCCAAGTGACGCTCAGGCCGGGGCCGTTGCGGCCCCGGCCGTCGAACTGCGGGGCATCACCAAGCGGTTCCCCGGCACGCTCGCCAACGACGCGGTCGACCTGACGGTCCGTCACGGTGAGATCCATGCCCTGATGGGGGAGAACGGCGCGGGCAAGTCCACGCTGATGTCGGTGCTGTACGGGATGGAGCGCCCCGACGCCGGTTCCCTGTACGTCGGCGGGCGGGAGGTGTCCTTCGGCGATCCGGGGGACGCGATGGCCGCCGGGCTCGGGATGGTCCACCAGAGTTTCAAGCTGTTCGACTCGCTGACCGTCGCCGAGAACGTCGTCTACGCGGCCGAGCCGCGCCGGTTCGGGTTCGTGGACCGGGCCGCCGCCCGTCGGCGGGTGAACGAACTCGCCGAGGCGCACGGTCTCGCCGTCGACGCGGACGCCCGGGTCGGCGAGCTGCCGGTGGGGCTGAGGCAGCGCGTCGAGATCCTCAAACTGCTGCACCGCGGCGCCCGTACGCTCATCCTCGACGAACCGACCGCGGTGCTCACGCCGACCGAGGCCGACGCCCTGTTCGTCGTGCTCAGGTCGCTCGCCGCACAGGGCCGCACGGTGATCCTCGTGACGCACAAGCTGCGCGAGGTGCTGGAGGTCAGCGACAACGTCACCGTGCTGCGCGACGGCCGGGTCGCCGCCCGGCTGCGCACCGCGGAGACGACCGCCGACGAGATCGCGGCCGCGATGACCGGCCGCTCCGTGGAACTGGACCGGGTGCATCCGCCCGGCGCACCCGGGGACGTCGTCCTCGACGTCGCCGGGCTCAGCGCCGGCCCCGCCGTGCGCGAGGTCGGTCTGACGGTCCGCGCGGGCGAGATCGTCGGCGTCGCCGGCGTCGCGGGCAACGGCCAGCACGAGTTCGTCGAGGCGCTGGCCGGGCTGCGGCCGGTCACCGCCGGCCGGGTGACCCTCTCCGGGCGGGACGTCACCCACGCCCCCGCGGCCGGACGCCGCGCCGCGGGCCTCGCCTATGTGCCGGAGGACCGGCACGCGGTGGGCACCGCACCGGCCGCGTCCGTCGCGGACAACCTGGCGATGGGCCATCACCGTACGGCGCTGTCCTCCCGGCGCGGACTGCTGCCGCCCGCGGCCGTACGCGCCCACGCGCGGCGTCTCGTCGAACGCTTCGCGGTCAAGGCGTCCACTCCCGAGCTGCCGGCGTCGGCGCTCTCGGGCGGCAACCTCCAGAAGCTGCTGATCGGACGCGAACTCGCCCACGAGGCACCGCTGTTGCTGGTCGAGCAGCCCACCCGGGGCGTCGACATCGGCGCCGTGCAGAACATCCACGACCAGATCGTCGCCTACCGCGACGCGGGCCACGCCGTGCTGCTGGTCTCGGCCGAGCTGAGCGAGATCCGCGGCCTCGCGGACCGCGTCCTGGTGATGTACGAGGGCCGGGTCACGGCCGCGTACGCCAAGGACGAACTCGACGAGCGCACGCTCGGCCTGGCCATGGCCGGCGGCACGGCGCAGCGGCCCCCCGCCGTGCGGGACGGAGACGGAGACTGACATGGCTCGCACATCGCATCCGACGGCCGCGGGGAGGGCGCTGCGCTCCCCCGTCGTCTTCTCGCTGCTCGCCGGAGTCGTCATCGGCGCGCTGTTCCTCCTGGGCACGGGCGCCGATCCGTTCACGGCGTACGGCGCCGTCCTCACGGGATCGCTCGGGGCCGACGGGATCGGCTCGACGCTGAGCACCGGCACCAGCGTGCTGGGCATGGCGCTGGCGTCGGCGGTCCCCCTGCGCGCCGGGCTCATCAACCTCGGCGGCGACGGGCAGATGGTGCTGGGCGGGATCGCCGCCGCCGTCACCGGGCTGTACGCGCCGCTGCCCGCGCCGTTCGCCGTGGCGCTTGCGCTTCTCGCCGGCATGGCGGCGGGCGGCGCCTACGCCGCGCTGGCCGCGCTGTGCGAGAACCGCTTCGGCGTTCCGCTCCTGGTGAGCAGCCTGCTGCTCAGCTATCCGGCGGTCAGCCTCGCCTCCTATCTGGCGCGCTATCCGCTCAAGGAGCCGGGCTCCAGCCTGCCGCAGACCCGCGCGCTCCCCGAGGGCGTGGCGCTGCCGGCCTTCGGCTCGTCGACCGTGACGGCGGGGCTGCTGCTGGTGGTGCTCGCCGCGGTCGCGTACCGGTTCGTCGACTCCCGCACGGCGGTCGGCTACGAGATCCGCATGACCGGTCTCAACCCCCGCTTCACCGCCTACGCGGGCGTGGAGCGCGCCGGTCTGACGCTGCGTCTGATGGCGACGTCGGGCGCGCTGGCCGGGCTCGTCGGCGCGATCGGCGTGCTGAGCTTCCCGTACCGCTTCCTCGACGGCGCGCTCACCGCGCCCGGCTACACCTGGACGGGCCTGACCGCCGCGCTGCTCGCCGCCGCCGCGCCGCTGGGCACGGTCCTCGCGTCGTTCTTCTTCGCCGTGCTCCAGGTCGGCGGCCTGTCCATGGAACGCGCCACCGAGGTGCCGCGGGAGCTGACGCAGGTGCTCCAGGCCATCGTCATCGTGTTCCTCGCGGCCCGGCTGCGCTTCCCGCGCCGCCGCAGACGCCTGTCCGAAACCGAAAAGCCCGTCGCCCAGGGGGAGTTCGCGTGACGTTCTTCGACTCCGATCTCCTCACGTCGGCGCTGCGCGCGCTCACCCCGATCCTGCTGGCCGCGCTCGGCGGCGCTCTGTGCGAGCGCGCGGGCGTCTTCAACATCGGCCTGGAGGGGATGATGCTGATGGGCTGCTTCACCGCCGTGTCCACCAGCTGGTTCACCGGCAGCCCCTGGCTCGGTGTGCTGGCGGCGGCCCTCGCCTCTGCCGCGTATTCGCTCGTGCTCGCCGTGTGCGCGGTGACGCTGCGCGGCGACGCCGTCGTCCTCGGCGTGGCGATGAACCTCCTCGCGGCGGGCCTGACCAGTTTTCTGCTCCGGACGGTCTTCGGAGTGCAGGGCACCTTCGACGACCCGGCCCTGGTCGGGCTCCCGGTCGTCGGAGGCTTCTCACCGCTGACGTATCTGGCGTGGGCCGCCGTCGCGGTCGCCGCGGTGCTGCTGTCCCGGCATGTGTGGGGACTGCGGCTGCGGGGTGTCGGCGAAGCGCCGGACGCCGCGGCGACGCTCGGTGTGAGCCCGGCCCGCCACAAGTACGCGGCGGTCCTCGTCTCCGGGGTGCTGTGCGGGCTCGCCGGAGCCCAACTTGCCCTGGGGAACGTCACGTTGTTCTCCGAGAACATGACGGCCGGGCGGGGCTGGATCGCGGTCGTCGCCGTCATGCTGGGCCGTGCCCTGCCGCTCGGCGTGCTGCTCGCCGCCCTGCTGTTCGGCGTCGCGGAGGCCGCCGGCTTCCGCCTCCAGGGCCTCGGCCTGCCGCAGCAGGCGACCGACGCCGCGCCGTATGTCGTCACGCTGGTCGCCCTGTTCCTGACCACGGCCCGACGCCGTGGCCGCCGCAACCCCCGTTCCACCGGCCTTTCCGGAGCCGCCTCATGACACACGACCCGACACACGACCCGACGCACGACCTGACGCGCGACCTCACGCACGAGACGTCGCATGAGAGGGCGCACGCGAGGGCCCATGACCTGCTGCCCGTCACCCGCGTCCCCCGCACCGGTCTGCCGCCCCGCGCCGTGGTCGTGGGCGACCCGGCCCGCGCGGCGGCCGTCGCCGCGCTGCTGGCCGGGGCCGAGGAGGTCTCGTACCACCGCGAGTACCGGGTGTTCAGCGGCCTCTGGAAGGGACTGCCGGTGACCGTCGCCTCGCACGGGGTGGGTGCGCCGGGCGCGATCCTGCTCTTCCAGGAGCTGGCCGAGGCGGGCGTGCGCACGTTCCTGCGCCTGGGCACCGCCGGCGCGATGAAGCCAGGCCTCGCGGACGGCGACCTCGTGATCGCGGAGGCGGCGGTGCGCGACGACGGCGTGACCCACCAGTTGTTGCCGCCCGAGTACCCGGCCGTGTCCGCCCCGGAAACGGTGTTCGCGCTCCAGCGCGCGGCCCGCGCGGCTGACGCCCCGCACCACCGGGGCATCGTGTGGACCCGGGCCGCCTTCCAGCCGGGGCTGCTGCCGCTCACCTCGTACGACCGGGCCGGGCTCGCCGCGATCGAGATGGAGCTGTCGGCACTGCTGGTGACCGCCTCGCTGCGGGGGCTCGTCGCGGGCGGCGTGCTCGTCCTGGACGGCGCGAACGCGGACGAACTGGTCGATGAGAACGCGCCGTTGTCGACAGGTCACTACGACCCGCACCGCGAGGTCGTCGCCCAGGGGGTGGAGCGCGGCGCGCTCGTGTCGCTGGAGGCGTTGCGACTGCTGGCGGAGGAAGAGGAGGGGACCGAGACGTGACGGCACCCACCGAGCGGCGTCCCCCCGCCGCCCTGACCGCCCCGGACGACGCGACCGCGCCGGACGTCTCCCCTTCCCCCGCCGACCGCACCGCCCCGGACGACATACCGGTCGCCGCCGACCCGGCCGACCCCGACGGCCGGCCCGTCCCGCACGACCTCACCGCCCCCGCCGACCGGACCACCCCGGACGACATACCGGTCGCCGCCGCCCCGGCCGACCCCGACGGCCGGCCCGTCCCGCACGACCTCACCGCCCCCACCGACCGGACCGTCCCGGAGAACCTGACCGCCCCCGCCGACCGGACCGTCCCGGAGAACCTGACCGTCCCCGCCGACCAGCCTGCCACCGCAGACCGACCGACCTCCACCCACCAACCCGTGCCCGCCGACCAATCCGCCCCCGTCGACCAACCCGTCCCCGTCGACCTCCTCGTCCTCGGCGGTGATGTCCTCACCGTCGATGACGCCGGCACCCTCATACGGGAAGGGGCCGTCGCCGTTCGCGGCGGGGAGATCGTGGACGTCGGGCCCGTGGGCGTTCTGCGTGCTCGCTACCGGGCCGCCGACACCCTCGACGCGACCGGCTGTCTGGTCATGCCGGGCCTCCTCAACACCCACACCCACCTGGCGATGACGCTGCTGCGCGGGCGCGCCGACGACGTCACGCTCCAGGGGTTCCTGGAGCGGGTGATCCGGTGGGAGGGCGAGCTGCTGTCGCCGCGGAACGTGGCCGCGGCGGTGCGTGTGGCGGTCGCCGAGAGCGTCCGGGCCGGGGTGACCTCCGCCCTGGACATGTACTGGTTCCACGAGTCCGCCGAGCTCGCCGCGCGGGAGGCGGGCTGGCGGCTGCACACCGGCCCCACCTTCATGGACGTGCCGGAGCCGGCCGACGGCATCGCCTTCGAGGATCGTCTCGCCTGGGCGCGCGACGACTTGGCGGCCCGCCCGGCACGGCCCGGCCACCGGCCCGTCGTGTTCGCGCATTCCGCCTACACCCTGTCTCCGGCCCAGCTCACCGAAATCGCCGCGCTGGCAGGGGAGTTCGGGGCGCTGCTGCACATCCACGCCTCGGAGAACGCCGCCGAGGTCGCCACCGTCGTGGCGGCGCACGGCAAGCGGCCCGTGGAACTGCTGGACGCGCTCGGCCTGCTCGGGCCCGATCTGCTGCTGGCCCACGCCGTGGACCTGACGGAACCCGAGATCGCGGCACTGGCACGCACCGGCGCCTCGGTCGCGCACTGCCCGGTGTCGAACCTCAAACTCGGCTGCGGCATCGCCCCCGTGCCCCGGCTGCTCGACGCCGGCGTGACCGTGGGGCTCGGCACGGACGGCGCGGTCAGCTCCAACACCCTCGATCTGCTGGGGGCGTTGAGGCAGGCCGCGCTGCTGCACAAGGCGGGCGGCGACCCCACGGCGGTCGGCGCCGAGCGGGCCGTGCGCATGGCGACGATCGACGGCGCACGCGCCCTCGGCCTCGACGCCCACCTGGGCTCCCTTGAGCCGGGCAAGCGCGCGGACCTGATCGTGCTGGACCTCGACCGGCCGCACCTCACTCCCCGGCACGACGAGTGGTCGATGCTCGCGTACGCGGCACAGGCATCCGACGTACGGGACACGGTCGTCGACGGACGAGTGCTGATGCGCGACCGCGTGCTCACCACACTTGACGAGGCAGAGACGCTGAGGGCGCTGAGGGCGCTGTCGGACCTGGGCACGCCGGCACGCCCTGAACGGCGGCCCGACGCGGAACGGCGGGACACGACCGCGCAAGGGGACGTCACCGGACGCCACCGCGCCGACGACAACCACCCGCCGCTCGCCGAAGGGACGCCCCGGTGACCCGGCACGCGGGCGGGACCCTCGCTCCCCCGACCCGCTTCCAGGTGCCGCCCCGCATCATCGGCAGCAACCGCGCCGCGGCCGTCTGGCAGTCGGCCCGCATCGTCGAGATCCGCCGCGAGACGCCCCGCGCCTCGACGTTCCGGTTCGCCGTCCCCGGCTGGGCGGGCCACCTTCCCGGCCAGCATCTGATGCTGCGCCTGACGGCCGCCGACGGATACACCGCCCAGCGCCACTACTCCATCGCCTCGCCGCCCGACGACAGCGGCCACATCGAGCTCACCCTCGACCACGTCGAGGGCGGCGAGGTGTCCGGCTGGTTCCACCGGGTGGCCCGGCCCGGCGACTCCGTCGAGGTGCGCGGCCCGCTCAGCGGCTTCTTCGCCTGGCCCGGCGACCGGCCGGCCCTGCTGCTCGGCGCGGGCTCCGGCGTCGTACCGCTGATGTCGATGGTCCGCAGCCACCGCCTGCGCCGACCGGCCGTCCCCGTACGCCTGTTGGTGTCGGCCCGCACTCCCCGGGACCTGATCTACGCGAACGAGTACGGGGACGAGACCACCCTCGTCTTCACCCGCGCCGCCCCGCCCGGAACACGCCCCGGCCGGCTCTCCGCCGCCCACCTCGACCCGTGGCTGGCGCAGCCCCCGGACGGAGGCTGGGAGGCGTACGTCTGCGGCTCCAACTCCTTCGCGGAGCACGCCTCCCGGCTGCTCACGGAGCTGGGACAGCCCGTGGACCGGATCCGCGTCGAACGCTTCGGCTGACGCGCGGCCCCGGACGGCATGGGGTCGCGAGGCCCCGGGGGCCCGTCGGTCGCGGATCATGACGCGTACGCTCGTACACATGGCAGAGCATCGAATGGTCGACGTGAACGGAGTGCGGCTGCACATCGCCGAGGAGGGCGAAGGTCCTCTGGTGGTGCTCCTGCACGGTTTCCCCGAGTCATGGCACTCCTGGCGGCACCAGCTCGGGCCGCTGGCCGACGCGGGGTTCCGGGTCGTCGCCCCGGACCAGCGCGGGTACGGCCGCAGCGACCGTCCCGCCGAGGTCGAGGCGTACACCATCCTCCATCTGGTCGGGGACGTCGTCGGGCTGATCCGGGCCCTGGGCGAGGAGAAGGCGTACGTCGTCGGGCACGACTGGGGCGCGCCGGTCGCCTGGCACACGGCGCTGCTGCGGCCGGACATGGTGCTGGGGGTGGCCGGGCTGAGCGTCCCGCCGCCTTCCCGGGGAGCGGAGCCTCCGCTGGTCTCCATGGACAAGAAGTTCGACGGCCGCTTCTACTGGAACTACTTCGACCGCCCGGGTGTCGCCGACGCCGAGTTCGCCGCGGACACCCGCACCGCGCTGCGCAAGTTCCTGTACTCGGCCTCCGGTGACGTCCCCGGCGAGATCAAGCAGCCCCTCGTCCCGCCCGGGCAGGGCTGGCTCGCGGCCATGCCGGACCCGGACGTGCTGCCCGCGTGGCTCACCGAGGACGACCTCGACAGCCTCACCGAGAGCTTCTCGCAGGGCTTCACCGGCGCGCTGAACTGGTACCGCAACCTCGACCGCAACTGGGAGTTGACCGCGCCCTGGGACGGCGCCGCCGTCACACCGCCCGCGCTCTACGTCTACGGCGACCGCGACCCCGTCCCGGCCTTCCCCGGCACCCCCGAGTTCATCGAGACCCTCCCCGACCGGATGCCCAGCCTGCACCGCCCGCCCGTCCGGTTGGCGGGCTGCGGACACTGGACCCAGCAGGAACGTCCCGACGAGGTCAACGCGGCGCTCATCGACTTCCTCCGCGCCTGTTCCTGAGCCCGCCCGCACATCCTCCTCGCGCCCTCGTGCCCTCGCGCCGTCGCGCCGTGGCGCGTCGCATCGAGGGGTCGACTGCCCTGCCGCCGCCGGACGTTCGACGACAGGGCAGTCCGCCCTCGCCCGCCTACTCGGCGGAGATGCGGCGACCGGCGGCGCGGACGCGGACCGCGGTGAACACCGCCGCGGCCAGGCCCAGTACGCCCACGATCAGCCCGGCGACACCGAGTCCGCGAACGGTCGAGTCGTCGCCGGAGGCCGTCACCGCAAGCCTGTTGGCGCTGTTGCCGGTGTCGGCCGTTCCCGTCGCCGTGAGTGGGGCCGGCGCGTGGGAGAGCTGCGTGTGCGGGGCCGACGCGTGAAAGGCCAGGGTGTGAGGAGCCGACGCGTGAAAGGCCAGGGTATGAGCGGCCGGCGTGTGAGGGGCCAAGGCGTGGGGGCGGGGCAGGCGCATGCCGTGCGTGACCGTCGTGGTGCGGGACCGCGCGGCGTCGAAGACGAAGTGCAGCGCGCCCTGTGACGCCAGCGTCTCGCCGCCGATCCCGGTCGACGACCGTTCCCGACCGCCCAGCAGCGCGCCGGCCGCGAAGACCGCCAGGCCCGCCGCGACCTGCGTCCGCACCAGTGGGGCCTCGCCCGTGGCCAGCGCGCGCGTGTGCCCCGGCGGCGAGCAGTACGCACAGCACGGCGAACACCGCCGCACGCAGGCTCCGCAGTGCCGGTGACACGCGGACGCCGTCCGCTGCCGCGGTGCGGCGCGCGGATCTCGTCCCCCGCCCTCGCACGCGCACCACCGCCCTGTTCCGTCCGGCCGGACCTGCCTTCTCCCCCTACGAGTCGGATGCGGACGCCGTTCAGTTCCCGGCACCTGCCTCGTATCTCGACCAACGCGGGCGGCACCGCCCCGGGGCAGCAGCCCTAGACCTCGATGTGCGACCCCATGATGACCGTCCGGTCGCGTGGCAGGCCGAAGTACTCGGCGGCGTCGGCCGTGATGTAGGAGGTGGCGATGAACAGCCGCTTGCGCCACGGTGCCAGCGCCGGCGCCTTGCCGCGGCGCAGCTCGATCTTCGACAGGAAGTAGGACGCCTCGTCGAGGCGCAACGGCCCCTCCGTCGTGGCCGGGTCGAGCGTCGCCAGGACGCCGGGCACGTCCGGGGTCTCCATGTAGCCGAACCGGGCGGTGACATGGATGATGCCGTCGTCGCCGTGGCCGAGGGCGTCGACGACGGTCCGCCGGTCGTCGGGGACGCGGGGCACCGGCTCCGTCTTCAACGACACGATCACGACCTGCTCGTGGCGCACGTGGTTGTGCTCGGTGTTGGCCCGCATGGCCAAGGGGGCTGTCTCCTTGCCCCGGTTGAGGAAGACGGCCGTGCCGGGCACCCGGAGCGTCGACGCCTCCTGGTCGCGCAGTTCCTCGATGAACTCGTCCAACGGGCCTTCGCGGCGCTCCCGTTCGGCGGTGACGATCTGACGGCCGCGCTGCCAGGTGGTCATGACGGTGAACGCGACGAGGGCGATCATCAGCGGCAGCCACGCGCCGTGGACGAGCTTGGTCAAGTTGGCCGCCACGAACAGCAGGTCCACCGTCAACAGCAGCGTGGCCCCGATGCCGATCACCCACACCGGCTTGCCCCACTTCGCGTGGGCGACGTAGAAGAACAGCAGGGTGGTGATGGTGATGGTGCCGGTCACCGCCATGCCGAACGCGTAGGCCAGCGCGGTGGAGCTGCGGAATGCGAAGACGAGGGTGAGCACCGAGACCATCAGCAGCCAGTTGATCCAGGGGACGTAGACCTGTCCCACGGAGGACTCGGAGGTGTGCGTGATCCTCAGCCTCGGCAGGTAGCCGAGCTGGGCGGCCTGGGAGGCGACCGAGTACGCGCCGGTGATCACCGCCTGGGAGGCGATCACCGTCGCGGCCGTGGCCAGCAGGACCATCGGCCACCGTCCCCATTCGGGCACGAGCAGGAAGAACGGACTGCTGATGTTGGCGGGGTCGTCGAGGATCAGCGCGCCCTGGCCGAGGTAGCTGAGGACGCACGCGGGAAAGACGAGGAACAGCCAGCCGCGGCTGATCGGCCGACGGCCGAAGTGGCCCATGTCGGCGTAGAGCGCCTCGGCGCCGGTGACCGCGAGGACGACCGCGGCCAGGGCGAAGAAGGCGGTGCCGAAATGACCGAACAGGAAGCCGAGGGCGTACGTCGGCGACAGCGCCTCCAGGATCTCCGGGTGGTCGAGGACGCCGGACAGGCCGCACGCGCCGATGGCGAGGAACCAGACGATCATCACCGGTCCGAACACCCGGCCCACCGCCGCGGTGCCCCTGCGCTGCACCAGGAACAACACCACGATGATCACCGCGGTGATCGGCACCACCAGGTCCTCCAGCGAGGGTTGGACGATCTTGAGCCCCTCGACCGCGGACAGCACCGAGATCGCCGGGGTGATCATGCTGTCGCCGAAGAAGAGCGAGGCGCCGAAGATGCCCAGCGCGGCCAGCACGGCGGTGGCTCGCCGCCCGCGTTGCGCGCCCAGCCTGCGCAGAAGGGTGATCAGCGCCATGATGCCGCCCTCGCCGTCGTTGTCGGCGCGCATCGCCAGCAGGACATAGGTCACCGTGACGATGATCGTCACCGCCCAGAAGACGAGGGAGACCACCCCGTACACGTTCTCCGTGCTGACCGGCACGGGATGCGGGTCGGCGGGGTTGAACACCGTCTGGAGGGTGTAGATCGGGCTGGTGCCGATGTCGCCGAACACCACACCGAGTGCTCCGACCACGAGGCCGAGGCGCAGGGCGTCGCGGCCTCCCGGACCGTGTGCGGCCGACGGGCTCGGCGCCGCTGCGTCGTCCGAGCCGTTCACGTGCCGTCGATTGGCCATGATGATCCTCCTCGGCGCCGACCGGTGCCCGGCGTGTCGTGCCGGACGATACCTGTACACCGTGCGCAGGCCGATGAAACCCCCCGCAGGCCGGGCAGGATTCGGCGCAACAGCCCGTCGGCTCAGCCGCGGTGGTGCGGATGCTGCTGCGGATGCGGAGGCGGATGCGGAGGCGGTGTCACCAGGCCGCTCTGGTAGGCGATGACGACGAGTTGGGCGCGGTCGCGGGCGTGGAGTTTGGTCATGGACCGCTGGATGTGGCTGCGTACGGTCAACGGGCTCAGGACGAGCCGGTCGGCGATCTCCGCGTTGGACTTGCCGTGCGCGGCCAGGGCCGTGACTTCGCGTTCGCGGTCGGTGAGGGCCTTGACGGCGTCGGGGAGGGCGAGGAAGCCGTCGGTGTCCGGGGTGGCCAGGAACCGGGTGATGAGGGCGCGGGTCGCGGTGGGCGAGAGGAGGGAGTCGCCGGCCGCGACCGTGCGGATGCCGGCCAGCAGGTCCTCGGGGCGGACGCCCTTGCCGAGGAAGCCGCTCGCGCCGGCGCGGAGGGCCTTGGCGACGTTCTCGTCGTTCTCGAACGTGGTGAGGACGAGGATGTGGGTGTCCGACAGTTCCGGCCGGGAGCAGATGGCCGCCGTGGCCGCCACTCCGTCCAGGTGGGGCATGCGGATGTCCATGAGGACGACGTCGGGCCGGTGCTCGGCGGTGAGGTCGACGGCTTCCCGCCCGTCGGCGGCCTCCGCGACCACGGTCAGGTCGTCGGCCGAGTCGATGAGGATGCGGAAGGTCGCCCTCAGCAGGGCCTGGTCGTCGGCGAGCAGGACGCGGACAGTCATGGGGCGGGGCTCTCGTCGTCGCTGGTGAGGGGAAGGGTGCAGGCGACCTCGAAGCCGCCCTGCGGCCGGTGACCTGCGTGGAAGGCGCCGCCCACGGCCGTCGCGCGCTCGCGCATGCCGAGCAGTCCGAAGCCGCTGCCGCTGCCGGCGCGGCGGTCGGCCGTGAGTCGGTCAGGTGCGCGGCGGTCGGCCGTGAGTCGGTCAGGTGCGGGGCGGTCCGGCGGGGTGTCGTTGGTGACGGTCAGGGTCAGGTGGCGGCGCGTGTAAGCCAGGCGGACCCGCGCGGTGCGCGTGGCGGCGTGCTTGGTGACGTTGGTCAGTGCTTCCTGGAGGATCCGGTAGGCCGTGAGGTCGAGCACGGGGGTGAGCGGGTGCGGCCGTCCGTCGGTGGTGACGGTGACCTCCAGGCCGGCCGCCGCGCAGGCCTCGACCAGGTCGGGCAGTTGCCCGAGCCCCGGCGCGGGGGTCAGTTCGTCCGCGGGGTCGGTGTCCTGGCGCAGAAGTCCCACGGTGGCCTTGAGTTCGCGCAGCGCGGCGGCCGTGGACTCCGGCAGTCTCGCAACGATCTCGAAAGCCTTGTCCGGGTCGGTGCGGTAGAGGTGGGCGGCGGTGCCGGCCTGGGCGTCGGCCAGGGTGAGGTGGTGGGCGACGACGTCATGCAGTTCCCGTGCGATGCGCATGCGCTCCTGGAACACCCGGTGCCGTGCCTCCTCCTCCCGTTCGCGGGCGGCGTGCTCGGCGCGGGCGACGGCGTACTCACGGCGCACCCGGACATAGCTGCCGAAGACCGCCGACAGCAGCACCCACGCCGCCGGGTTGACGACGGCGAGCACGAGCGAGTCGGGGAAGGAGGCGTGCGAGAGTCCCGCGACGACCATGCCGGCGGCGGACGCGAACGCCGTGCTCCAGGTGGTCCGCACCGAGGCGCGCACGCTCACCGCGTACTGCGCGACCAGGAGCGGGCCCATCACGCCGGGCGTCAGAAGGTAGCCGAGGGCGCCCTGCGCCATGGCGCACGACAGGGTGACGGCGAGGACGGGGAGGGGGCGGTCGCGGCGCAGGAGCAGTGCGGCGCAGGCGACGACGGCGAGGGCGACGCCGGGCCACAGGGTCGGCGGCCCGGGCAGGAACGTCCGGGTGAGGACGACGCCGAAGACGGTGACGGCCGTCAGCAGGACCGACGTCATGGCTTCGACGACCTTCGGCCGGGGCCGACGCCGCGCCAGGCGCGCTGCCCCGCGCTGCCAGTTTGTGCTCATCACGCTCCGAGACGGTTCCATCGGCAGGGTACCGGGGTGTTCGGGGGTGTAGGGGGGCGCGGCGTCGTCAGGGGCGTCGCGTGCGCGGGGGTCCCGGCGCGGCAGGGGGCGTCGCGTGCGCGAGGGCCGCAGTCTCGTCAGGGCCGTAGCCGTGCACGGGCCTGCGGCGGGCTTGCCGCGGCGCGCGCCGCCCTGACCGGGGCCGCGGGCCCCCGCGTGCGCGTCGCCTCAGAGGCGGGCCGGCTCCTGCCACGCGGGATCGCCGGAGTCGCCGGAGTCACCGGGATCACCGCCCGCCGGTCCGGCGTCATGCCCGGACCGTGCGGCAGTGAGCCCGGTGCCCTCGACGTCGACGCGAGGCAGCACCCGGTCCAGCCACCCCGGCAGCCACCAGGCCTTGTCGCCCAGCAGGGCAAGCACCGCGGGCACCAGCGCCATCCGTACGACGAAGGCGTCGAACAGCACCGCGACGGCGAGCCCGAAGCCGATGGTCTTGATCATCGACTCGCCCGCGCCGATGAACCCGGAGAACACCGCGATCATGATCACCGCCGCCGCGACGACCACCCGCGCACTGTGCCGGAACCCCGAGACGACGGCCTGCGGGGCCCGGTCGCCGTGGACGTACGCCTCCCGCATGCGAGCGACGAGGAACACCTCGTAGTCCATGGCCAGGCCGAAGACGATGCCCACCAGGAAGATCGGCATCAGGCTCATGATCGGACCCGCCTGCTCCACGCCCAGCAGCTCCGCGCCCCAGCCCCACTGGAACACCGCGACGACCGCGCCGAGGGCGGCGAGCACCGACAGCAGGAAGCCGAAGGCCGCCTTCACCGGCACGAGTACGGAGCGGAACACCACCAGCAGCAGGATCAGGGCCAGCGCGATGATGACCGTCAGGTAGGGCACGAGGGCGTCCTGAAGGGACCGCGCGACGTCGATGTTCATCGCGGTGCTGCCGGTGACCTCGAAGGTCGCGCCCGTCTCCGCCCGCAGGTCGGCTCGTTCCGAGCGGATGCTCTTGACCAGGTTCTTGGTGTCCTCGGTGTTCGGGCCCGCGGTCGGGACCGCCGAGAACAGCGCGGTGTCACCGGCCGGGTTGAACCGCGCGGGAGACACGGAGACGACGCCGCTCGTGGCGCGGATCTCCTCGGCGATCTCGTTCACGGCGCCCTTGGGGTCCGTCGCCCCCTCGGCGTCCACCACGATCGTCAGCGGCCCGTTGAAGCCCGCGCCGAAGCCGTCCGCGAGCGCGTCGTAGGCGCGCCGCTCGGTGGAGGAGGAGGGCTTGGACTCCGCCCCCGGCATGCCCATCTCCAACTGTGCGGCGGGCAGGGCCAGTACACCGAGACCGGCGACGCACGCGACCAGGACGGGCACGGGGTGACGCAGCACGAACCGAGCCCACCGCGAGCCGCCGTTGTCGTCGCCCTTGTGTCCGTTGTCGTCGCCGTCGGGGCGTCGCTTGCGCGCGGCACGGGAGAGCACGGCGTTCGGCCACATCCCGAGCAGGGCCGGGACGAGGGTGAGGGCGACGAGAACGGCGACGACCACCGCGCCCGCCGCGCACAGACCCATCTTGGTCAGCATCGGCACGCCGACCACGGACAGGCCCGCCAGCGCGATGACGACCGTCAGGCCGGCGAAGACCACGGCCGAGCCGGCGGTGCCGACGGCGAGGCCGGCCGCCTCCCGCGGGTCGTGGCCGTTGGCGCGCTCCTCCCGGTAGCGGGAGACGACGAACAGGGCGTAGTCGATGCCGACCGCGAGTCCGAGCATCGTGGCCAGCGTCCCGGTGGTCAGGGAGAGACCGAAAGTGCTGCCCAGGGCCAGGATCGCGGCCATGCTGACGCCGACGCCCACGACGGCGGTGAGCAGGGGAAGGCCGGCGGCGGCGAGCGATCCGAAGGTGATCAGCAGGACGACGGCGGCGAGGGCGATGCCGATGACCTCGGCGGAGCCGCCCGCCGCGGGCTGCTCGGCAAGCGCGTCGCCGCCGACCTCGACGGTGAGGCCGGAGTCGCGGGCCGCGTCGACGGCCTTCTCCAGCGCGGCCTTGTCGGCATCGGTGAGATCGCCGGCTGTCACCTTGAAGTTCACGGTGGCGTAGGCGGTGGAGCCGTCCTCGCTCACCGCGCCCGCCGTGAACGGGCTTGTCGTGGCGGCGACTTGGGGCTCGTCGGCGGCCTCGGCCACGAGGGCGTCGATGGCGGCGCGGTGACCGGACGCGGTCACCTTCTCGCCGTCGGGGGCGACGAACACGATGCGCGCGGCGGCGCCCTTGGCGTCCGTGCCGGGGAAGCGCTCTCCGATCAGGTCGAAGGCCTTCTGCGCCTCGATGCCGGGCATGAAGGACGTGCCGTCGTCGGACGCCGCGGGGGCCTTGGCGGCGCCGAGACCGACGGCGCCGAGCAGCACGACCCACAACAACGTTGTGAGCCAACGCCGTTGGAAGGCCGTCCGGCCGATCCGACAGAGAAAGGTAGCCACGAGAAACGGATCTCCAGGTCTGGGTTCGGGTAGATCACCAGCCTGGCCGGAGAGGGGAGGTCGAGGCATCGTGCTCGTGCTGGCAGTCGGCCTTGGTGCCGCTGCATGAGCCGAGGCGTGCCGGTCCTCCTTGAGGAGGAGTACGGGGTACGGCGTGAGGTTGAGGCCCACGGGACCTCCTGGACCACAACAGGCCCCCCACAACCGCGACTTGCTCAGTCGACGCCGTCGACACCGTCGGGGCGGAGGGCGAGATCCAGCAGTCCGGGGAAGCGCGCGTCGAATTCCTCGCGCCGCAGTCGGTTGACCCGCTTGGGGCCCTCGTCGCGCTGCTCGACCAGACCGGCGGCGCGCAGCACCGAGAAGTGGTGACTGAGGGCGGCCTTGCCGACCGGCACGTCGAAGCTGCCGCAGCTGCGCGACCACTCGGCCGAGCCGGCGAGCTCGCGGACGAGCTGGATGCGCACCGGGTCGGCGAGCGCGGACAGCGCGGTCAGCACCGGGACCTCCTCGGGATCCGTGTGCACCGGCGCCGCACGGTGCCTGCGGCCCGCCTCCTGGTTCGACATGCCTCTCGCCCCGTCCGTGCGCGTCCTCGCCGGGTCGCTCCTCGGGAGCGGCACGGCCACTTGCGTAGTGTTCGATGAGAATCTTACAGTGCCAGTGTTCGCTTTCCGTTGAACACTTCATCGAAGGGTGCGTTCCGCTCATGCGCGCAATCGAGTTCCGGGAGTACGGCGCTCCCGAGGTACTGAAGGTCACCGAGGTCGAGACGCCCGAGCCCGGGGCAGGCCAGGTCACGATCGACGTCGCCTATGCCGGCGTGAACTTCGCGGATCTCAAGGCGCGCGGAGAGGGATACCGCGTGGACTCCCTGCCCTACCGCCCCGGCCTGGAGGTCTCCGGACGGATCCGGGCCGTCGGCGACGGAGTCGAGGGAATGCGGCCGGGCCAGGAGGTCTCCGCCCTCGTCGCCGGCGGCGCGTACGCCGAGGTGGTGGTCGCCGAGGCCGCCACCGTCTTCCGTCTCCCCGAGGGCCTGGACCTGCGGACCGCGGCCACGCTGCCCACCGTGCTGCCGACCGCACACGCCCTGCTCCACGAGGTGGGGCGGCTGCGCGCCGGGGAGACGGTGCTGGTGCACGGCGCGGCGGGAGGCGTCGGCACGGCGGCCGGGCAGCTCGCGCGGGCGGCGGGCGCGGGGGCGGTGTACGGCGTGGTCTCCACCACGGCCAAGGCGGAGCACGCGCTCAAGCACGGATACGACGAGGTGTTCACGTCCGACACCTTCGCCGAGGACGTGCGCCGCGCCACCGCAGGGAAGGGCGTCGACCTGATCCTCGACCCGGTGGGCGGCGACACGCTCCGCCGCGGCCTGGACGCACTGGCCGTGTTCGGACGCCTGGTCTCCTTCGGCAACGCCGGCGGGGAGGAGCCGTGGCACGTCGGACAGCCCGAGCTCTACGCGCGGGGCCGTTCCGTCGCGGGCTTCTCCGTGCTGGCGCTCGCGCAGTCCGCACCGGATGCCCTGCGATCGCTCGCCGAACGCGCCTTCCGCACCGTCACCGACGGCACCGTGAACCTGCCGGTCACCGCGGAGTTCGCCCTCGAGGACGCGGCCGAAGCACACGAGTTGATGGGCAGCCGCACCTCAACGGGCAAGCTGCTGCTGCGCATCGCCAACTGATCCACTCCCCGGGGAAGTTCAGTCCTCCTCAACCGGCTCCAAGCGGATGGGATCGGCGCTGCCCAGATAGAGCATGCACCCCGCCTCCTCGTCATCGGCGTTCTCCGGCGGGAGCACGTAGATTCCCGCCGTGGGCGCAGGGCTCCACCCCAGGTTGCGCGGAGGGTCGTACTCCTCGTAGTGCCCGACGTACAGACGCGTCGGCGGAATGGAGACCGTGCAGAAGTCCCCCGCCCGGAGTTCGGACGCCGCCGGTTCCAGCCGGTACGGCACCCATTCCGGGTGGGACGCGCCATGCGGCAGCGCGAACGTCCCGTCCCACCGGAAGTTGGCGGAATCATCGATCGCCCGCCAAGGCCACTCGACCCTGACATACCGCGAACTCACCGAAACGACCCGAGCACACGCGGCCTCACAGGAGACGACGACTTCGCTGCCGACCTGAGGAAAATGTCTGGTCACCACTGACTCCAGGCGTCAAAGGCTCTGCGCGCGCACGGAGTTGGCACCGTACCCCTCCACCTCACGCTACACGCACCGCAGAGCGAACCGCCCAGCTGGACGGCACCCTGCGGGGCGGCGTCGACCGGCGACGGCCGGTGCGACCGAAGCGGCAGTGAGGCTCGTGACTGTCGGGTCGGCGTCAGTCACCAGCCTTCGTCGTGATCTCCGGAACACGTCCCGCCGGCGACAGCCTCAGCCGCGCGAGGGGCCGTTCCTCCGTCACGACAGATCAGTCGCAAAGGCCAAACAGGAGCTTGGCCTGGGCCGCCGTCGAACGCCACCCAGTTCCACGGTGCCGAAAACACCCAGACACGACCCTCACGATCGGCTACTTCATCGCCTTCCTGCAAGAATCCATAGGGTCGGTAGAGCAACTCCGACTCGATCGGCTCGGCCCCGTACACGGTGAAGGCCTTCGGCTGAGCCGCCTCGCTACGACAGCCGGGCTCCGGCCTCCCTCTCAAGGGGCGGCCGGGGCCCGGCTGTCGTGTTCCTCCGTCTTTCGTCAGACCAGGTCGTTCTTGTAGAAGATGCTGGAGCGCCGGTCGCCTTCGTCACCGGTGGCGAAGCCGAGGAAGAGGCGTGACTCGCCCCCGTCGGTGCGGTAGATCGCCAGCCCCTCGGGCTCCCGGTGGGTCAGGGTGGAACCCGCCTTGGAGAGGGTCGGCCCCTGGGCTATGGCACCGGTGTTGACGTTGATGCTCGTCAGGTAGGTGTTGCCCGGCTTCTCGTTGGTGTCGGAGTAGGCGGTGCCGGTGAGGAAGTACATGTACGAGCCGTAGAGCGTGTAGCCCTGCGGGGTGCCGGAGATCGCCGGCGGGGTGAAGTCGGCCAGCGGGTTGCTGAAGTCGCCCTTGTCGGTGTCCGAGACGTCGTAGACGGCGATGTGCTTGCCGCCGGCCTTGTGGTAACGGACGATCATGCGGTTGTACACCGGGTCGATGGAACAGGTGTACTCCGTGGCGCCGGAGACCGGCTGGAACCTGCCGAAGCTGGTGGAGGAGGCGTCCAGCGTGGTGCCGGCGCTGTACTTGATGCAGGCGAGCTTGGTGCCGTAGCCGCCCGAGTTGGCCTCGGTCTCGATCCACAGGTAGCTGGTGCCGCCGCTCGGGCGGACGCCGAACGCGACCCCGTGACCGAATCCGTCGAGGTGCATGTACGAGACGTAGTTGCCGTCGAAGTCGAGCTCGCTGATGCACAGATCGCCGTCCGCATCGACGCTGCCCGAACGCTTGGCGGCGACGAACAGACGCTTGTTGACCGAGTCGAAGGCGAAACTCTGCTGAACCCGCTTGCTGTGCAGCACCTTGCTGCGGAACAGGTCGTAGGACGGCTTCGACAGATCGAACCGCGAACTCGCCGGCACCGCCGCGGAGGCGCTGTGGGCGCCGTACCCCAGTCCGACCGCGGCGAGACCGGCTCCGGCGCCGGTGCGCAGCAGTCCCCGACGGGACAAGGGCGAACGGAAGGCTTCGGCCATGGCACAACTCCTGAATGCTGCTACGGACAATGAGATGAAGCTCAACGACCGTACGCAGCAAGGGGGGTGTATCCGCGCGTCCGTTCGCGCACCTCACCGGCATCTCCCCCACCCCTGCACAGCGCGGGCACCCGGGAGGCACATCACCCCTGCCGGAAGGGGGCGTCACCCCTGGGGCGGCGGCACCGGGAAGAGCAGGCAGCTGCTGGTGGCGTGGGCCAGCAGCCGGTCCTTCGCGTCCACCAACTGCGCCTGGGCCAGGGCGGTTCGCCGGCCGCTGTTCACCACCGTGCCGATGGCGCGCACCGTGCCCGTGTCCACGGTGATCGGGCGCAGGAACTTCACGGTGAGGTCGAGCGAGGTGTACGCCATGCCGTGCGGAAGGGTCGACTGGACGGCACAACCGGCCGCCGAGTCGAGCAGGGTGGCGAAGACGCCGCCGTGCACACTGCCGATCGGGTTGTAGTGCTCCTCCCCCGGCACCAGGGAGAAGACCGCCCTGCCGGGCTCCACCTCGTCCAGGGTGAAGTCCAGGGTGTCGCTCACGGGCGGCCCCGGTAGGCGGCCCGCCTGGATCTCGCGCAGGAAGTCGATGCCGGACATGCGCCCGGCGTTCTCCGCGAGGGTCGCCGGATCGCTCCATTGATATGTACGTGTGCGTCCCACGGCCCGGTGCCCTTCCCTCTGACTTCTCTTGATGAAGTTAGCTCTCCGCCGACGAAGCTAGCCGTCCGCGCAGCTGACTGTCAATGTCGAAGTCAGGCCCGTACGATGGCGGTATGGAGTGGCTTGAGGCGAGCACGGAAAACTGCCCCGTCCAGCGCACGCTCGACGTGGTCGGGGAGAAATGGACGTTGCTGATCCTGCGCGACGCCGTCAACGGGGTGCGCCGCTTCGACGACTTCCGCCGCCATATCGGCCTGTCGGAGGCCGTCCTCAGCGACCGGCTCCGCAAGCTGACCTCGGCCGGCATCCTGAAGACCGTCGCCTACCGGGAGCCGGGCAGCCGCTCCCGCAACGAGTACCGGCTGACCCGCAAGGGCTGGGACCTGTGGCCCGTGCTGATGGCGCTGAGCCAATGGGGCGAGGCGTACGCCCTCGACGAACGAGGCCCTGTGCTGGACGTTCGCCACACCGAGTGCGACGCGCCGGTGCGGGTCGTGGTCGCGTGCTCGGGGGAGCATGCCGCGCTGTCTCCGGGCGAGGTCACCGCCCGGCTGGGGCCGGGGGCGCGTCCTCGGTCGTGAGCCCTTCGTCGTCATGGGCGGGCGGACGCGGGGCCGGCGTCGTCATTGACGGGCGGATATGGGGTCGGATTCAGGTGCCCACCGCGGGGGCGCGCAGGACGGGCATCATCGTCTCCACCGCGTCCTGCGCGAGATGGTCGAGGATCAGCCGGTTGACCAGGGCCGGTTGCTCCAGCGGGACCAGGTGGGAGGCCCCGGGGACCACGGCCAGCCGGGCGCCGGGGATCGCGCGGTAGAGGGCGACGGTGTGCTCCAGCGTCATCATGTCGTCGTCGCCGACCATGACGAGGGTGGGCGACCGGACCCGGGCCAGGTCCTCGGGGGTGAGCGTCGGCTGGGTGCGCCACATGTCGAGCACCTTGTCCGCCACCACCGGCCAGTGGTCCGCACCGTCCGGCGTGACAGCCACGTACATCTCCCGGAAGAACTCCATGTCAGGGCTGCCCGGCGTCATCGCGTCGAGCATCGCCGGCTCGGCGAAGCACTCCGGGGCCGGGCGGAAGTTCGCTCCGATCACGACGATCTTGCGGACCAGCTCGGGCCGGGCCACGGCGACCAGCAGCGCCACCACTCCCCCGTCGCTCCAGCCGACCAGATGCGCCGGGCCTCCGACGACCCGTTCCAGGAAGGCCACCGTGTCGTCGGCCATGTCCGTGTACGACAACGGCCCCGCCACGTCGGGGGTGTGCCCGTGCGCGCGCCGCTCCGGCAGGAAGACCCGGTGGGCGGCGGCGAGGTCGGCGCGCTGCGCGCCCCATGTCTCGTTGGGGCTGAAGCCGCCGTGCAGCAGGAGCAGCGGGTCTCCGGTCCCCTCGGTCTCGTACCAGGTCCTGACGCCAGGAAGGTCAGCGTAGTCACCCATCGCCGGTGGCCCTTTCCGGAGTGTGGTCGTCCCGGCCAGTCTCCGCCGGGGGTGGGCTGTCCGCCACATGGGGTCGGGCCGGTCCGGCGCAACCGATGCTCTCGCTCACGCGTCGCACCACACATGGAACGTGAATGGCTCTTCTCCCTCATCCCGCTGGCGATCGGCGTGGTCTTCCTCGGTTTCGGCGTGTACGGACTCCGCCGCGCGAGCGCGCTGCGTCGCACAGGCGTCGTCGCCGAGGGGCGGATCGTCCGCCACGACACCAGCCGGGGCGACGAGGGCGCCAGGTACGTCCACCCGGTCGCGGCGTGGACGACGCGGGACGGCCGCGCGTGCGAGCACGCGTCCAGGTTCGGCCGGGGCGCCGTCGGGGGCGGCTTCGGGGTGGGTTCCCCGGTCATGGTCCGGTACGACCCGCAGGACCCGCGCCGGTTCGCGATCCAGGGCTGGGACACGAGGAAGGCGGACCTGCTGTTCACCGTGCTGGGGGCGGTGCTCACGGCGGGGACGTCGACGGTGTTGCTCGTGCGGGTCCTCACTCTGTGACCGTCCGCCCCCCTGACGTGCGGCGTCGGCGGGTGTTGAGGCGGGCGGCCTGCCGGGTCAGGTGGTCGCGTTCGGCGACGTCGGCGGCTTTCCGGGCGGCCTCCGCGTACAGCAGCGCCGCGGTCGTCAGGTCGCCGTCGCGTTCGTGGAGGTACGCCGACACGGCGGTGTGGCGGGGCAGGGAGTCGTCCAGCTCGGCGAGAGCGGCGAGGCCGGCGCGCGCGCCGTCCGCCTCGCCGACGGCGACCGCGCGGTTGAGGCGGACGACGGGGCTGTCGGTGAGGCGCGCGAGTTCGTCGTACCACTCGACGATCTGCACCCAGTCGGTCTCCTCGGCGGTGGGCGCGTCGGCGTGGAGGGCGGCGATGGCGGCCTGGGCCTGGTACTCGCCCAGCCGGTCGCGGGCGAGGGCGGTCTGGAGGATCCGGACGCCCTCGGCGATCGTGCCGGTGTCCCAGCGGGCGCGGTCCTGCTCGGCGAGCGGGACGAGGCTGCCGTCGGGCGCGGTCCGGGCGGCGCGACGGGCGTGGTGGAGCAGCATGAGGGCGAGCAGGCCCGCGACCTCGGGGTGGTCGATCGCGGCGGCGAGCTGCCGGGTGAGGCGGATGGCCTCGGCGGCGAGGTCGACGTCGCCGGAGTAGCCCTCGTTGAAGACGAGGTAGAGGACGCGCAGCACGGTGGTGACGTCGCCGGGCTGGTCGAACCGCACGCCGGAGACGGTGCGCTTGGCCCGGCTGACCCGCTGCGCCATGGTCGCCTCGGGTACGAGGTAGGCCTGCGCGATCTGGCGGGTGGTGAGCCCGCCGACGGCGCGCAGGGTGAGGGCGACGGCGGACGACGGGGTGAGCGAGGGGTGGGCGCAGAGGAAGTAGAGCTGGAGCGTGTCGTCCGCCGCGGGCGCGGGTCCGGGCGGCGGCTCGTCGTCGACCAGGTCCTCGCGTCGGCGGCGGGCGGCGTCCGCGCGGGTCGTGTCGAGGAACTTGCGCCAGGCGACGGTGATCAGCCAGCCCTTCGCGTCCCGCGGCGGGTCGGCCGGCCAGACGCGGACGGCCTCGACGAGCGCGTCCTGCACGGCGTCCTCGGCCGCCGCGAAGTCGGCTCCGCGGCGGACGAGGACGGCGAGCACGCCCGGCGTGAGGCTCCGGATCAGGGCCTCGTTCACCTCAGTGGCACTCCGTGATGGTGGGCGACGCGGCCAGGAACGGGCGCAGCTCAAGCCACTCGTGGATCGGCTTGCCACCCGCCCCGGGGGCGGCCGACAGTTCCCCGGCGAGTTCGACGGCGCGGTCGTAGCTGTCGACGTCGATCACCATCCAGCCGGCGATGAGGTCCTTGGTCTCGGCGAACGGCCCGTCGGTGACCGGCGGACGCCCCTCACCGTCGAACCGGACCCATGTCCCCTCGGGAGCGAGCGCCTGCCCGTCGACGAACTCGCCGGTCCCCTCCAGCCGGGCGGCGAAGTCGTTCATGTACCGCACGTGCGCGGAGATCTCCTCCGGCGTCCACTGGTCCATGGGCACGTCGTTGACCGCGGCCGGCGCGCCTCGGTAGTGCTTGAGCAGCAGGTACTTGGCCATGGTGCGTCTCCTCGATCCTGATGCGACCCATTGTGGCCGCGTTCACAGCGGGGACGGAGCTGGGCACGGGTTCTCGACATGAGCGGCGGAAGTTTCTTCGCCGCCGGGCGGAAGTCGTCGTGCGGGTGACGAGCCCCGGATCAGTGCAGGTCTGCCTGGAAGGCGTGACGGTGGTCGGCGGGGCAGGTGAAGATGCGCAGATCTCCCCATCGGCCGACGACCACGGCGGTCTCCCAGTCACTGGCCACGGTGAACAGGAGCGTCATGGCCGTACCGCAGTCACCACAGGCGAAGACTCTGGGTTGCGTCAGGTGCCAGGTTGGCCAGCCGCCGAGTTTCCAGCCGGCGAGGCGGGTGATGACGTCACCCCCGTCGCCGGTCTCGCGGACCAATTCATCCAGCCGGGGGCGAAGTTCCGCGGGCAGCTCCTCACGGAAAGGGAAGTCGGTCACATGCTCGATCGTGATGGCGCACGTCTGGGGCAGGTAGCTGTCCTCGTCATACCGCGAGGGTGCCGGCGGGGTCGTCAAGTGGCTGGTCACATCAGCGGCCCGACGCCACCGAACCTCAAGCACAGGGCTGACATCGGCCTGCTGGGCCGGAGGATCCCAGTGTTCATTGGGACACCAAAGGATCTGCAAGAGATCGATACCGGCGGGCCACCAGGGCCCTGGCGCGTCCCGCCGGAAGATCTGCGCGACCGGCACCATGGCCGTGGCAGGTATGCCGGCAGGGCTGCTCTCGTCGGGCGACGAGCACTCGGGCCACGGTTCGTCACTCGGCCACAGCAGTGGTCCGGCGATCGAACTGCTCCGGCAGTCCGGCTCTGCCCGCTTGGGATGGAGTACGGCTGCGTCGCGTGCGTGGGGAGCGAGTTCGGGAAGCGCGTCGAGTATCGCTTCGGTCGTCGGTCTGAGAGTGCGGGTCATCGTGCCTTCCAGCCACCTGGTCGTAGATCGCTCGCAGCGTATCGGCCGACTGTGACAGCCGTTCCGGGTTGAGGGCCGGGATCCTCTGGGGCGCGTCGACTGCCGATCCGTGTGATCAGCTGTGCCGCCCGCCGCTGATCCAGGACGGTCGGTAAGGCAGCCCAGGTGGCGGCGGACTCCGCGGCGAACGCCGGCCTCGACCCGGCCCCGGTGGGGACGTCCGGCACGGTGACCGGATCATCGCTGACGGCTACGTTGGGGTGTACGGCGGCCGGTTCGGGCGGCGATACGGCGTACGGAGGGGGCGGGGATGAAGCGGCTCGGGGGACTTGGTGCGGCGGTGGGTGCCGGTGTGGTGGCGCTGCTGCTTGCGGGGTGCAGTGTTCCGACGGACTACAGCGAGATCGTCACGTTCACCGACGAGCACGGGCGCGTGTGCACCGCGGCGGTGGTCGTCGATCAGGAGCAGAACGAGGGCGACGACTACGAAGTCACCAGCCTCGACTGCGAGTACCCGCCGCAAGGCGCGACTCCCGGGCCCACCCGCTACGTTCCCCTGCCCCAGCGGGACGGGAACTGACCGACTCCGCCTGATCAACGACGTCTCACGCACACCGCCGGTCGTCCCCTGGCCGGCGGTGTGCGCACGCCTGCCGTCATGCCGAGCAGCCGCCCCTTCCTGGACACATCTTGCCCGACGGTCGACCTAGGGGTCTATAGTGCTAGGCAACTAGGTAAATGGAGGAACAGGTGATTGAGTTCCACCTGAACGGCCGGTCCGGGCTGTCTCCGTATCAGCAGTTGGTCCAGCAGGTGCGGCATGCGCTGCGGCTGGGGCTGTTGAAGGAGGGGGACAGGCTGCCGACGGTCAAGGACGTGGCCAAGCAGATGGCGGTCAACCCGAACACGGTGCTCAAGGCGTATCGGGAGTTGGAGCACGACGGCCTGGTGGCCGCCCGTCCCGGTGTCGGGACGTTCGTGACCCGGACGTTGGCCGACGGCACGCTCGCCGCGCACGGGCCGTTGCGCAAGGAGTTGCAGCGCTGGCTCACCAAGGCCCGTCTGGCCGGGCTCGACGAGGAAAGCATCGAGGCGCTGTTCGTGAACACGTTTCGCGGTACCGCAGGAGAGGACGTAGCGTGAGCACCGTCTTACGAGCCCAGGGACTGGGCAAGAAGTACAAGCAGCGTTGGGCGTTGCAGCACTGCGACCTGGACGTCCCGGCCGGCCGGGTGGTGGGGCTGGTCGGCCCCAACGGGGCAGGCAAGTCAACGTTGTTGAACCTGGCGTCCGGCATGCTCACCCCGACGGCCGGTGTCATCGAGGTGTGCGGCGGCCGTCCCGCCGCAAGTGTGGAGCAGCTGGCCAAGGTCGGCTTCGTCGCCCAGAACACCCCCAGTTACGCCGCGTTGAGCGTCGCCGACCACCTCGACCTCGGCAAGCGCCTCAACCCGAATTGGGACGACGGGCTGGCGCGGGACCGGATCCGTCGCCTCGGTCTGGATCCCCAGCAGCGGGCCGGCAAGCTGTCCGGCGGCCAGCGGGCGCAGCTCGCTCTCACCCTGGGCGTCGCCAAGCGCCCGCAGCTGCTCATCCTGGACGAGCCGGTCGCCGCCCTGGACCCGCTCGCCCGGCGGGAGTTCATGCAGGACCTGATGGAGGCCGTCGCCGAGCACGAGCTGAGTGTCATCCTCTCCTCCCACCTGGTCTCCGACGTCGAGCGGTCCTGCGACTACGTCATCGTGCTGGTCGACTCCCGGGTGCAGGTGGCGGGCGACATCGACGACCTGGTCGCCTGCCACCACCGGCTCACCGGCCCGCGCCGCGACCCGGACACCCTCCCGGCCGGTCAGCACGTCATCACCGCCAGCCACACCGAGCGGCAGACCACCCTCATGGTGCGCACCGACACCGCGGTCCACGATCCGTCGTGGACCGTCGTCCCGGTCGGCCTGGAGGACATCGTCCTGGCATACATGACCCGGCCCGCCGACGCGGCTCGTGACACCCGGCCCGCACTGGAGGTACTGCGATGATCTGGCTGACGTGGCGTCAGTTCCGTACCCAGGCCGCCGTGTTGTTCGCCGCGGTGGCCGCTCTCGCCGCCACCCTCGCGGTCACCGGCCCGCAGTTGGCCGACCTGTACCGGACCGCCGGCAGCAGCCTGGTGGACCGGCTCTCCAGTTCGGACCAGACCCTCTACTACACCGGACTACTGGTGGTGCTCGCCGTGCCGGCGGTCATCGGGATGTTCTGGGGCGCGCCGCTGATCTCCCGTGAACTGGAGAGCGGCACCCACTATCTCGCGTGGAACCAGGGGGTCACCCGCACCCGCTGGCTGGCGACCAAGCTGGGCCTCGGTGCGACGGCCTCCATGACCGCCGCCGGAGTGGCCGCCCTCGCGGTGAGCTGGTGGAGCAGTCCCGTCGACCGGGCCGTCAACAGCGGTGGATCGACGGACACTTACTTCCCTCGGCTCGACCCCGTGGCCTTCGCCGCACGGGGCGTCGTCCCCATGGCCTACGCCGCCTTCGCCTTCGTCCTGGGCGTCGCCCTCGGGCTCGTCATCCGCCGCACCCTGCCCGCGATGGCGACCACGCTCGCCGCGTACATCGCCGCGCAGATCGCGGTGCCGTTGTGGATCCGGCCGCACCTGGCCGCCGCGGACCGGACCACCGTGCCGATCGTGCCCGACGGCCCCCCGATCAGCGTCCAGGAGGGCGCCAAGGAGATCGTCGTGCACCTCGACAAGCCCGGCGCGTGGCTCACCTCCCAGCAGACCCTGACCGCCGCCGGTCAGCCGACCACCGTGCCGTCGTCCTTCGCCGACTGCCTCCGAGTCGACTCCGGCCCGCCCTCCTTGCAACAGTTCGAAGGCTGCCTCGCCGACCTCGGCGCCCTGGGCTACCGGCAACAGGTGACGTACCAGCCCGCCGGCAACTTCTGGGCTCTGCAATGGGCCGAGACCGGGCTCTACCTCGGCGTCGCCCTGACCCTGACCGGCTTCTGCGCCTGGTGGATCCGCCGCAGACTGACCTGACGGACACCGGTCCCACTACGCGCTGCGGGAGTGCTGGGCGGTGGCGGCGGTGAGGGCGGTGACCAGCCGTCGGGCACGGACACGGAAGGCTTCGTCACCGCCGATGACGCGGTCTTCCACTCCCGAACGGATGACCCGCCTGTCGCCGTCGGTGAGAGCGGCCAGTCGGCGCAGGCGGTCAGGGGACAGGGCGGCGGCGCCGAGTGCCTCCAGGGCGTCCAGCGCGCCCGTCGGGTCGGCTTCCCGCTCGGCGGACCGAAGTGCGGTCTCGGCGAGTGCCGTGTGGTCCAGCGAGGCGGGTTCGGCCACGGCCGTGAGGGCCAGGATCGCGGCGGGGGCCTGTTCCGGATCGTCGAGCACGGCTTCGAGGCGGGCGGTGAGCGGGCGCCCGGCCGGGCCGAGCAGCGCCGCGACTCTCGCGGCCCGCACGACGGACCACCGGGACCACTGGTTGCGCTCGGCCCGCGCGAAGACGGAGTCCAGAGCGGCGACCACCGCGGGGGCGTCCTGCGTGACGCGCCACAGAGCCTCGGCGAGTGCCGTGTCCACATCCAACGCGGGCGTGGTCGTGTCGCCGCCCGTACCGCCGAGCGCGGCGCGCAGGGCGGGGGCCAGTGCTTTCGCTCCGGACCCGAGCGCAGCGACAGCTGTCGCGGCGGCCTGCCTGGCCCGGTCGCCGTCACGCCGAAGCGCTTGTTCGAGCAGGTCGATCAGGGGGCGGGCGTCGTCCGTGAGGTCGTACAGGCCCTGTGCGACCGGAATGCTCCCCTTCTCCGCTGCCGCCCTCAAGGCCCGTTCCGCACGGGCGCGTTCGTCGGGGGCGGCGGCGCGGGCGATGGCTGCGATCGCCCGGGCGGCCTGGCTCGGGAAGTGCACGAGCGTGTCGTAGAGATCAGGCAGCGCCGGTGTGGCTCGGGCGCCCCACCCGACCAGGAGCCGAGTGAGCTGTCCCGGCTCATTGCCGCTCAGGGCCCCGGGCTGGGCGAGGCGGTGCCGGATCGCGCCGAGAAGTCGGGCGTCGAACGGGAACGTGGAGTCCGCCGGGGCCAGGAAACCGGCAGCGGCGTCGAGGGCCCTGGGCCGTCGGCCGAGTCCGTCGGCCAGCAACGGCGCGGCCTGCGCCGGTGCGAGGAGGACGAGGGCGGACAGCGCGCGGTCCGCGTGGTCATCGGTCTGCTCCGGGTCACGGCCGGCGAGTGGGAGGAGAATCTCCGCGGCCGGTGCGGCCACGGCTCCCAGCCGGCCGAGGAGCGATGCCATGGCGACGACGGCTTCCTCGTCGACGGCCGCCGCGCGAAGGCCGTCCAGCAGCCGCCGCGGAGCGCTGCGGGAGAGCATGCAGGCGCGGTCGGCCGCCCACAGGGCTTCGGACCGCACCTCGGCGCGGTCGTCCCGCAGGGCCGCGTCGAGGAGCGCGAACACCGCCTCCCGATCAGCCTCGCGGCCCCCATCGCGATCCGCATCGTGAGCCCTCGTCAGCAGCATCTCCACGACGGCCGCGAGCGGCTCGTTGCGGTCGAGGTCGAGGCTGTCTCCTTGCGACGCCTCGGCGGGCAGGAGGGACAGCATCGTCGTCTGGTGCACCTCGGTCCAGGGCAGATCGGCGTCGAGACAGGCGAAGACGGCAGCCATGCGCACCGCAGCCGGCTGGGACGACGCCAGAACCGGGCCGGCTGTGTCGGCACCGGCCGCTCGGTCGAGCCGGGAGATCCCGGCGAGGATCTCCGAACGCACCAGCGGATCGGCCTCCGACTCCCAGCGCTGCCTAAGGGCGGGGAGCACGCGCGCGGTCGCACGAGTGTGGGACACCGCCCAGACGGCGGTGCGGCGAACCTGGGTCTCCGCATCGTCCAACAGGGGCAACAGCAGCGGAAGTTGACCGGCCACAGCGTCGCGTACCGCGCCCGGTGCCACCCCGTGCTCGTCCTCGCTCTCGGCCATGCCTCCGAGCAGCGTCAGCACGCCCGCCGTGCGGTGGCCTGCCGCCGCGATCCTGGCCAGGAACGGCACCGCTTCCGCACTGGCGGCGTAGACCGTCCCCTGGTGCAGCACGCTGCCGTACAACTCCGACAAGGCGTCGTCCGCCTCATCGACATCAGCATCACCATCGACATCGACATCGACATCGACATCGACCAGAGCCCGCAACAGATCGGGCAGGTCCTCGGCGGGTCCGTAGGCATGACTGAAGGAGGACCAGGGGTGCGCGTCCAGACCGTCGAGCGGGTGTACGAAGTTCATGAGAGGCATCGTGCCAGCAGGGTCTGACACCCGAACCGTCCCCGTGGTCGTCTCGCCCGGCCTGCTCTGCTGCTGGTTGGATGCGGGCATGTCGCGGTGCGCGGTGGGCTGTTCGAAGGGCGGAGGATGGTATGGCCGAGCATGAGATCGAGGATCTGGTCGCGGACTCCGTTCGTGTGCTTGACGTTCGCTGCGGGGACGGCGACCCGCGTGTTCGGGACTGGTTCGGGGTTCTGTACGGGTTTCAGGGTGGGTACGACTGTTCGTTCACGCACTTTCGGGTGATGGACGTTCTGTTGCGGCGCGGGTACACCTACCGTTTTCCGGTGGATCGGCACCCTGACCATGCCGAGCGGGCCCCCTACTTCGACGGGTTGACCGGGTTCACCGTGCTGCGCACGTTCGATGAGGGCGCGCCCGACTTCGACGGCTACGGGTCGTGGCTCGAAGACGGTTATGTGCAGCCGCCGTTCCTGTACTGCGACGCCGGCACCGCGCTGTGGCGGCGGATGGTCGACGCCGGTCGACTCCACGGTCCCGACGCCGTGCCGCTCGGCCGCGCCCGGCTGATCGACGTGGTCCGCGAGGTCGCCGTCGCCGCCGAGAAGGAGGGGGACCGTGAGCTGATAGGCCAGTGGTACGCGTTCGGCTGCGAGACCCTTGTCGGCGGACCTGCGGGCTGCCCCTTCGACGTCGCGGAACTCGCCGAGATGCCTGCCGTGCGGGAGCTGCGTGCCGTGGTTCGCCGGACCGATGCCCTGCCCGTCGCGCGACGGTCGCCCTACGCGGCTCACGTGGAGTTCGCCGACGCCGAGGAGCTCGAAACCTGGTGGTGGGAGCTGTAGTTCAGGGGCGGTCGCCGTCGTGTGTGAGTGCCGGCAGGGCCAGTTCCTTGCGGGCTTCCTCGATCCAGCGCAGGACGCCGTGCGAGTCGGTGCTCTCGGCCGCCTCCGTCGCCTCGGCGAGCAGCGCCGCCGCGTCGTCCCGCCGCCCCTGTTGCGCGGCCAGGTAGGCCAGCCCGATCAGGTTCGCCGCCACGCCGGGGAGGAAGCCCGTCTCCCGGCGCAGGCGTGTGGACTCCTCGAAGCGGGCACGGGCCTCGTCGAGGCGGCCGGCCATGTGGTCGGCGAAGCCGAGGTGCCGCAGCGCGTAGGACGCCGTCAGCCGGTCGTCGGCCCGGGTGGCGAGGTCCAGGGCGCGGGTGAAGGCGGGCACGGCGGTCTCGGTGTCGTCGCGGACCACTTGGTGGAAGGCGCCGACCCAGAACACGGCTTCGCCCTCGCCCCGCACGTCACCGAGCCGGCCGTACAACTCCGCCGCACGCTCGAAGAGTTCCAGCTCCCGGGCGTCCTCGACCCGATCCTCCAGGAACCGGGCGTGGATCACCCGTCCGCGAGCCAACACGAGGTCCGCCTCGACCTCGTCCAGACAATGGTCGGCCGCCGCCAACGCACTGCTGTCACCTCCGAACACGGCACGTTCGTAGAGGAGTTGGGCTCGCTCGATTCGCTCGTCGGCAGTCATGCCGCGATCGTATGTCCTGCCCCGCGGGCATACGACCGACCGCGCTCTGGCCCCGCGGGCGGTCACGTCGGGGGGCCGAGGCGCTTCGCCAGGAAGGGTTCCCGGCTGAGGACGGCGCCCACGGTGACGCTGACGGTGATCGCGACGCACACCACGATCAGCCAGGACAGCAGGACGAAGACCGTGCCCGCGGAACCGTAGTCGGCCAGGGCCCGGTCGAGCGCCCGGGGCATGTAGAACTGCGCGGTGAGGGACACGGCGGTGACCGAGACCGCCGTGATGACGGCGCCGGGCAGGAGCGGGCCCCAGCGGAAAGGCCCGCCCAGCAGGAGGTGCTGCGTCCACCACCACAGAACCGTCTGGGTGACGAGGGTGATCGGTACGCCGAGCCACGCCCCGAGGCCGAACCCGTCGCGCAGCGGCCCCTGGACGAGCAGGAAAGCGAGCCAGAGGAGGATCCAGGCCAGCCACCGCCAAGGCGCGATGCGCGTCTCCGACCGGGGGATCGCCCAGGCCCGTCTGCACAGCCGCTGCATGGCGCGGCTCACGGCGGTCGCCGACAGCAGCACCATCAGTCCGCCCACCAGGCCGGTGGCCTGTTGGAGTTCCTCGTTCGGGGGCTGGAAGGCCTGCTCCAACTGGGCTTTCACGTCCCCCGTCAGGCCGAAGACGTCGCTCACCGACGCGACGAGCTGCTCCTGCACCGCCGTCGGTGCGTACGCGCCGATGACGAAGAGCAACGGCACGGCGGTCAGGAAGCACTGGGCCGCGAGGCGGGTGGCGGAGTCGAAGATGTTCACCGCCACCATCCGGTCCACGATCTGCGTGATCACCGGGAGCCGGGTCTCCAGACGGTGGTGGAGGGCTTTGGCCCGGGCGGCCAGGTCCCGGGTCCGGACACGCCACCAGGACGGGCGCAACACGCGCGTCGCGCGCCGTACGCGGGCTCCGGAGGCGGCGGGCCGACGGCGTGCGCCGGGGCCGGGGGCGCGCCTCGTCGCGTCGGAGGTGGAGGGCAGGCCGGAAGCGCGGTCGTGCGGACGGCCGGAGAGTCGGCCGTCCGGGGGGCGTCGGCCGTTCCCGGCCTTCTCGGGCTGCATCAGCCGCCCACGGGGGTGATGCCCGAGCACCACGACCGCGCCCCGGCCGCCGCCGACGACGGAAGCCGTACAGGAGTCTCCATCGAGTCGCTCCGATCCCCTGTTCAGGCCGTCTGTCCAGGTCCTCTGTCCATGTCCTCTGTCCAAGTCCTCTCCCCAGGGTGCGGGAAGGTGCGGCCCTCGGCACCCGGCGGTCCGCCCCACGCCCGCACCCACAGCCACGCCCGCCCATGCCCACGCCCACGTCGGCGACGGCACGGAGACGGCTCAGAGATGCGGTGGGTCACCCCCGTGCTTAGGCTCGACTCGTCGGTGCACGACGGGATATCGCCATGGTCTTCGACCTGCTGCTCATCGCTCTCGTCATCACCCTGGACCCGCTTCCCCTGATGGCTTTCGTGCTGGTCGTGGCATCGCCGCGGGGTGTGTGGAAGGGGCTCGCCTTCATTCTCGGGTGGCTGGCGTGCTTCGTCGTGGTGATCGCCCTGGTGCTGTCGCTGACCGGCGGCCAGCCGCCACCGCCGAGGTCGCCGCCGTCCACGGCGGTCCTGTCGCTGAAGCTCGCGATCGGCGTGGGGCTGGTCCTCTACGGGGCGTACCGGCATCGCCGGCCCGTCCCGGACCGGGTGTCGGTCGGGGCCGCCGCGGCGGAGCCTTCGCGTCCCGGCTCCACCGGATCGGAGCCCTCCCCCGACGTCGCGCGTGCGCATCGCGGTTCCCTCGGCTCGGCGGCGGGACTGGCCATGCTCCTTCAGCCGTGGGGACTGGTGGCCGCGGGCGCCGTGACCATCGTCGAGGCGGACGCCTCCCACTTGTCGACCTGGCTGGTGCTCTTCGCCTTCTGCGTGCTGGCCACGGCGAGTCTGATCGCCGCCGAGCTGTACGTGGTGTTCGCGCCGGACGCGGCACAGCAACGGCTGCTCGCGCTGCGCACGTGGATGGAGAGCCGCGAAGAGCAGGCCATCGTGGTGGGCAGTCTCATCGTCGGCCTGTGGCTGACCGGGAAGAGCATCTACGAGCTGACCGGGTGACGTACCCGGTCACCGTCCCGGTCCCGCCGCCCAGTGGTCCCGCCGCCCGGTGGAGTGGGCGTGCCGGGCGGAACAGACCTGGCGGTGGGCCGCCTCAGGGCCGCTGCCCCCACGCCATCGCCATGCCCGGCCCGAGTTCGGCGAGTTCCGGTGAGGCCAGGTACGCCATCGCCTCGTCGAGAACATCGGCGTGGCCCGGGCCGGCCGCCTCCAACTCGGGCCGCATCCGGCTCCACGTCTCCGACCAGAAGCGGGCCGCGGGACCGCCCGCTACCAGGGGCGGGCAGTACAACTCGGCGGCGACCTCGCGCAGCCCCTCGTCCCTCAGGAAGTGCGGGTACGCCGGTACGGAGGAGATGTCGGTGCCGATCGTCGACTTCAGCGTCCGCCACATGGCGTCCATGGTGCGCCGGTAGGCGGAGGAGGCGTCCAGGACGTCGGGCACGTCGACGGCGTCGCCGAGCACCAGCCAGCCGCCCGGCTCGAGCCAGCCGGCGAGCCGTGAGATCAGCCGACGGCGGTCGGGCAGGTGCATCAGGACGAACCGGGCGTGGATCAGGTCGAAGCCGCCCGGGCTCAGGGTCTCGTCCGTGAGATCGGCGGCGAGCGGGCGCAGCCGGGGACCGGCGAGCGCGGCCAGGGCTCCGGTGTCGCGGTCCAGAGCGACCACTTCCTCGACGCCCGCCTCCTCCACCAGCCAGCGCGCCACGGTTCCGGTCCCGGCCCCGACCTCCAGGCAGCGCCGGCCCGGCCCCGCGCCCAGCGCCCGGAGGCGGCGGGTGGTGACGGGGTCGTAGACCGCGGCGGCGGCGTCGATCCGCTCGCCCTCCCCCGGGCGTTCCGGCTCGAACAGATCCTCACCGTATCTACCGCCGCCGCCGACACCGACTTCGCCGCTGCTGACGCCGCCACCCTTGACTCCGGAAGCAGTGCCGGCCCGGGTCTCGCCCTGAGAACGCGGAGCTGTCATGTCCGAGGCCTCCTTCGCCGCCTCTGTGGCCTCGTGCGGCTCTCATGGCGGCGGATCATTCGAGGCCGCGCCAGATGTTGTCGAACGCGGCCTGTTCGATCCCCCGCCGTTGCCGTACGGCTTCCAGCTCCAGCAGCGCGTCGTGGACGGCGGCCAGCACGGTCTCCGCGTCCTCGGAGTCGACGTACGATGCGTCCGATGTGGCCGATGCGCCGGCTGCGCTGGAGGCACCCCGTGTGCCCGACGCGCCCTGGGCGGGCCGGTGACCGATGCCGACCTCCTCCGCGAGGGTGCGGAGGACCGGTTCGGCCGAAGCCGCGCGCTCCGTCGCGTGACGACGGGACGGAGAGTCCGCCAAAGCCCACCGCCCCTTCCGGAGGGGATTTTTCCCCTGCCGCACGACGAGTTCCTCCGCCTCGAAGGCGGCCAGGTACGTCTGCGCCAGGTTCTCTCCGCGACGCCACAGGAAGTCGCCCACCGGCTCGAACGGTTCGGCCGTCGCCAGTGAGGCCGCGGCCTCCTCCAGGAGGCGATCCGTGGGCGTAGGCCCGTAAGTGCCGGCCACGATGCGACCGTCGTCGAGCCGGACGGCCGCAGTGGTCAGCAGGTCGATCAGCTCGGCTCCGGCGAGCGCGAGCGACAGGTCGCCCGTGGGCACAGGGTCGCCGCCGGCCTCGGCGTCGAGGGCGGCGATCAGCAGATCCCGCGGCGTCGTCATGAGGAGCCTCGCATCCGCGGTCGGTGTCCTCGTCGAAGACCTCGATCATCGACGCAGCCTCCCTCAGGCTAGTCCCGCGCGCGGTGCCCGTCCTGTCGGGCGGACAGCGGCGTCGTCCTGCCGACGATCCGGCGGCGGTCAGGACCGCCTCACCGAATGCCGGTACCGGTGCGATCCGCTTCGGGCCGGGAGGCGGCGGCGTCGGAGGGCGGGATCAACTCTGGGGCGGCGGGCGGAATCGACTCCGGGTCGGCGGGCGGACGGCCGTCCGCGGGTGCTCGTGGCCGGCCGCCGGGCAGCACACCGCGTGCGGACTTCAATGCACGGGCCAGCAGATGCGAGTGCCCGGCGGCGATGGGGCCGAGGACGGCGAGGATGAGGACATAGCTGGCTATGAACGGGGCGAGGCGGTCGTCGAGTCCCGCGCCGGCGGCCATGGAGGCCAGGATCAGCGCGAACTCGCCGCGGCCCAGGAGCGTGGTGGCGATGTCGGCGGTGGGCTGGGCGCCGTAGCCGTAGAGGCGGGCCGCGAAGAGTCCTGCGGCCACGTTCATGACGATGGTGAGGGCCACCGCGGCGGTGACGGGTCCGGCGACGGTGACGAGGTCGGCGGGGTCGATGGCCAGTCCGAAGGCGAAGAAGAAGATCGCGGCGAAGGCGTCGCGCAGCGGATGCACCAGTTCGCGGATCCGTGGCCCGGAAGGGGTCCCGGCGAAGATCAGGCCGACCATGAAGGCGCCGATGGCGTCGACCACCCCGAGGACCTCGGAGACGCCGGCGACGAGGATCGCCGCGCCGAGGAAGCTGATGACCAGCAGCTCGTTGTCCCGTACCGCGATCAGACGCCCGATCAGACGGGTTCCGTAGCGGGCCGCGACGGCCAGCGCCATCAGGAAGGCGAACGCCTTGGCCGCCTGGAGGACCGTTTCGGTGATGCCGTGCGCGCCGCTGATGACGGGCTGGAGGGCGGCGAGGTACAGGGCGAGGAAGATGTCCTCGACGACGGTGACACCCAGGATGAGCCGGGTCTCGGGGCGTGAGAGTCGGCCGAGGTCGACGAGGATCTTGGTGACGATCGCGGACGAGGAGATGCCGAGGACACCGGAGAGGACCAGGGCCTCGCGTGCTCCCCAGCCCAGGGCGAAGCCGAATCCCAGGCCCGCGCCGACGTTCAGCAGCAAGTAGACGCCGCCGACGGCCGGCAGTCGCCTCCCACCGCTGCGGAGGTCGTCGAGGTGAAACTCCAGGCCGAGATAGAACAGCAGGAGCACCAGGCCGAGCGCGGAGAGCATCTCGAAGTCGTGCGGATCCTCGACCAGGACCAGGCCGGGGGTGTGGGGGCCGAGCAGGATGCCGGCGAGCATGAAGAGGGGGATCGTCGGCAGCCCGATCCGGCTGCCGAGGCGGGCGAGGACGGCGGCGGCCAGGAAGGCGCCGCCCATGGCGAGCAGGGTGTCAGCATGTCCCACGGGTCACCGCCTTCCGCAGCGGGGTGGGCATGACGTGCGGTGTGGGACGGAAGTGGATGCGTCCTCCTGCGGGTTGGGGTTGCCTGTCGGGTGTCGCTGGGTGTCACCGGGTGGCGCGGCCGTCGTCAGCGGCGGTGGTGCCCGTCGTCGTCGGGACGACGGGCCTGCGGGGGTAATGGCAGGCCGCGGCGATCCGGGGTGCGCCGGTCCGAAGCACGTCGATCCGGCGCGCGCCGGTCCGAAGTGCGGGCGGGCGGCGGTGTGGTGAGCAGATGTGTCGCCATGCCGGCCGTGACGAGGCCCGAGGCGAGGAGCAGACCCTGCGGGAGCGTCACGCCGACGATCAGCATCGCCGCGGCGAGGACCAGCAGCGCCCAGCCGGGCCCACGCCGTCGCGGTCTGCGGGACGAGCGCGGCCGGCGTGGGCGGCCGGTGTCCAGACCGCGGGGAAAGCGCGGGGCGCTTCTCTTCGTCGTCGGTTCGAGATCGTTCAAGGGGTCGGCGCCAGGGTGGGCCATGCCTCCTCCTTCCGGAGACCGGCAGTTGGGGTCCATGCCACCATCACACGGCGGGGCACGGCCTCACATCGGGCGCGTCACCCATTTTCGGAGGGGTGAGACCCCCATGTCCGGCCCGTCCCACGGGCGTCGTCCCCTAAGGGCAGCCACACCCTCCGCTCAGGGCAGCAGCGCCTCTCACCTGTCCATGAGCCCCGCTCACCCCTCGCCGTGCGCCTTCATCACCACCTTGTTGAGCGCCCACAGCGCGATGCCGATGGCCAGCAGCACGCCCGCCCGGATGTAGACGTCGGCGGGCCGTTCGGACAGCGGGCTGGCCAGGATCAGACAGGTGATCGCGCCGAGCACGGGGAGCGCCGTCGGCGTGCGGAAGTGGGGGTGCTCGACATGGTCGCGGCGCAGGACGAGGACGGCGACGTTGACGACGGCGAAGACGCACAGGAGGAGGAAGGCCGTGGTGTCGCCGAGGCCCGCGATCTCGCCGGTGGACACCAGGCCGATGGCGAGGACGGAGACGAAGACGATGCCGACGACCGGGGTGCGGCGGTTCGGGAGGACGCGGCCCAGGGCGCGGGGCAGGATGCGTTCGTTCGCCATGCCGTAGCACAGGCGGGACGCCATCATGATGTTGATCAGGGCCGAGTTGGTGACGGCGAACAGGGCGATCAGCGCGAAGAGTTTGGGCGGGAAGTCGAGCCCGCCGGCCTTGACGACCTCCAGCAGCGGGCCGCTGGACTCCTCCAGTACGCGGTAGTCGACGAGCAGCGAGCAGATCAGGGCGATGAGGACGTAGAGGGTGCCGGTGACGGCGACGCCGGTGAAGATGGCGCGCGGGAAGGTCCGTGCCGGATCCTTGGTCTCCTCGGCCATGTTGACGGAGTCCTCGAAGCCCACGAAGGCGAAGAAGCCGAGGGCTGTAGCGCCCAGCACGCTGGTGAGGAGGGCGAAGCCGGCGCCCTCCGCCTGGAACTCGCCGAGCCGGGAGGGTTCGCCCTCGCCGGTCAGGACCGCCCAGGCACCGATCGCGAGGATGACGAACAGGCCGGTCAGTTCGACCAGGGTGAGGACGACGTTGGTCTTCACGGACTCCGACACGCCCCGCAGATTCAGGGCCGCCAGGGCGAGGATGAACAGGATCGCAACGAGAGTGGGCGGGAGGAAGTCCGTGAACTCGCCGAGGTAGTCGCCGCTGAAGGCCCGGGCCGCCGCGCTCGCCGAGGACAGGCCCGAGCACATCACCATGAAGGCGATGATGAACGTGAGGAACGGGACGTTGAACGCCTTCTGGGTGTAGAGCGCGGCTCCGGCCGCCCGCGGGTACTTGCCGACGAGTTCGACGTAGGAGGCTGCGGTCAGGACGGCCACGACGAACCCGATGACGAACGGCAGCCAGAGCGCGCCGCCGACCTTCCCGGCGACCTGACCGGTGGTGGCGTAGATGCCGGTGCCGAGGATGTCGCCGATCACGAACAGGATCAGCAGCTTCGGGCCGATGGCGCGCTTCAGCGGGGTGTGGTCCCCGTCCCCCGCCGTGGCGGTGGCGTCCGTTCCGGTTGTGGGCACGACGGCTCCCCTCGGGGCGTTCCGCACTGAACAGGACTCCGCCTGCACGGACAGGACTGTGCCTGCCCGGCGGCCGGGTGAGTGATGCCTCGGCGTACTGCAATCGGTCGCAGGTATCTCGGTCGCAAGTATCAGCGTGCGTCGGTGCGGGGAGGCCCGCAGCCGCTGAGCCGGGGACTCCTGTCCCGGGGAGCGTCAGCCGGCCACGCAGAACTCGTTGCCGTCCGGGTCCTGAAGGACGGTCCAGGTGAGGGGGCCCGCGGAGTGTTCACCGACGACGGTGGCCCCCGAGTCCACCAGTCGGCTCACCTCGGCGTGCCGGTCCTCGGTGTGGAAGTCGATATGGAGCCGGTTCTTGCCCTGTCTGGGCTCGGGCACCTTCTGGAAGCCGAGGACCAGCGGCTCCGCCCCGACGATGACGAACTCGCCGTCGAAGTCCTGGGCGATGTCCGCGTCCAACGTCTTGGCCCACCAGGCGGCGAGGCGGCGGGGGTCGGCACAGTCAACAGTGATCATCTTCGCGTCCAAGGTCATGCGGACCACCTTAGCTAGGACGCGGTGGCGTGGAGGGAGCCGAGCAGGGTCAGCGCCTCGGCGTCGGCGCTGCCGGGTTCGGCCTGGTAGACGACGAGTTGCTGGCCGGGGGCGTCGCGGACGTCGAAGGCCTGGTAGGTGAGGGTCATGGGGCCGACGTCCGGGTGGCGCAGATGTTTGGCGTCCTGGGTCTTGCCCAGGACGGCGTGGGAGTTCCACAGCCGGGTGAAGTCCGGGCCGGATCCGGTGAGGGCTTCGACGAGTTCCCGCAGTCGCGGGCTGTCGGGGTCGAGGCCGGTCGCTTGGCGCAGATGGCCCACGACGGCCTGCGCGGTGCTGCTCCACCGGGTGTAGAACTGGCGTCCGGCCGGGTCGAGGAAGGTCATGCGGGCGAGGTTGTGGGGCGGCTCGAAGGGTGCGTGGAGGGCTTCGGCCAGGGCGTTGGACGCCAGGATGTCCAGGGCCGGGTTGATGACGTACGCCGGGGCGTGCGGGTAGCCGTCCAGGAGCCGGCGGAGGGCGGGGGTGACCCGGTCCGTGGTGGGGGTGTGGGTGTTCTCCGGGGTGGTTCCGGCGAGTCGGTGCAGGTGGGCGTGGGCGTCGGGGTCCAGTCGCAGGGCGCGGCCGAGCGCGTCGATCATCTGGGCCGAGGGGTGGCGTTCGCGGCCCTGTTCCAGGCGGGCGTAGTAGTCCGCGTTCACTCCGGCCAGGACGGCGACCTCCTCGCGGCGCAGTCCGCTGACCCGGCGCACGCCGTAGCTCGCGATGCCGACGTCCTGCGGCCGCAGGGCCGCCCTGCGTGCGCGCAGGAACTCTCCCAGGTGGTTGTCGGTCATGTCCCCACGCTAGTGGGCCGGGGGCGGGGGCTGCCTGGGTGTGGCGCACCCAGGGAGAAGACGTCGTGGCAGGCGAGGTCGGCGCCGCCCAGACTCGGTCGGACAGGCGGCCGGCTCACGGACGGCCCCACCGGGAGGAGTGACACACATGACCGACACACACGCAGGTGCAGGTGCAGGCGAATTCGAAGGCCGCAAGGTCGTGGCGATCACGGGAGCGAGCAGCGGGATCGGAGAGGCGACCGCTCGCCGGCTCGCCGCCGACGGACACCGCGTGTTCCTCGGAGCGCGCCGCACCGACCGTCTGCGGACGCTGGTGGAGGAGATCGCCGCCGCGGGCGGGACGGCGGCGTTCCAGCGGCTGGACGTCACCGACGCGGCTGACGTCCGGGCCTTCGTGTCCGCCGCGCGGGAGCGGTACGGACGGGTGGACGCAGTGGTCAACAACGCGGGGGTGATGCCGCTGTCGCCGCTGGACGCGCTGAAGGTCGACGAGTGGGACCGGATGATCGACGTGAACGTGCGGGGTGTGCTGCACGGCATCGCCGCCGGTCTGCCCGTGATGCGCGCCCAGGGCGGCGGCCACTTCGTGAACGTCGCGTCGGTGGGCGCGTACGAGGTCTCCCCCACCGCGGCGGTCTACTGCGCGACGAAGTTCGCCGTCCGCGCGATCTCCGAGGGCCTGCGCCAGGAGTCCGACGGGGCCATCCGGGTCACCCTCGTCTCCCCCGGAGTCACCGAGTCCGAACTCGCCGACACCATCTCCGACCCGTCGGCCAGGGAGGCCATGAAAACCTACCGATCCGTGGCTCTCCCCGCCCTCGCCATAGCGGAGGCCATCGCCTACGCACTCGCCCAGCCGGCACAGGTCGACGTGAACGAGATAGTGGTCCGCCCCACGGCCAGCGCGCAGTGAGCGGCGACAGCGAGAACGCCTGCGGCCCGGCTCCTCAGTCGAGTCGAGTTCAGCGAAACAGTTCAACGAAGTCGCCCTCGGGATCACGCCGTGACGTTGTACGCCTCGGTGTCGAACTCGCCCAGGCGTCGGCGCATTCGGCCCGTCGACCAGGGCCAGCTGAAGCTGTTCACTCCGTTGGTGTCGAGGTAGTAGCTGGAGCAGCCGCCGGCGTTGTAGACCGTGGTGGGGAGGGCCTGTTGGACCTCGGCGTTGAAGGCGGCCTGGACTTCGGGGCGTACCTCCATGCTGGTCCAGCCGGACGACCGGGAGTGATGTATCGCCGCTGCCACGTAGTCCAGTTGGGCTTCCAGCACCATGAACGCCGAGGAGTGGCCCGTGCCCAGGTGCGGGCCGAGGAGGACGAACGCGTTGGGGAAGCCGCTGACCGTGGTGCCGAGGTAGGCGTCCGGGCTGCCCTTCCAGTGGTCGTCGAGGCTCGCGCCGTCGGCGTCGTGCACGCGGCGGGCGATGGGCATGTCGAGGATGTGGAAGCCGGTGCCCATGATGATGGTGTCCACTTCGGCGGTGCTGCCGTCCGCGCCGACGACCTGATTGCCTCGGACGCTGTCCACCGCCGTGGCGTGAACACTGACGTTGGGCCGGGTCAGCGCCGGATAGTACGTGTTCGACAGCAGCAGGCGCTTGCAGCCCAGGGTGTGGTCGGGGGTCAGGGCACGGCGGAGGCGGGGGTTCTTGACCGTCGCCCTGAGGTGGAGGTCGCCCACCTTCTGCACCGCGCGCAGGAGAGCGGGGTGCCGGAAGCCCGCGCCGAGCGCTTCCAGCGCCGCGTACTCCGCGCCGCGCAGGGCCCGTTGGGCCACCGGGAACCGTCGCATGAGCCCGCGTTCGACACGAGGGACGTAGTGGTCGGGCTTGGGCAGCACCCACTGGGCCGTGCGCTGGAACAGGTGCAGCCGGCTCACCCGGGGCTGTATCGCCGGGACGAACTGCACGGCCGACGCGCCGCTGCCCACCACCGCCACCCGCGCGCCGTCCAGTTGATGGTCGTGACGCCAGCGCGAGGAGTGGAAGACCGTGCCGGGGAAGTCGGCGAGGCCCGGAATGTCGGGGGTCAGCGGCTCGTGCCACGGGCCCGCCGCCGAGATCAGGAAGCGGGCGGTGTAGCGACCGCGGTTCGTGTCGACGTGCCACCGGGCCTCGTTCGGCTGCCACTGCGCCCGCAGGACCTCCGTGCCGAAGCGGATGAGGGGCGTGATCCCGTATTGGGACGCGGTGTCGTCCAGGTAGGCGCGGATCTCCGCCTGGCCGGCGAAGGCGCGCGTCCACTCGGGGTTGGGCGCGAAGGAGTAGGAGTACAGGGCGGACGGCACATCGCACGCACAGCCCGGGTAGGTGTTGTCCCGCCAGGTGCCGCCGAGGTCGTCCGCCTTCTCCAGCAGCACCAAGTCCCGTACGCCCGACCGGCGCAGCTTGACCGCGGATCCGATGCCGCTGATCCCGCTGCCTATGATCAGCACCTCCACGTCACGGGGCTCGGTCGTGCGGAGACCTGCGTCCGGGGCATCGCTCGGGCGGGGCATGTCGTGACTCCTGTGATGGGGGGATGGGGGGATGGGGGGAGGGGAACGGACTGCGGGGCGGCGGCGGGCGCGTGATCCGCCGATTCAACTTCCGGACGCCTCAACTTCCGGACGCATCAACTTCCGGACGCATCAACCACCGGACGCATCAACTACCGTGCGCGGCACCGCCGTTCGCAAGCTCTCCCGGACAACCCCCCGCGTCGTGCGCAACGCCCTCTCCAGCACCGCCGGCCGCCGCCGCGGATCCATGAAGTTGCCGCCCATCGTGGCCAGGTCGGCCGCGGTGGGCTCGATGCGGATCACCCGGGTGCCGGCCGCGCGCAGGGCGGCGCACTCGGCGTTCAGGGTGCGGGTCATGGCGCGGCGCAGCAGAGCCTCGGCGCGGCCGAGTCCGCTGCGGCGTCCCGGGACTACCGAGCTCATCGGCGCGACGACGTACACCTCGTCGAGCCGGCGCTCCAGCAGCAGGTCCGCCGAGGTGGGTGAGCTGATGCCGCCGTCGGCGTAGAGACGGCTGTCGATGCGCACGGGAGGGAACCAGCCGGGGATCGCCCAGGAAGCGCGCAGCGCGTCACGGAGGGCGGCCTTCGGGGCTTCGGGGTGTCCGAAGAGGGTGCGGCGGCCCGTGTCGAGGTCGGTGGCGACCAGCCAGGTCGCGGGGTGCCCTACCCATGCGCCGTCGGGGGCCAGGCGGTCGGCCAGGGCGGCCAGCCATGCCGCGTCGCCACGCCCCCGGGGCAGCAGGCCGGACAGCCCGGTCAGGGCGGGGACGGCTCCTCTCAGCGCGTGTCCGGCGAGCCGGGGCGCTCCGAGGAGGAGCGCGGGCCGGGGCGGGACACGGCGGGGCGGATGCGCGAAGTGCCGTACCAGCTCGGGGCGGGCGTCCCCGGAGGCGAGCTGCGCCGCCAGCAGTTCGTCCACGCCGACGCCGGCGCCCAGCAGTGCCGCGAGCTCCGCCCCTGCCGAGGTGCCCACCAGGACGTCCGCGTCGCGGGGATCCCAGGCGGTGGCCTGTCGCAGCGAGTGCAGGGCGGCGATCGTCCAGGCCGTGCCGAGGGTGCCGCCGCAGCCCAGCACCAGGCCTCGGGATGGTGTGCTCCGCGTGCCGTGCACGATCACTGGGTGCTCCGCTCTCCCGATCGGGATACCGATGAGATCCGGATACTAGCGGTATTCGAACGGCGTGCACAGGCCGTGACGGAGATAAGATCCGGGAGTCGGCACTAGGGAAAAGGGAAACAGGACATGGCCCGCCTCAGCCGCGTCGAGAGTCAGGAGCTCACCCGCGAGCGGCTCGTCGCCACCGCGCGCACGCTGTTCCTGCGGAACGGCTACGCGGCCACCTCCCTCAGCGACGTCGCGGAGACGGCCGGCTACTCCAAGGGCGCGGTCTACTCCAACTTCCGCAACAAGGACCGCCTCTGCCTCGCCGTCCTCGACGACATCCGCGCCGAGCAACTGGAGATGCTCACGGCCTCGGTCATGGGCGACGGGCCCGTCGACGAGCGTCTCGCCGCGTTCACGGCGTGGGGCGAGGCGCACATCGGGGACGAGGCCTGGACGACGTTCGAGGTCGAGTTCCTCACCCGGGCCCGGCACGACGAGGAGCTCCGCGAGGAGATGACGGCGCGCGTCGGGCTGATCCGGCAGATGCTGGCCCAGCTCCTCGAAGCCCTGGCCCAGGAGTCGGGCGCCCGCCTGGCCATGCCCGCCGACCGGGCCGCGGCGACGCTGCTCAGCCTGGGCATCGGACTGGGCGTCCAGCGGGTCGCCGACCCGTCCGTCCCGACGACGGTGCTGACCGACACCCTGCGCCTCTTCCTGGGGCTGGACGCGGCGAACCCGTAGGGGCCCCGGCCTCGGAGGCACCGCGAGCCCTCGGGAGCCCGGTCCCGGAAGTACCGCGAGCCTTCAGGCACCCGGTCCCGGACGTCCGGCGAGCCTTCAGGCGCCCGCTTTCGCAGGTACCGCGCGCCTTGCGGTGTGAGAGCCTGGTGGCAGGGGCTCGTCTGCGGATGGGACCGGGACATGGGCGCTTTGAGCCTGCCCCACGACGACGGCGCGCAGGGCCTGCTCCACGACGACGCCAGGGTCGATCCGTTCGGCCTCTCGGCCGTCGCGCTGCTGGTCGTGGACGCGGACGGGCTCGTCGAGTACTGGAGCGCCGCGGCGGAGGACCTGCTCGGCTACGCGGCGGCCGACGTACTGCGCCGTCCGGTGGCGTCCCTGCTCGGCGGCGAGGTCGTCGCCGCGGCACTGCGACGCGGACCGACGGGCGACGACCGTTGGGCGGGACGGGTCTCCGTATGTCACCGCGCGGGTCACCAGGTGGAGCTCGCGCTCCGAGTGCGCGCCCTGCCGGCGGGAGACGGGCGAGAGGGCTGGCTCGCCGCCGTGTGCGCCGCCACCCGGGTGAACGACTGGGATCTGCACCAGGCAGCGATGCGGGGTCTGCTGGACCGGTCCCCGATCGGGGTGGCCGTGCTCGACGCCGACCTGCGCTGCCGGTGGGCCAACGACCTCCTGGCCGGCATGGAGGACCTCCAGCCATCGCAGCAGCGGCACGCCCTGCTCCGGCCGGCCGACGGCGACGGCGGCGGCATCAGCGGCAGCGGCAGCGGCAGCGGCAGCGGCGGAGCGGCGATGCCGCCGGCAGTGGAGCGGCAGGCCCGTCAGGCGCTGGCGGTGGGCGAGACCGTTTCCTCCTTCGAGCATGTGACGCCCCCGTCCGGATCCCGCCGGCGCGGCCCCGCGCGTCTGAGACTGCGGTCGTCCGTCCCGCTGCGCGACCGGTTCGGCGTCGCCTTCGGGGTGTGCCAGAGCGCGGTCGACTTCGACGACCAGGACCGTGCGCGCCAACGGCTGCTGCTGGTGAACGAGGCCAGCGAGCGCATCGGGACGACGCTGGACCTGGAGCGCACCGTCGCGGAACTGGCGGAGATCCTGGTGCCGCGGGTCGCCGACTTCGCGGCGGTGGACCTGCTCGACGACGTCCTCGCCGGGGCGGATCCCGTGCCGCCGCGTCACCGCGGCGGCCAGGACGGTCTCTCCCGCGCCGCGCACCTGTCGATCCGCGCCGATCATCCGGAGGTGGTCGTGGAGATCGGCGCGGCCACCCGGTATCCGGCGCAGTCGCCCCAGAGCCGGAGCCTGGCCACCGGCCGGGCCGTGCGCACCGCGGCCGTGACGCCGTCGACGCGCTGGCTCAGCGACGACCCGCTGCGGCAGAGCCCGTTCGTCCGGATCGGCGTGCACTCCCACATGGTGGTGCCGCTGCGGGCGCGGGGCGTGACAGCGGGCGTGGTGACGCTGCTGCGCTGGGAGAATCCCGATCCGTTCGACGAGGACGATCTGCTCCTCGTCGAGGAGCTGTCCGCCCGGGCGGCCGTGTGCGTGGACAACGCCAGGCGCTTCGCCCGTGAGCACAGCGCGGCGCTGGCGCTCCAGACGAGTCTGCTGCCTCCCGCGCTGCCGCATCACACGGCCGTCGAGGTGGCGTACCGGTATCTGCCCGCGGACGCGGAGGCCGGCGTGGGCGGGGACTGGTTCGACGTCATCCCGCTGTCCGGCGCCCGGGTGGCCCTGGTGGTGGGGGACGTCGTGGGGCACGGCATCCACGCGGCGGCCAGCATGGGGAGGCTGCGCGCGGCCGTGCAGACGCTCGCCGACATGGATCTGCCGCCCGAGGAGCTGTTGGCGCACGTCGACGACCTCGTCCTGCGGCTGGCCGAGGAGGCCGAGGCGAGCGCCGAGGGGCCGGTGGTCGTCGGCGCGACATGCGTGTACGCGGTGTACGACCCGATCGTTCACAAGCTGTGCGCGGCACGGGCGGGGCATCCCAGTCCGGGGATCGCGCACATGCGGGAGCCCGTCGGCTTCCTCGACGTTCCCGCGGGACCTCCGCTCGGCCTCGGTGGTCTGCCGTTCGAGTCCGCCGAGATCGATCTGGAGGAGGGAAGCGTCCTCGCCTTCTTCACCGACGGTCTGATCGAGGCGCACGACCATGACGTGGACACCGGCCTGGAGCGGCTGTCCTTCGCGCTGGCCCATCCCGACCGGCCGCTCGAGGAGATCTGCGAGACCATGGTGCGCACCCTGCTGCCCGACCGGCCCCGGGACGACGTCGCGTTCCTCGTGGTGCGGACCCGCACCCTGAGTCCCGACCGGGTGGCGTCGTGGGAGTTCACGCCCACTCCGTCGGCCGTGCCGGAGGCCAGACGCCGTGCGACGGCGCAGCTCACCCGGTGGGGTCTGGCCGATCTCGCGTTCACGACGGAGCTGATCGTCAGCGAGCTGATCACCAACGCGGTGCGACACGCCCGCGGCCCCGTCTCCCTGAGGCTGATCCACGAGCGGGCCCTCACCTGCGAGGTGTCCGACGCGAGCAACACCTCGCCGCGCATGCGGCGCGCGCGGTACACGGACGAGGGCGGTCGTGGGCTGTTCCTGGTGGCCCAGGTCGCGCAGCGCTGGGGCACGCGCTACACGCCGAAGGGCAAGACGATCTGGACGGAGCAGTCGCTCCCGTAGTCCCCGTTCGCCGTAGTCCCCGTTCGCCGTAGCCCCCCTCGCCCGTCGTCAACGGTCGGACGCGGACGCCTGCGACACGATGCCGCGGGCACCGCGCGCGGTCGCGTACGCGTCGGGCTCCGGCAGGGTGATGAGCAGCAGGGTCACGTCGTCGTCGTGGACCGAGGTGTCCGGGATGAGGGTGTCGACCAGTCGGGCCGCGGCCCGGTCGAGCGTCTCCACGTCCTGGGCGGCGCACCGCAGCGCGGCCCCCAGGGTGTGCGCGAGGACGTCGATCTGGGCGTCGATGTCGGTGCCGGGCCGCTCGACCAGGCCGTCGGTGTAGAGGGCGAGGGTGGTGCCCGGCGCCAGCGGCTGTGTCGTCGCGCGGTAGGGCGTCCCGTCGCCGCGCACATGGTTGACGCCCAGCGGCACGTTGACGTGGGTCCGCAGGAGACGGGCGGTGCCCTCGGGGCGCAGCGCGATGACGGGCAGATGTCCGGCCGAGCACAGGGTGACCTCGTGGGCGTCCTGGTCGATCACCAGGTACAGGCAGGTGACGAGCTGGTCGGCGAGGTCGCTGACGAACGCGTCCAGCCCGGCCATGAGCCGGCCGGGCGGGATGCCCGTGCGGGCCAGCGCGTGCGACGCGGCGCGCAGCTGGCCCATGACGGCGGCCGCTTCCAGGCCCCGGCCCATCACGTCGCCGATGACGACGCCGGTGCGCGCCTCGTCCAGCGGGATGATGTCGAACCAGTCGCCGCCGACCCCGGGGTCCTGGGCGGACGCCAGGTACCGGTGGGCGCTGGGCAGACAGGCCAGGCGGGGCGGGTCCCCCATGAGGCTGTGCTGGAGGGTGTAGGCGATGCGCCGCTGCTGCTCGTAGCGCAGGGCGCGTTCGCTCTCGACGTGTCTGCGTTCGGTGATGTCCCGCACGGTGAGGAACACCAGCACTTCCTGTTCGGCCTGGAAGATGCCGGCGCTCACCTCGACGGGGAAGGCCCTGCCGCCGCTGTGCAGTCCGTACAGCCCCGTGCCCAGGACGACCGGGCGCGGGCGGCGCGCCCCCAGGTAGCGGCGGAGGAGGGCGTGGTGGCGGGCGCGCTGCGGGCCGGGCACGAGCTCGTCGACGCTGGTCCCGACGAGTTCGGCCGGTATGTGCCCGAACACCGGTTCCACCTGGGCGTTGGCCATGACGATGGTGCCGTGGCCGTTCGTGATCAGCGTGGCGTCGGGGGCGGACTCCAGCAGGGCGAGGAAGCGCCGGTTGGTCCGTTCGACCTCGTGCTGGGCGGCGACGCGTTCGGTGATGTCGGTGACGACTCCGCACACGGCGTACGGCCTGCCGTCCGGGTCCTTGAGCGGGAACAGGCTGGTGAGGAAGTCCCGCGGGCCTCCCGGCAGCCCGAGGCGTTCCTGCCGTTGCACCGGGACTCCCCGTTCGAGCATGTCGAGGTCGGCGGCCCGCGCCTGACGTGCCAGGTCCGACGGCAGGACGTCCTCGTCCCGGCGGCCCAGGACGTGCCGGCGGGGCACGCCGGTGCTCTGCTCGAACGTCGTGTTGACGGCGAGGTAGCGCCCTTCGAGGTCCTTGATGAACACCATCGCGGGGGTGTGGTCCATGAACGCCTGGAGCAGCTCGTTCTGCCGCACCTTCCACTGGGCGCGGGCGTGCGCCACCTCGGTGCGGCGGCCCACGGCCAGGGCGGCGAAGGTGACCGCGGTGAACACGATCACATGGCCGCAGACCAGCAGGGCGGTCGTCATGTGGGTCCCGTACAGCCCGGCGTTCGCACCGGCCAGGACCGCCTTGCCCAGCAGCAGCGGCGCGACGAGGGCGGTGAGGATCAGCCGGCGTCCCAGGGCGCCGGTGGCGCCGGCGTTGGTCAGCAGTCCGGCGGGGCCCTCGCCGGGCCGGGCCAGGAACGCCGCGACGCCCAGCAGCACCAGGGCGAGCGCGGTGTGCAGGGCCATGGCCGTGTAGCCGCCGATCCGCTCCAGCTGGGGCACGCGGTAGACGAAGCCGCAGAGGCGCACCATGCCCGCTGCGGCCACGGCCAGGCCCGGGATCTGGCATGTCCAGGCCGGCAGCCGGGGCAGGCTCGCGCACAGGGTCGCCGCGCTCGCGAGGATCAGTGCGGCGGCCGTGTTCGGCGCCATCCGCCCGGGCGCCTCGGTGGCCGTGCGCGCGGTCTCCTCGAAGAGGAGTTCGTCGATGCCCAGGTTGGTGCCGGTCAGGTACTCCGCGGCGGTGAGCAGGCAGATCACGGCGACCAGGGTCGCGGCGACGCGGGCCGCGGCGGTCGCCCTGGGGTCGGCGGGTCTGCGGATCACCGCGACCAGGGAGAGGCCGAGCGCCGGCAGCGCCACGGCGGTGTTCGGCTTCATGGAAGCGTGGGAGTCGGGGAGCAGTTCCTTCAGGAGGTCGCTGCCGGTGATCCAGCCGGCCAGCCCCATCAGGCCGAGCAGGGCCGCCGTGAGAGCCGCGCCCTGGGCCGCCGCGCGCGCGGCGGCCAGCCCGCGCTCGTGGAAGGGCAGCGCCTCGGCCTGCCCGGCGTCGGGCGCGCCGCGCACCCCATGGACCCGCCGCTTTCTCTCTGCCACAGGATTCTCATCTCGTGGGTGAATCCCCTACCGGCACCAATCAGCTTAAAGGCCGCGAAGAGCGCGCAGGATCGGCTGTGAGATGAGCGACACCGCTCCAGGGGGCGGTGGCATGCGCGGGGCGCCGTCCGTTGGGACGGATGCTGTCAGGCATACGGCGCCCCGCGATCCTGCAATCTAACCGTTATTGCAAACTCATCGCAATAAGAACCCGGCCGGACCGCGGAGAGGCGTCGGTCATTCGTCGCCCTCCAGGTCGCCCTCCGTCTCCAGGTACACCTGCCGCAGCTCCTCCAGGACCGCCGGGTCGGGCTTCTCCCACATGCCGCGCGACTCCGCCTCCAGCAGGCGTTCCGCGATGCCGTGCAGGGCCCAGGGGTTGGCCTGTTGCAGGAACTCGCGGTTGGCGGGGTCCAGGACGTAGGTCTGGGTGAGCTTGTCGTACATCCAGTCGGCGATCACACCGGTCGTGGCGTCGTAGCCGAACAGGTAGTCCACGGTCGCGGCGAGTTCGAAGGCGCCCTTGTAGCCGTGGCGGCGCATCGCCTCGATCCACTTGGGGTTGACCACTCGCGCGCGGAAGACACGGGAGGTCTCCTCCACGAGGGTGCGGGTGCGGACCGTCTCGGGGCGGGTGGAGTCGCCGATGTACGCCTCGGGGGCGGTGCCGCGCAGGGCGCGGACCGTGGCGACCATGCCGCCGTGGTACTGGAAGTAGTCGTCGGAGTCGGCGATGTCGTGCTCGCGGGTGTCGGTGTTCTTCGCGGCCACCGCGATCCGCTTGTACGCCGTCTCCATCTCCTCGCGGGCCGGACGGCCGTCCAGTTCACGGCCGTAGGCGTAGCCGCCCCAGACGGTGTAGACCTCGGCGAGGTCGGCGTCGGTGCGCCAGTCCCGGGAGTCGATGAGCTGGAGCAGTCCGGCGCCGTACGTGCCGGGGCGGGAGCCGAAGATGCGGGTGGTGGCGCGGCGTTCGTCGCCGTGCTCGGCCAGGTCGGCCGCGACGTGCGCCCGTACGTGGTTGACCTCGGCCGGCTCGTCCAGCGACGCGGCCAGCCGCACGGCGTCGTCGAGCAGCCCGATGGTGTGCGGGAACGCGTCGCGGAAGAAGCCCGAGATGCGCAGCGTGACGTCGATGCGGGGGCGGCCCAGTTCTTCGTACGGGATGGGCTCCAGGCCCGTCACGCGGCGGGAGGCGTCGTCCCAGACGGGGCGGACGCCGAGCAGGGCGAGGGCCTCGGCCACGTCGTCGCCGGCGGTGCGCATCGCGCTGGTGCCCCACAGGGACAGGCCGACGGACGTGGGCCAGTCGCCGTTGTCCGTGCGGTAGCGCTCCAGGAGCGAGTCGGCGAGGGCCTGTCCGGTCTCCCAGGCGAGCCGGGAGGGGACGGCCTTGGGGTCGACGGAGTAGAAGTTGCGGCCCGTCGGCAGGACGTTGACCAGACCGCGCAGCGGGGAGCCCGAGGGGCCGGCCGGGACGAAGCCGCCGGCCAGCGCGTGGACGGCGTGGTCGAGTTCGTCGGTCGTGGCCGACAGGCGCGGGACGACCTCGCGGGCCGCGAACTCCAGGATGGCGGCGACCTGTTCGCCGTGCCCGGCGGGGACGGCGGCCACGTCCCAGTCCGCGTCCTCCATCGCCTGGACCAGGGCGCGGGCCTGCTCCTCGGCCTGGTCGGCGGTGGTGCGGGTGGCGGCCGACTCGTCGAGGCCGAGGGCTTCGCGCAGGCCCGGCAGGGCGGTCGCGCCGCCCCAGATCTGGCGGGCGCGCAGGATGGCGAGGACGAGGTTGACGCGGTCGGCGCCGGCGGGCGGGCTGCCGAGGACGTGCAGACCGTCGCGGATCTGGGCGTCCTTGACCTCGCAGAGCCAGCCGTCGACGTGGAGGAGGAAGTCGTCGAAGCCGTCGTCCTCGGGGCGGTCGTCCAGCCCGAGGTCGTGGTCGAGCTTGGCGGCCTGGATGAGGGTCCAGATCTGGGCACGGATCGCGGGGAGCTTCGCCGGGTCCATGGAGGAGATCTGGGCGTACTCGTCGAGGAGCTGCTCAAGTCGCGCGATGTCGCCGTAGGAGTCGGCGCGGGCCATCGGCGGGACGAGGTGGTCGACGAGGGTGGCGTGGACCCGGCGCTTGGCCTGGGTGCCCTCACCGGGGTCGTTGACCAGGAAGGGGTAGACGAGGGGCAGGTCGCCGAGGGCGGCGTCGGGGCCGCAGGCGGCGGACAGGCCGGCGTTCTTGCCGGGCAGCCACTCCAGGTTGCCGTGCTTGCCGAGGTGGACCATGGCGTCGGCGCCGAAGCCGCCGTCGTCCGCGCGCGCGGCGATCCAGCGGTAGGCGGCCAGGTAGTGGTGGGAGGGCGGCAGGTCCGGGTCGTGGTAGATGGCGATGGGATTCTCGCCGAAGCCGCGCGGGGGCTGGATGATGATCAGCAGATTCCCGAAGCGCAGGGCGGCGAGGACGATGTCGCCCTCGGGGTTGCGGCTGCGGTCGACGAACATCTCGCCGGGCGCCGGGCCCCAGTGCTCCTCCACCGAGGTGCGCAGCTCCTCGGGGAGCGTCGCGTACCAGCGGCGGTAGTCGGCGGCCGGGATGCGGACGGGGTTGCGGGCGAGCTGCTCCTCGGTGAGCCAGGCCTGGTCGTGGCCGCCGGCCTCGATCAGCGCCCGGATCAGCTCGTCGCCGTCGCCGGAGACCAGGCCGGGGATGTCGGCGCCGCCGAAGTCGTAGCCCTCGTCGCGCAGGCGGCGCAGCAGGGCGATCGCGCTGGCGGGGGTGTCCAGGCCGACCGCGTTGCCGATGCGGGAGTGCTTGGTCGGGTAGGCGGACAGCACGAGCGCGAGGCGCTTGTCGGCGTTGGCGATGTGGCGGAGCCGCGCGTGGCGTACGGCGATCCCGGCGACGCGGGCGGCGCGCTCGGGGTCGGCGACGTAGGCCGGGAGGCCGTCCTCGTCGATCTCCTTGAAGGAGAACGGGACGGTGATCAGACGGCCGTCGAACTCGGGGACGGCGATCTGGCTGGCCGCGTCGAGCGGGGAGACGCCCTCGTCGTTGTCCTCCCAGTCGGCGCGCGAGCCGGTGAGGCACAGGGCCTGGAGGATCGGCACGTCCAGGCCGGTGAGCGCGCCCGCGTCCCAGGACTCGTCGTCGCCGCCCGCGGAGGCCTCGGCGGGCTTGGTGCCGCCGGCGGCGAGGACGGTGGTGACGATGACGTCGGCGGCGCGCAGCTCCTCGATCAGCTCCGGCTCGGGGGCGCGCAGGGAGGCCACGTACAGGGGCAGCGGCCGGGCGCCCGCCTCCTCGACGGCGTCGCACAGGGCGCCGACGAAGGCGGTGTTGCCGCTCATGTGGTGGGCGCGGTAGTAGAGCACCGCGACGGTCGGTCCTTCGCTCTCCTCGGCCTCCCGGGGCAGCGGGCCCCAGGTGGGGGCGGCGGCGGGGGCGTCGAAGCCGTGGCCGGTGAGCAGGACCGTGTCGGAGAGGAAGCGGGCGAGCTGCTCCAGGTTGGCGGGCCCGCCGTGCGCGAGATAGGCGTGGGCCTCGGCGGCGATGCCGACGGGGACCGTGGAGGCCGCCATCAGCTGCGCGTCGGGGGCCTGCTCGCCGGTGAGGACGACGACCGGGCGGCCGTCGGCGAGCAGCAGGTCGAGCCCCTCCTCCCAGGCGCGCAGGCCGCCGAGGAGGCGTACGACGACCAGGTCGACGCCGTCGAGGAGGGCCGGCAGGTCGTCGAGGGGGAGGCGGGAGGGGTTGGCGAAGCGGTAGGCGACCGGGCCGGTGGCCGCACGAGCGCTGAGCAGGTCGGTGTCGGACGTCGACAGCAGGAGGATCATGCGGCGTCTGGCCTTCCTCGGGGTCCGCGCCCCGGGCGGTGTCGGACGGCGGGAGTTCCTGACTCGCCCGGCCTGTCCAGGGCCGGGCTCACAGTGGCGGGACCGCGCCGGACTCGCACCGGGCTTCCTCCCCTGTCGCCGTCGTGGCGTGAGCGGATCGGGATGATCCACCAAGCAGCATAGTAAGGGGCGGGGGAAGAGGCCCCGAAGTGCATCGTGCCTGATGGTGGGTATGCTCGCCGCCATGTCCACGGCTGACCTTCGTTCATCGCCCGAGGCCCCGTCGGCCTCGCGCGAACGCGGTGACGCCTGCCCCGGCACCCTGCGGCTGCACGCGGCGGACGACGGCGCGCTGGCCCGGATCCGGATCCCCGGCGGCGTCCTGACCGTACGGCAGGCGGTGGCGCTCGCCGAGGCCGCCACGCGGCTGGGCGACGGCGACCTGCACCTCACCTCGCGCGGAAACGTGCAGGTGAGAGGCCTGGGTGAGGGCTGCGGCGGGGAGCTGGCCGCACTGCTGGACGCGGCCGGACTGCTCCCCTCCCCCACGCACGAACGGGTCCGCAACGTCGTCGCCTCCCCGCTGTCCGGCTGTGACGGGCGGGGTCTGCTCGACGCACGGCCGTGGCTGTCGGCGCTGGACGCGGCGCTCTGCGCGAGCGAGGAGGCGCGGGCGCTGTCCGGGCGCTTCCTGTTCGCGCTCGACGACGGGCGCGGGGACGTGGCCGGGCTGGACGCGGACGTGACGCTCCGGGCGACGGCGGACGGCGGCGCGGAACTCGCCCTCGGCTCGGCCGGCGAGGCGCTGATCGTGCCCGCCGGGGAGGCGGCGCGGGCCGCCTCGGCAGCCGCCGAGACGTTCCTGGAGCGGATGCGGGCCGGCGGGACGAACGTCTGGCGGGTGGACGAACTCGCGCTCGGCAACGACGAGTTGCTGGGCGCGGTGGAGCGTCGGCTGACGGCCTGGGGCATCGGACACGAGCGCCGGGCGCGGAACACCGGCCGTACGCAGGGCCCCCCGCCTGGAGTTGTGGGCGAGGCCCTGTCCGCGCATGTGCCCCTGGGCCGGCTCTCGGCTCTCCAGTGGCGGGAGTTGACGTCGGTCGCCTCCGGTGAGCTGCGGCTGACGCCGTGGCGCGGTGTGGTCCTTCCCACACCCGCGATCACGGCCGCACGCGCGGCGGAGTCGCTCGCCCGGCTCGCCGCCGCCGGACTCGTCACCGATCCCGACTCGCCCTGGCTGCGGATCGGCGCCTGCGTCGGCCGGCCCGGTTGCGGGAAGTCCAGGGCCGATGTGCGGGCCGACGCGACGGAGACCCTCGATGCGGCCGGCCCGGGCGGTCTCCCCCTGTACTGGTCGGGGTGTGAACGCCGCTGCGGGCATCCTCGGGGCGACCGGATCGACGTGGTCGCCGCACCGGAGGGCGGCTACCGGCTCTCCACCGCCGTGGCCGGACAGGAACCCCGCACCACCTCCATCGACCATCCCTCCCAGCTCGCCGCCGGCCTGGCGGCGATCACACACGAGCCGCACGACGACCGAGAGCAGTGAGAAGAAGACCGTGACCACGTACGACTACGAGAAGGACGGCGCGGCCATCTACCGCCAGTCCTTCGCCACGATCCGGGCGGAGGCCGACCTCGACGGCCTGCCCGCCGACATCAGCCGGGTCGCGGTCCGGATGATCCACGCCTGCGGCATGGTCGACCTCGTACGGGACCTGGACTGCACGCCCGCCGTCGTGACCCGCGCCCGCGAGGCGCTGCGCTCCGGCGCGCCCATATTCACCGACGTGCAGATGGTGGCCAGCGGAGTGACCCGCAAGCGGCTGCCCGCCGACAACGACGTGCTGTGCACCCTGTCCGACCCGACCGTCCCGGACCTCGCGGCCAAGCTCGGCACCACGCGCACCGCCGCCGCGATGGAGCTGTGGCGGGACCGGCTGGAGGGCTCGGTGGTCGCCGTCGGCAACGCGCCCACCGCGCTGTTCCGGCTGCTGGAGATGATCGAGGAGGGCGCGCCCCGGCCCGCCGCCGTGATCGGCGTGCCGGTCGGGTTCGTCGGCGCGGTGGAGTCCAAGGAGGCGCTGGCGACGCATCCGTCCGGCCTGGAGTACCTGGTGGTGCGGGGACGGCGGGGCGGCAGCGCCCTCGCCGCCGCCGCGCTCAACGCGATCGCGAGCGAGGAAGAGTGAGCGGCAAGCTGTACGGCGTCGGGCTGGGCCCCGGCGACCCGTCCCTGATGACCGTCCGGGCCGTCGAGGTGATCGCCGAGGCGGACGTGATCGCGTACCACAGCGCCCGGCACGGCCGGTCGATCGCTCGCTCGATCGCGGCGAAGCACATCCGCGCCGACCATGTCGAGGAGCGGCTGGTCTACCCGGTCACCACGGAGACCACCGACCACCCGGGCGGCTACCAGGGCGCGATCGACGAGTTCTACGCCGAGGCCGCGGCCCGGCTCGCCGCGCATCTCGACGCGGGCCGCACGGTGGCCGTCCTCGCCGAGGGCGACCCGCTCTTCTACGGCTCCTACATGCACATGCACAAGCGGCTGGCCGACCGCTACGACACCGAGGTGATCCCCGGGGTCACGTCGGTGTCCGCCGCCGCGGCCCGGCTCGGCGCTCCGCTCGTCGAGGGCGAGGAGGTGCTGACGATCCTCCCGGGCACGCTCCCCGAGGAGGAGCTGACCGCGCGGCTCGCCGCGACGGACGTGGCCGTGGTGATGAAGCTGGGCCGCACCTTCTCCAAGGTCCGCCGGGCGATGGAGACTTCGGGGCGGCTGGGCGAGGCCCGGTATGTGGAGCGGGCCACCATGGCCGGCGAGCGGGTCGGTGAACTGGCGGACGTGGACGCGGAGTCGGTGCCGTACTTCTCGGTGGCCGTGCTGCCGAGCCGGGTCGACGCCGAGCGGCCCGAGGCGCGGGAGAGCGGCGAGGTCGTCGTCGTCGGGACCGGCCCGGCCGGCCCGCTGTGGCTGACGCCCGAGACGCGGGGCGCGCTCGCCGCCGCCGACGACCTCGTCGGCTACACCACCTACCTCGACCGGGTGCCGGAGCGCGCCGGGCAGGTGCGGCACGGCTCGGACAACAAGGTCGAGTCGGAGCGCGCCGAGTTCGCCCTCGACCTGGCCCGGCGGGGGCGGCGGGTGGCCGTCGTCTCCGGCGGCGACCCGGGGGTGTTCGCCATGGCGACGGCCGTCCTGGAGATCGCCTCGCAGAAGGAGTACCAGGACGTTCCGGTGCGGGTGCTGCCGGGCGTGACCGCCGCCAACGCGGCCGCCGCCCGCGCGGGTGCGCCGCTCGGGCACGACTACGCCACGATCTCGCTCTCCGACCGGCTCAAGCCGTGGGAGGTCATCGCCGAGCGGCTGCGGGCCGCTGCCTCGGCCGATCTGGTGCTCGCCCTGTACAACCCGGGCTCGCGCAGCCGTACCCGGCAGGTGGGCGAGGCCCGTGAGCTGCTGCTGGAGCTGCGGGCGGCGGACACGCCGGTCGTGGTGGCGCGGGACGTGGGCGGCGCCGGCGAGAGCGTGCGGATCGTGCGGCTGGCCGACCTCGATCCGGCCGAGGTCGACATGCGGACGATCCTGCTGGTCGGCTCCTCACAGACGCAGGTCGTACGGCGCGGCGACGGCGAGGAGATCGTCTGGACGCCTCGCCGGTACCCGGAGGCGTGAGGGGGCGGGAGGCAGGCGTGAGGCGATGCGGCACCGCCGGCCGTGCCCGGCGGTGCCGCACCGGTGCCGGTCCCGAGCAGGTGCCGTGGGCGGGGCACCGCCCGTTCGCTGGACGCGCTTGCCGCACGTGCGGTACCGCCCGCTCCCCGCGCACGCGGGGCCGTCCGCCGGGCGGTGTCGTGGGCGGTGCTCAGGTCTGCGGGGGGACCGGAGGCAGGCCGAGGTGTTGGGTGAGCCAGTCGGCCGCCCGCTCCGGGTCGGGCGCGACCGGGACGTCCTCGGGTGCCTCGGGCCGCCGGACCACGACCACGGGGACCCCGGCCTCCCGGGCCGCGGTCAGTTTCGGCGCGGTGGCCGCTCCCCCACTGTCCTTCGTCACGACGACGTCGATGCGGTGGCGGCGCAGCAGCTCACGCTCGCCGTCCAGGGTGAAGGGCCCCCGGTCGAGCAGCACCTCCATGCGCGGCGGGTGCGGCGGCTCGGGCGCGTCGACGGAGCGTACGAGGAACCACGGGCCGGTCAGGTCCGCGAAGGCGGCGAGGCCCATCCGGCCGGTGGTGAGGAAGATCCGCTCCCCCAGGCCGGGCAGCAGCCCGGCCGCCTCCTCCAGCGAGCCGGCCTCGTGCCAGCGGTCGCCCTCGACGGGGACCCAGCCGGGGCGGCGCAGGGCGAGCAGGGGAACATGGGCGGTGGCGGCGGCCCGAGCCGCGTGGAAGCTGATGGTCCCGGCGAAGGGGTGGGTGGCGTCGATGAGCGCGTCGACGGCGTTCTCGCGCAGCCACGCCGTGAGCCCCTCGGTCCCGCCGAACCCGCCGACGCGGACCTCGCCCGGCGGCAGCCGGGGGCTGGCGACCCGCCCGGCGAGGGAGCTGGTCAGCCGCAGACCGGGCGTGCCGTGCAGCAGTTCGGCGAGGCGGCGGGCCTCCGTGGTGCCGCCGAGGATCAGTACGTGCATGGAAGTCCAGGTCCGTTCATGAGCAACAGCGAGTCACAGGGCGCCGGCGAGTCCGCCGCGGGAAGCGCCGACGAGGCGAAGGGCGGCCGGAGTGCCCAGTTGAAGCACACCGGTCTGCGGCCCGGCTGGACCACCGGCGCCTGTGCGACGGCGGCCACGACGGCCGCGTACACCGCGCTGCTGACCGGCGAGTTCCCCGACCCGGTGACGATCACGCTGCCCAAGGGGCAGACGCCGTCGTTCGCGCTGGCGGCCGAGGAGCGGACGGACGCGTACGCGATGGCGGGGGTCGTGAAGGACGCGGGCGACGATCCCGACGTCACGCACGGCGCGCTGATCCGGGCCACGGTACGGCGGCTGCCCGCCGGCACCGGGGTCGTCTTCAGGGCGGGCCCGGGGGTCGGCACCGTCACCCGGCCCGGTCTGCCGCTGTCCGTCGGCGAGGCCGCCGTCAACCCGGTCCCGCGAAAGATGATGTGCGACCACGTCGCCGAGGTCGCGGCCCGGCACGGCGACGCCGGCGACGTCGAGATCACCGTCTCCGTCGACCACGGCGAGGAGATCGCCCGCTCGACCTGGAACCCGCGGCTCGGCATCCTCGGCGGGCTGTCCATCCTGGGCACGACCGGGATCGTGGTGCCGTACTCCTGTTCGGCGTGGATCGACTCCATCCGGCGGGGCGTGGACGTGGCGCGGGCGGCCGGGCGGACGCATGTCGCGGGGTGCACCGGGTCGACGTCGGAGAAGACGGTCGTCGCCGAGTACGACCTGCCCGAGGACGCCCTGCTCGACATGGGCGACTTCGCGGGCGCGGTGCTGAAGTACGTCCGCCGCCACCCCGTCGACCGGCTCACCGTCTGCGGCGGCTTCGCCAAGCTGTCCAAGCTGGCCGCGGGCCACCTCGACCTGCACTCGGCCCGCTCGCAGGTCGACAAGGGCTTTCTCGCCGCACTCGCGCGACGCGGCGGCGCGGACGAGGCGCTGGCCGCCGAGGTGGCCGTCGCCAACACCGGGCTCGCCGCGCTCCAGCTGTGCATGGCGGCCGGGGTGCCGCTGGGCGACCTGGTGGCGACGGCGGCCCGCGACGAGGCGCTGGCCGTGCTGCGGGGCGCGCCGGTCGCGGTGGACGTGATCTGCATCGACCGGGCGGGGACGGTCGTGGGCCGCAGCGCGGTGGCCTGACCGTCCTGTGCGGGAGACGGCTCAGTCACCGGCCGGGCCCACGCGGAGGCGGTTGCCGTCCGGGTCCCGCAGCTCCAGCTCGCGGCCCCAGGGCGCCTCCTCGGGCCGTACGCCGAACTCCTCGGCCACCGCGTCGAGATCGGCGACCCGCAGATACACCAGGGTGTCGGGGCGGGCGTCCCCCTCGTGCTCCGACAGGTACAGCCGGACCCGGCCACGGGCGACCTCGGTGAACACCGGGAAGCCGGGCTCGAAGCGGTGCTCCCACTGCTGCCGGAAGCCCAGCCGCGCGTACCAGTCGACGGCGACGGCCGCGTCCCGTACGCGCAGGATCGGGATGATCTCCTCGCGGACGCCGCCGCTGTCGCTCAGCACGAGTGGCGGTCCCGTTCCGGCGAGTACAGGTGGCTGTCGCGGAACTGCTCCGCCCCCAGCGTCCGCCCGACCATGATCACGGCCGTGCGCAGCACTCCGGCCTCCTTCACCCGCGCGGCGATCTCGTCGAGCGAGCCGCGGATGATCAGCTCGTCGGGGCGGGACGCGTAGGCGACGACGGCGGCGGGGCAGTCGGCGCCGTAGTGCGGGAGGAGTTCGTCGACGACGCGGTCGACGTACCGGGCCGCCAGGTGCAGCACGATCAGCGCGCCGCTGCGGCCGAGCGTGGCGAGGTCCTCGCCCTCCGGCATGGCGGTGGCGCGCTCGGCGACGCGGGTGAGGATGACGGTCTGGCCGACGGTCGGCACGGTCAGCTCCCGCTTGAGGGCTGCCGCGGCGGCGGCGAACGCGGGCACGCCCGGGACGACCTCGTACGGCACCCCGGCCGCGTCGAGCCGCCGCATCTGCTCGGCGACGGCGCTGAACACGGACGGGTCCCCGGAGTGCAGCCGGGCCACGTCGTGGCCCTCCTCGTGGGCCCGGAGCAGTTCGGCGGTGATCTGGTCCAGGTCGAGCCGCGCGGTGTCCACCAGCCGCGCGTCCGGCGGGCATTCGGCCAGCAGTTCGCGCGGGACGAGGCTGCCCGCGTACAGGCAGACCTGGCAGGCGGCGAGCGTGCGTGCGCCGCGCACCGTGATCAGGTCGGCGGCGCCGGGGCCGGCGCCGATGAAGTACACGGTCATCTGTCTGCTCCTGAGGACGGGTTGATCTTCTGTACGGCCCACTGGGTCACCGGCATCGCCTGCCGCCACCCGGTGAAGCCGCCGACGGGCACGGCGTGCGCGACGGCCAGCTTCACCAGTTCGCCGCCGTGCCGCCGGTAGGCGTCGGCGAGCAGCGCCTCCGACTCCAGCGTCACGGTGTTGGCGACGAGCCGCCCCCCGTAGGGCAGTGCCTCCCAGCAGGCGTCGAGGAGTCCGGGGGCGGTGAGTCCGCCGCCGATGAACACGGCGTCGGGGGGCGGGAGTTCGGCGAGGGCGACGGGTGCGGCGCCGGTGACGATCCGCAGGCCGGGCACGCCCAGCCGCTCCGCGTTGCGGGCGATGCGTTCGGCGCGCACGGGATCGCGCTCGACGGTGATCGCGCGGCACGAGGGGTGGGTGCGCATCCACTCGACGGCGATGGAGCCGGAGCCGCCGCCGACGTCCCACAGCAGTTCGCCGGGCGCGGGGGCGAGCGCGCCGAGCGTGGCGGCGCGGATGTGCCGTTTGGTGAGCTGTCCGTCGTGCTCGTAGGCCTCGTCCGGGAGCCCGGGGGCCGCGCCGAGCCGCAGGGCCTCCGGGGCGCGGCGGCACACGACGGCGACGATGTTGAGGGGATCGCCGGGCGGCGGGGAGCCGGGCCAGTCGTCGGCGGCGATCGCGGCGGTGACGCGCTCCGCGGGGCCGCCGAGCTGTTCCAGGACCCGCAGCCGGCTGGGCCCGAAGCCGCGGTCCCGCAGCAGGGCGGCGACCTCGCCGGGGGTGCCGGCGCCCGCGCTGAGCACGAGGAGCCGCCGGCCCTCGTGCAGGGCGGCGGCGAGGCGGGCCGTGGGGCGGCCGACGACCGTGACGACGTCGACGTCCTCCAGGGGCCAGCCGAGGCGGGCGGCGGCGTAGGAGGCGGAGGAGGGGTGCGGCAGGACGCGCAGGGCGTCGCCGTCGGTCTCCTCGGCGAGGGCGCGTCCGATGCCGTAGAACATGGGGTCCCCGCTGGCGAGGACGGCGATGCGGCGGCCCGCGTGCGCGGCGAGCAGGGCGGGGACGGCGGGCCGCAGGGGTGAGGGCCAGGCGATCCGCTCCCCGGCGCACTCCGCGGGCAGCAGGTCCAGTTGCCGCGGACCCCCGATCAGCGCCTCGGCGTCGCGCAGTGCGGCGCGCGAGGCGTCCGGGAGCCCGGCCCACCCGTCGGCTCCGATTCCGACGACGGTGACGACGGACGACGACGGTCCTGGCCGTGCGGGCTTCACTGCGCGTACCTCGTGTTTCGGGGGCAACAGGGGCGCACTCTACTGGGCGGGGAGGGGTTCGCCGGTGCTCGGGTGCACGTCATCGGGCTTTCTTGGCGCGTTACAGGTGCCGCGTACGGCGGCGGACTGCAACCGAATCCACGGCGGTCGGCCCCTCAACTGGCCTTCGGGCGCGTCGCGTTGGGTGTGTCGTCAGCCGGGGGCAGCGGTCTTGCCGGTGGGCGGGCCCGGGGGGCCGTGTCGGCCTTGACGTATCTCTGCGCGACCGCCTGGCACACTGTCCGGGTCCGACGGTCCGGTGAAGGAGGATCCGCATGTCGATGGTCGGCAACCTGCGCAAAGTCGCTAACATGGCGCGGCGCAGCCGACGCCGCCGCGTGGACCTCAGTCATCCCGCGCGCTCCCCGCTCGGCTCGACGGTCGTCAACTGCGTCGTCTACCGCGACGGCGTCCGGCAGCCGGGCACGGACTCGGTGGAGGAGGCCGTCCGGCAGGCCCGCAAGCACCGGGGCGGGTTCGTGTGGCTGGGTCTGCACGAGCCCCGCGCGGAGGAGATCGCCGGGGTGGCGGAGCTGTTCGGTCTGCACCCCCTCGCCGTCGAGGACGCCGTCCACGCGCATCAGCGGCCCAAGGTGGAGCAGTACGGCGAGGTACTGTTCGCCGTCTTCAAGACGGTCACGTACGTGGAGCACGCCGAGCTGACCGCGACCAGCGAGGTCGTCGACACCGGCGAGATCATGATCTTCACGGGCCCCGACTTCGTCGTCACCGTCCGCCATGGCCGTCACGGCTCGCTCGGTCCCCTGCGCGAGGATCTCGAAGCGGAGCCGGAGCAGTTGGCGAAGGGTCCCTCCGCGGTGCTGCACGCGCTGGCCGACCATGTGGTCGACGACTATCTGTCGGTCGCCGAGGCCGTTCAGAACGACATCGACCAGGTCGAGACCGACGTCTTCTCCCCGCACAGCCCCCGCAACGCCGACGCCGGGCGCATCTACCAACTCAAGCGTGAGCTGCTGGAGTTGAAGCGAGCGGTGGTCCCGCTCGCCCGCCCTCTGGACCGGTTGGCCACCGAACCCCGCGCCTGTGTCGACAAGGAGATACAGGCGTACTTCCGGGACGTCGCCGACCATCTCACCCGCGTCACCGAACAGATCACGGCGTTCGACGGCCTGCTCGACTCCATCCTCCAGGCCCACCTCGCCCAGGTGACCGTCGCCCAGAACGAGGACATGCGCAAGATCACCGCCTGGGCGGCGATCATCGCCGTCCCCACCATGGTGTGCGGCGTCTACGGCATGAACTTCGACCACATGCCCGAACTCCGCTGGCGCTTCGGCTACCCCTTGGTCCTGACGGTCATCGCCACGGCTTGCTTCGTCATCCACCGCGGCTTCAAACGCAACGGCTGGCTATGAGCCACCGACCGCCTACTCCCACCGCTCACAACCGGTCGCTCATCTCGTGGTGGAGGCCGAAGTCTCGGTGGTGTCGACCACGGTGAGGTTTTCGCGTTGCACTCGTTCGGTGCCCCAGGCTCCGAGGGGGCCGAGTACCTCGTTGAGGGTGCTTCCGTGTTCTGTGAGGGAGTACTCCACCTTCGGCGGCACCTCGGCGTAGATCCTGCGGTGGACGAGGCCGTCCGCCTCCATCTCGCGCAGATGCTGGGTCAGCATCTTCTCGCTCACTCCGGGCAGGCCGCGGCGGAGTTCCGCGAAGCGGCGTACACCGTGGACGTGGAGTTCCCAGAGGATAAGGCCCTTCCACTTGCCGCTCACCACGTCGAGCGCGGCGTCGATGCCGCAGATGTAAGGCCCGCGTCTCGGCGCTGCCGCCATCGCTGATCCCCCTTACTAGAAGGTAAGTACCGCAGTAAATAGTGGGTACTTCCGAGACTAGCGGCGCTGTCCGAGCATGGAGGGGTGAACGAGAGAGAGAACCGACCCATTACGCAGAGCAACGCCGTCACCGTGATCGGGCTCGGCCCGATGGGCCAGGCGATGACCCGCACCCTCCTCACCGCCGGCCACCCCGTCACCGTCTGGAACCGCACCGCCCGCCGGGCCGACGGCGTCGTCGCCGACGGGGCGACCCTCGCGGCGACGCCACGCGAGGCGGTCGAGGCGAGCGACCTCGTGATCCTCAGCCTCACCGACTACAAAGCGATGTACGACATCCTCGACGGCTCCACCGCCTCCCTCGCCGGCCGGACCCTGGTCAACCTCAGCTCGGACACCCCCGACCGCACCCGAGAGGCGGCGGCCTGGGCGGCGAGCCACGGCGCCGCCTTCCTCACCGGCGGTGTCATGGTCCCGGCGCCGATGGTCGGCACGGAGGCGTCCCTCGTCTACTACAGCGGCCCCGACGAGGTGATGAACCGGCACCGGGCCGTGTTGGCGCCGCTCGGCACGCCGAGACACCTCGGCGCGGATCCCGGCCTCGCCCAGCTGATGTACCAAGCCCAACTCACCGTGTTCCTCAGCACCTTGTCCGCGCTGATGCACGCCACCGCGATGCTGGGCTCCGCGGGGATGAAGGCCGAGGAAATCCTGACGGAACTGCTCGCCACCGCCGACTCGGTCGGCGACATACTGAGGGCCGGCGAGGAGACCCCCGGCGCGGCGCTGGACGCCGGCGAGCATCCCGGCGACCTCAGCACGGTCACCATGATGGGCGCGACAGCGGACCACATCGTCGACACCAGCAGATCCCTCGGCCTCGACCTCGCCCTCCCCCTGGCCGTCCAGGCCCACTACCGCCACGCCCTCGACAACGGCCACGGCAGCGACAACTGGACCCGGATCATCGACGGCATCCGGGGATCCGGGACCTGACCCGGGACCCGAACCGGCGGCTCACCCGGCCGCCGCCACCCCGACGCCGAGAGCGATGAACAGGCCGCCGGTGAGGCGTTCCCAGCGGCGGCGCCATGCCGGCCGGTTCAGGATCGCGCGCAGCCGGGTCGCGACTCCCACCAGGGCCAGCCAGTAGACGACGCCGAGCAGCACGTCGAGCGCACCGAGCAGGAAGATCTGCCGGGTGACCGAGCCGCCGCCGTCCCGGTCGACGAACTGCGGCAGGACGCTGAGGAAGAACAGGGCCGCCTTCGGGTTGAGCAGGTTCGTGAGGAGTCCCTGGGTGAAGCCGTCACGGCGGCTGGGGATTTCCGCTTCCCGCGCGGGCGTCCGGCCGCGTTCCGGGGCGGCGGCGGCACGGCTGTCGAGCAGGGCCCGGACGCCCAGGTACACGAGATACGCGGCTCCCGCGAGCCTGATCGCGGTGAAGGCGTGGGCCGAGCCGGCGGCGATCACCGACAGGCCCAGCGCCGCGGCGCACATGTGCGCGCACAGGCCGGTCTGCGCTCCCAGGGCCGCCGCCCGGCCCAACTCCGGGCGGCGGCCCGGACGATGACCAGGAAGTCAGGGCCGGGCACCAGGTAGGCGAGCAGCACCACGGCGAGGAATCCCGTTAGGTCGACCGACATCGGTGTGCTCCGTTCCGCGTCCGGCCGTCGGACGTCCGTGCGGGGCGGGTTCCACCGGCGGCGGCTCCCATGCCGCAACTCCCGTGGTCCGCGCCGATATTCGTTTCGTGTCGTCCGGCGCGCGGCCTACTGTGACGCGGTGGCGACTCGGATGCAGACTCAGATGATCATTCTCAACGGTGGTTCCAGCTCGGGGAAGTCCGGGATCGTGCGGTGTCTTCAGGCCGTACTGCCTGACCCCTGGCTGGCGTTCGGGTGTGACTCGTTCGTCGACGCGCTGCCCGCGCGGATGCGGGCGTCGGACGAGGGCATCGTGTTCGCGGCGGACGGCGGGGTGAGCGTCGGAGCTGAGTTCCGGGCGCTGGACGCGGCCTGGGCCAAGGGCGTAGCGACGATGGCTCGTTCCGGGGCGCGGGTCGTCATCGACGACGTGTTCCTCGGCGGAGCGGCGTCGCAGCGGCGCTGGCAAGAGGCCGTGGGCGATCTGGACGTGCTGTGGGTCGGCGTGCGCTGCGAGCGCGCGGTCGCGGAGGGCCGTGAGATCGCCCGGGGCGACCGAGTCGTGGGGATGGCGGCCTCGCAGGCGGAGGCGGTGCACCAAGGGGTGCGCTACGACCTCGAAGTGGACACGACCCACACCGAGTCCCTCGTGTGCGCCCGGGCCATCGCGGCCCGCGTGCGCTGACCAACCGCGGCACACGGCACACGGCACACAGGACCACGACACGCAGAAGGGCTCCCGCAGCGGCACGTTCCTGCGGGAGCCCTTCGTCGTACGGGGTTCGTCGTACGAGGTGTTACGCCGTCACGGCGCGAGCAGCAGGCTGTCGCCCCGCTCCTTGGCCGCCGCGTAACGCTTCGCCACGTCCTGCCAGTTGACGACCTGCCACATCGCGTCGATGAAGTCGACCTTCTGGTTCTTGTACTGAAGGTAGAAGGCGTGCTCCCAGGCGTCGAAGACCAGGATCGGGGTGGATCCCTGGCCGACGTTGCCCTGGTGGTCGTAGACCTGCTCCACGATCAGACGGCCGCTCAGCGGCTCGTAGGCCAGAACTCCCCAGCCGGAGCCCTGAGTCGTCGCCGACGCCTTCGTCAGCTGCGCCTTGAAGGCGGCGAAGGAGCCGAACGACTCCGCGATGGCGTCGGCCAGTTCGCCCACGCCGTCCTTGTCCAGGGGCTCGCCGCCGCCCTCACCGGTCATGTTGTGCCAGTAGATCGAGTGCAGGATGTGCCCGGAGAGGTGAAAGGCCAGGTTCTTCTCCAGCCCGTTGATCGAACCCCACGTCTCCTTGTCCCGCGCCTCGGCGAGCTGCTCCAGGGTGTCGTTCGCGCCCTTCACGTACGCCGCGTGGTGCTTGTCGTGGTGCAGCTCGATGATCTCCGGGCTGATCACGGGGGCGAGCGCCGCGTAGTCGTACGGAAGCTCCGGGAGCGTGTAAACCGCCATGTCCAACGTCCTCCGACGTTCTTGCGAATAGTATGCAGCTGCACGCTAACAGTAGAAGCGAGCAGTTGCCGATCAGGCATTGGACCTAGGACTTCGGCCGTGTCGCGGAGTTCGGTCCGATCCGGCTCCCGATCGGGGTGCGGATACCCATTCACGTCCCTTCTATTGCACACTACTTGCAATAACCTAATGGGTGCAGCAAGAGGCGCAGGAAGAAGTGGTCATGGGTTCTCCGATCGTGCTGGGCATCGAGTCGTCGTGTGACGAGACCGGCGCGGGACTCGTCCGGGACGGGAGGCTGCTCGGGCACGCGATCGCGTCGAGCATGGACGAGCACGCGCGCTACGGGGGCGTCGTGCCCGAGGTCGCCGCGCGCGCCCATGTGCACTCCCTGCGCCCGGTCGTGCGGCGGGCGTTGAACGAGGCGAGCCTGCGGCTCTCCGACGTCGGCGCGGTCGCCGTCACCACCGGGCCGGGGCTGTCGGGCGCGCTCCAGGTGGGCCTGGCCGGGGCGAAGGGCATCGCGTACGCGCTCGGCGTCCCCCTCCACGGCGTGCACCACCTCGCCGGTCATGTCGCCGCCGACACCCTGGAGCACGGGCCGCTGCCCGACCCCTGCACGGTGCTGATCGTGTCCGGCGGGCACACCGCGCTGCTCCTCGTCCGCGATCTGGTCCGCGATCCGATCCTCCATCTCGGTGACACGCTCGACGACGCGGCCGGCGAGTGCTTCGACAAGGTGGCGCGGGTCTTCGGTCTGCCGTATCCGGGCGGTCCGGCCATCGACCGGGTGGCGCGCGAGGGCGATCCGCGCGCCGTCTCCTTCCCGCGCCCGCTGACCGGGGCGCGCGACGATCCGTACGCCTTCTCCTTCTCGGGGCTGAAGACGGCCGCCGCGCGCTGGGCTGAGGGGCACGCGGGCCGTGAGCTGCCGGTGGCGGACGGCGCGGCCTCGCTCCAGGAGGCCGTCGCCGACGTGCTGACCCGCAAGGCGGTCGCGGCCTGTGCCGAGCACGGTGTGGGCACGCTGGTCGTCGTGGGCGGGGTGGCCGCGAACTCGCGGGTGCGCTCGCTCGCCGAGGAGCGGTGCCGGGCGGCCGGGATCGAGCTGCGGGTGCCGCCGCTGCGGCTGTGCACCGACAACGGCGCGATGATCGCCGCCGTCGGCGACCTCCTCGTACGCGCCGGGGCCGAGCCCGCGCCGCTGGACGTGTCGATCGATCCGTCGGCGCCGCTGGAGTACGCGGCCCTGCACCCGCTCTCCGCGCGTTCCGCGGGCGGGGCGAAGGAGGTGGCCGCCTGATGGACGTTCAGGTCATGACGAGCTCCGAACTCCTCGCGCACGAAGCTGAGTTGCGGTCCGTGTACGTCGACGCCTTCTGCGCCCCGCCGTGGAGCGAGGGCGAGGAGGAGGCCGACGCCTTCGTGCGGCGGCTCGCGGGGCAGGTGCGGCGGCCCGGCTTCACCGCCGCGATCGCCTTCGCCGAGCCGGGGCCGGTGCCGGGCCCTGGGGACGCCGGCTCCCCGGCATCCGGCCGCACCGGCCCGCGGACCGCCGGGGTCCTCGGCTTCGCCACCGCCTGGACCACCCTCGCCCCCTTCCCCACCGACCGCTGCTACCCCGAGGCCGCCGCCGGTCTGGGCCCGGCCCACACCGTCGACTGGCTGTGCGGGGCCCGCGAGGTGGACGAACTCGCCGTGCGCCCGTCGGCCCACGGCACCGGAGTCGCCGCGCGGCTCCTGGAGGCCGTCACCGAGGGCGCTCCCGGCGGGCGTTCGTGGCTGCTCACCTCCGTACGGTCCGCCCGAGCCATGGCCTTCTACCGCCGGCAGGGCTGGAGCCAGGCCACCCACCCCTCCCCCGACGGCGCGGGCGTCGCCGTCTTCCTCGGCCCCCGTCACCCCGCGCGGTCCCTGACCGCCCAGCCCCTGTAAGCATCCGGAGACCCACGTGCGCACCGCCGAGATCCGCGGGCTCGGGGCGGCGGGGCGGTTCAGGCGTCCACGGGGGTCTTCGTGGCGCGCAGCCGCTGGACGAGGGCGAGGACGAGGTCCAGGACCAGGAAGCCGAGCAGGGTCCAGCCCAGCAGCGGGAAGGCCCAGCCGACGAACACGGTGACGGGCACGACGACGGCCAGGGCGGGCCAGGGCAGCCGCCGCCAGGTGCCGCGCGCGGGCGCACGGCCGGCCAGGGCGCGGCGGTCGGTCCGGGTGGGCCTGCGCTGCCACCACGAGCGGTAGCCGAGCACGATGCCCGCGCTGAGGCCGAGGGCGATGACCGCCAGCACGATCTGGTTGGCGAGACCGAACAGGACGCCCATGTGGGCGGCGACGCCGAGCTTGGACAGCTTGGCGAGGACGGGGTAGTCCGCCCAGTCGACGCGCGAGGTGATCTCACCGCTGTGCGGGTCGACGGCCGCCTGGTCCATGCGGACCGGCCACTGGTTGTCGGTCTGGGTGACGGTCCAGGTGCTCTTCTCGTCGGCGGGGGTTCCGATCTCGACCGGCCCGTCCAGCCCGGCGGCGCGGGCCTTCTCGTAGACCTCGTCGACGGTCAGCCCGGCGGGCAGTCCCGTGGCCGCGGAGCCCTGACCGCCGTGGTGGCCGCTCTCTTCGTGCGAGGCCGACGCCGAGCCGCTCATCGCGGTGTCCAGCTCGGCGGGGAAGGCGCTGAGCGAGGTGCGCAGCTCGAAGAAGCGCTCACCGGCGTGCGCGGACCAGGTCAGACCGGTGGCGCTGAGGACGAGCAGACCGAGCGAGATCCACACGCCGGTGACGGCGTGCAGGCTGCGGGTGCGGCGCACGCCCCGGGTGCCGCGCTCGGGCAGCACGGTGTTTCGTGCCGAGCCGCCCGCGTACGAACGGCGACGGCCGAACCACATCGCGAGGCCGCCGAGGACGAGCACCCACAGCCAGCTCGCGGCGAGCTCGGAGTAGAGGCGGCCCGTCTCACCGAGGTGGAGGTTGCGGTGCAGGTCGTCCAGCCAGGTGGTCAGCGGAGTGGAACCCCACCAGGTGGTGAGTGCGCCGCGGACCTCGCCCGTGTAGGGGTCGACGTAGACGGTGCGCTGCTTGTCCTGCTCGGCGAGTTCCGGCACCGAGAGGACCACCTTGGTGGTCTGGTCGGACTCGGCGGGCGGGATGACCGAGACGATGCTGCCCTCGGGGTGCGCCTCGCGGGCGGCGGCGATCTGCTCGGTCAGCGGCTTCGGCGTGTCGCCGACCTTGTCGACGTACAGCTGCTCGCCGTAGACGAGCTGGTCGAGCTGCGGGACGGCGGTGTAGGCGAGGCCGGTCAGGGCGGCGACGAGGAGGAAGGGGGCGACCAGGATGCCGGCGTAGAAGTGGAGCCGGGTGAGCAGGGGCCACCAACCGGAGCGGGAACGGGTGGCGCCGGGGCGGGGCTCGCCCTTGGACGGTGCCGTCGCGGCGGGGGCCTCGCCGGCGGCGGGGGCGGCGGTGTCGGCGTCCGGCCGCGGCACGTCGGGGCTCGCTTCGGGGTCGGTCTCGGGGGCGGCTCCGGGCTGGGTGCCGGGGCCGACCGCGGACTTCGCCGCGGACTCGGGCTCGGGGGCGGCTTCGGGCTTCGCCGCGGACTCGGGGTCGACATCGGGGTCGACGGTGGACTTCGCCGCGGACTCGGGGTCGGCTTCGGGTTTCGCCGCCGGCTCGGTGGCGGGCGCGGTGTCGGATCTGACGCCGGTCGCGTCCCCGGTCCCGCTCTCGGCGACCGTCTCTTTCCCGTTCTCGTTCTCGGTGTCGGTCGCGGCCGGCGGCGAGGACGGGGTCTCGTCGGAGGAGGTCGCGGAAGTGGTGCTCAAGACATGGCTCCTGGGTCTGGGCGCGGCCCGCGTCACAGAGGCGGGCGAGGTGTCACACGCTGGGAAGGCACGGCTCGCCCGCGGCCGGAGGGGACGGCGTGCGGCCGGTCCGGTCGGCGGGGCGTACCCGTGAGAGCCGTGGCGGGCGTCCGGTCGGGGACCGGGCGCGCACGGCGGACACCGCGTCGCCGGACGGTGCCGTCAGCACCTCCGGTACGCGGATCAGCGAGCGAACAGCGCGGGCGGACCCCGCCGCGCGAGACTGTGCTCCAGTACCTGGGACCGGCGCGGCGCCGACGCCGAACGGGCGAGCGCCGGAAGCCACTTGCCCGGCAGCCGGCCGTCCGGATGCAGCCAGCGCCACACCAGGGCCAGGGCCCGCAGCGTCGCCGAGACCGGCGCGCGCAGCAGGCTGCACAACCGCCAGACGAGGGCCTCGCCCTGACGCAGCCACCAGGCGGCGCCGAGTCCGGCGATCAGGTGAGCGAGGAGCATGGACGGAGTGCCGTGGGCCAAGAGCGTGCCCAACGGGTCCTCGGCGCCGCCCCACAGCTCCGCGGAGTCCACCGCGACCAGGGAGCCCTGATGACCGGTGTGCCCCTGACCTGCGGCGTGCCCGGCATGCCCGGTGTAGCCCGCCTGGGACGGCGTGGCGTGCCGGGAGGAGTCGGCGAGCGCGAACAGGACGTGCAGCGCGCCCTGGACGACGGTGACGGCGCCGCCGATCTCGACCAGGGTGCGTTCACGGCAGGCGAGCCGCCCGGCCGTGGCCGCGATCGCCAGCGCACCGATCGCCAGCAGCGCCGCCGGCGGGTGGTGGCCGGAGGCCATGCCGTGTCCGGAGGCGGCGAGCAGCACGCACACCAAGGTGAACGCCGCGACACGCAGGAAGCGGAGCGGACCGTGCTCAGCCATCGCCCCTCCTCGCGCGCTCACCCGGCCGTGCCGGTTCCGTTGTTGTTTGGTACTACGTACGCAGCCGCACGTCCGCTCAGTTCCGGCCACACGAAGTCTTCGATCCTGTGAATGGCCGATCCTCGCACCCCGCCCCGCCGGTGCGTGAGCGCGGTCACCGTACACGGTTGTCGAACGGCCGCCCGTCACCGGGGCACCCCCTGGTTCCCGCCAGAGCGCGGGGATCGCGGACAGCGGGACGGCGTGGCTCAGACGGGCAACCCGTAGGCGCGGTCGAAGTGCTGGGCCACGAGGTGTCCGGCTCCGTCGCAGGAGAGCTGCCAGTCGTTGATGCCCGTTTCGCGGCCGTCGGTGAAGTTCCACAGGAGGCGGCCGGAGGCGGTGTCGATCGCGTAGAAGCCGTTCTTGTTCTCGAGGGCGGGGACGTACACGGCGTGCGCACCGACCGCGATCGGGTTGTCGATGCCGAGGCGGGGCGTCTCGCAGAACCAACGCCGGGCGCCGTTCGAGGCGTTGAAGGCGTGGACGCCGTAGGGGTCGGTGCCGATGGCGTAGACGGTGTTGCCGCCCGCGCCGAGCGAGGCGTACATGCCGCGTTCGGCCTTGGCCTTCCAGCGGAGCCGTCCGGTGGGCAGGTCCAGGGCGATGAGCTCGGAGCCGATGGCGAAGACGGTCCGGCCCAGCGCGGCCAGTCCCGGCCGGAGGTCGTAGCCCACCTGGTGCCGCCAGAGCAGGCTTCCGCCGTCGCGGGTGTTGCGGACGGCGACGTTGCGCAGTCCGTCGGCGTAGATGAAGTAGTCGGAGGTGATGAGGGGTTGGAGCGGGATGCCGACGTCCTCCGGGTCGACCGGGATGATCAGGGCCTGGTGGGCCTTGAGGTTGACGCCGAAGACCGTGCTGGTGGAGGTGGCGACGCCCTGCTCGGTCGACTGGCGTTCGAGGCTGGCGCCGAGGACGGAGACGGCGTATCCGTCGTAGCTGCCGAGGAGTTGGTCGAACTGGTAGTCCTCGCCGAAGTCGAGGGTGAACCGTTCGGCGCCGCTGGCCGGGTCCACGCCGATCAGCGTCGCGCCGGTGCCGAGCGCGACGGCGGCGTCGGAGGTGAGCAGGACGGGGGTGGGCGAGAGGCTGATGCCCTGGTAGACCCACTTGGGCTGGGCGCCGTTCTCCACGTCGAGGCAGATCATGGCGCCGGGGCGGGTCTTCATCAGGGCCGTGCCCTCGTGGAAGACGGCCGGGGCTTGCAGCAGCGGGCCGCCGCGGTAGACCCAGGCCGGCTCGGGGGGCGGACCCAGTGGGCGTACCGCCTGTCCGGTGGGCTGTCCGCCCGTTCCCCGGGCGACGAAGACCGCGCCTGCGGCCAGGGCGGTGCCCGCCGCCGCGGTCGCGACGAGGACCGCACGCCGGGAGACGGAGCGGGCGGGGGCCCGGTGGTGCGGGGGCGCGGCGGAAGCGGTCGGTGCGGTGGGCGTGTCGGGCGCGATGAGGGCGGTGGGTGAGGTGAGGGCGGTGGGCGCGGTGAGGTCGCCGGGTGCGGCGGATGCGCCGGCCGAGGTGGGTGCGGTGAGTGCGGTGGAACGTTCCGCCACCAGGTCGTCCGGGAGGGGGAACGGCTCCAGGCGCGGCGAGCCGACGGCACTCGCGCCCTCCGCTCCGTGGACGACGTCGGCTGTGCCGTCGGCGGCGACAGCGGTGACCGCGGAGCTGACGGGAGCGGCGGTGACGGCGGCGGCGGTCTCGTACGACGATCGCGCCGCCGGCACCCGCCCGAGCCCCCGCCCCGGCGCCGGGGTCAGGGACCGCGTGAGGCGGTCGAGGTCCGTCACCGCCGCCCGGCGTTCGGCGACCATCGCGGCCACCGGTGCCGGCAGCCAGCCCTCCGTCAGCACCAGTTCGGCGCCGCCCGGCGCGCAGGCCGCGGAGAGCCGGTCGGGGAGGACGCGCAGGGCCGGGTCCTTGGCGTGACAGAGGCTGATGATCTTGTCGAGCGGCTCGGGCACCGCCGTCAGGTCGGGTGAGCCGTGGACCACCTGGTAGAGCAGCGCCGCCGCCGCGGCTCCGGTGAACGGCGCGTGCCCGGAGGCGGCGAAGGCGAGCACGGAGCCGAGGCAGAAGACGTCGCCCTCCGGGCCCATCGGATCGCCGGTGGCCTGCTCGGGGCACATGTAGTCGAGGGAGCCGAACAGTGCGCCGGATCCGGTGAGTTCGTAGCCGTCGCGGGCGCGGACGATGCCGAAGTCGATGACGCGCGGGCCGTCGGCGGCGAGGAGCACGTTGGACGGTTTGAGGTCGCGGTGCACCAGCCCCTCGGCGTGCACCGCGATCAAGGCCTCGGCGATGCCCGCGCCCAGCGCGAGGACCGTCTCCACCGGCAGCGCCCCGTGCTCTTCGACCGCCTCGGCCAGCGTCGGGCCGGGTATGTAGTCGGTGGCGAGCCATGGTGTCTCTTCGTCCGGTGCGGCGTCGACCACGGGCACCGTGTACATGCCTCCCACGGCCGCCGCGGCCGCCACCTCGCGGCGGAAGCGGATGCGGAAGTTCTTGTCCTCCGCCATCTCGGGGCGGATGACCTTGACGGCGACGGTACGGCCGTCCGGCGACGTCCCCAGATAGACCCGGCCCATGCCGCCTGCTCCGAGCCGGGCCACGAGGCGGTAGGGCCCCAGTCGCTCGGGGTCGTCTGGGCGCAGTGGTTTCATGCCCTCAACCGCCTGTTCTCGGAGGTGACGGGCGGGGGGTCCGCCCGGCTGCGGGGAAGGCCCGGTGGGGGGTCCGGCAACAGACTAGAGGCTGGAGTGACGGACGAGGACGGTTCCTGAGAGCCGTTTTCAACTACCCGCAGGTAGGCGTTCAGCTCTCGTTCCGCCCCCGGAAGTCGATGTGACGTCGCGTCAGAGGTCGGGTGACACGTGCTCGCGCTGCGGGAACGGCGCGCGATGAGCAACAAAATGCAGCGGGAAACCATGCAGAGGTCCGAAGACCGGCGGTGACCGGCGATGTGCCGAAGGTCACCTCCCGGCGCCGGCTCGTTAGGCTGTTCGCCGACCTCTGACGGTTCGTCCGCCGTCCCGGTCCCGGTTTCGGTGAGCTGCGCAAACGCCCGTACGGGGGCGGTTCGTACGCCTGCCCGGGTGACGCGTGGGCCGACGCGTCATGTTGCGGAGGTGACGGAGGGTCGATTGCCTCGTCAGTGGCGTACAACAGAGGCGCCGCCAGACAGGCCGGACGTGCTCCACTGGAGGGTTCACTTGCGAAACACACACTTTGGCGTTGGTATCGGCCTGGTCGTCGGTGCCCTGGCTCTGCAGATCCCCGTCGCCGCCGCAGCCGACGACTCGGGTCTCGACATCCGCTCGCGCAGCGGCTCCCCCGGCTCCACGGTCACCGTCAGCACCACGGCGTGCGGCGAGGACGTGACCTACGGCAAGGGCGAGTCGGAGGTGGCGGGCGCGTTCCACCTCTTCGAGGGCGCGAGCAAGGGTGTGCTGACCGGCAAGTTCACGGTGCCGGAGGGGACGCTGCCCGACACCGACACCGTCACCGTCAAGTGCCCGCCCCGGATCAAGATGACGGACACGTACGACCTGTCGGCGCCCCGGCCGGACGGGGCCGTGGAGGCCGGGTTCGGGGACGCGCAGGGCTCGACCGGGCAGCTCGCGCTGGGCGGGGCGCTGGTCGCCGCTGCCGCCGCCGGGTGGATGGTGAGGGCGCGTCACCGCTCGAACGGCGCCCGCGGCTGATTCGTACGGACACCGCCGCACCGGCCCCCGGCACCGTCCTCGCGACGGGCTCCGGGGGCCGCGCAACTGACATTCCGACCCCGCCGTAGGCAAGAGGCTCAACCGCGATGGCACCCGGGCACGACACCGGCGCTTCCCCGCCCTCGTACACCCCCTCGGTCAGGCTGCTGACCTGGACGCTGCTGGTCGGTGTCCTGCTGGTGACCGGCGCGCTGCACGAGGGCGAACCCCCGCAGCCGTCGGCGGGCCAGGGCTTCCCCGCCCCGGCAGGACCGGCGGGACCGACGGGACCGACGGGACCGACGGGACCGACGGGACCGACGGCTTCGGCTGGTCCGGCAGGTTCTGCTGGCCCGCCCTCCGGCAGCGCTTCCCCCTCGCCGGGCTCCCGCGTCAGGGCGCTGCCCGCGGCGGAGCCGCTGCGGCTGCGGATCCCCGTCATCGACGTGAACGCCCCCCTGACGAGACTGGACCTCGACGCGTCCGGTTCGCTGCGCCCCCCGCCCGCCGACCGCTCCGACCTCGCGGGCTGGTACGGCGACGGCACCCCGCCCGGCTCCGTCGGGACCGCCGTCACCGCCGGGCACGTGGACCTGCGCGACGGCAGCCGCGGCGTCTTCTACGCGCTCGGCGCGCTGTCCAGGGGGGCCGCCATCGAGATCGACCGGGCGGACCGGCGTACGGCCGTGTTCACCGTCGACGCGGTGGAGGTCTACGACAAGGACAGGTTCCCCAGCGAGAAGGTGTACGGCGGCACCGGCCGGCCCGAGCTGCGGGTGATCACCTGCGGCGGCGGCTACGCCGAACACTCGGGCTACCAGGGCAACGTCGTGGTGTACGCGACGCTCACCGCGGTGAAGTAGCCGCCGGCGACGAGCCCCACGTGGCCTCGGACATCCTCGCGTAGGCTACGCGCCCCGCTGACGCCGCTCCCGCAGCGCCTGGAGGACGGACCAGACCACGGCCACCAGCGGTACGGCCACCACCGCGCCCACCACGCCCGCCGCGACCGCTCCGCCCACCACCGACAGGGCCACCACCACCGGGTGCAGCCGCACCGCCCAGCTCATCACGACCGGGTGCAGGACGTGTCCTTCGAGCTGGCCGATGACCACGATCAGGGCCACGACCAGCACGGCGGTCAGCGCTCCCTTGGACGCCAGCGCGACCACGGCGGCGACCGCGAGCGCGATCGGGGAGCCGATCAGCGGGATGAAGGCGGCGAAGAACTCCAGGAGCGCCAGCGGCACCGCGAGCGGCACCCGCAGCAGGGACAGGGCGATGCCCACCAGGACCGCGTTGGTCGCGGCCACCAGCAGGATGCCGTGGGTGTAGCCGGTGAAGGTCCGCCAGGCGGCTCCGCCCGCGACCGCGACCCGCTCACGGGCGGCCGGGGGCATCTGGGCGCAGAACCAGCGCCACTGACGGCCGCCGGAATGGATGAAGAAGACCGAGCAGAACAGGGCGAGGGCGAGCACCGTCAGCACTTCGAGGAGCCGGCTCGCGCCGCTGAGCGCCGTGCTGATGACGGTGGAGCGGTGGCTCGACAGCAGTTCGCCGACACGGGACTGGATGTCGTCGAGCGCGCCCGGGTCCAGCCGGAACGGGGGATCCTCCAGCCGGCGTTCGATCCGGTCGATCCCGGAGACGAACTCCCTTTCCAGGCCGGTCCGTTGCCCCGCGACCGTCTCGCCCGCCAGGGCCAGCACGCCGAGGACGAGGACGATGCCGCCGACGAGCGCGACGGCGACGGCGACCGGGCGGGGCACGAGGCGGGCGAGGAGGTCGGCCACCGGCCGGAGCACGGCGGTGACGACGAGCCCGAGGAAGACGGCGACGGCGATGCGGTGGAACTGCCCCAGCAGGGAGAAGGCCGCCTGCACGACGATGCCGACGGCCAGGATCCGCCAGGCGTAGGCGGCGGCGAGGCGCAGCAGTCCGGGCACGCGCGACTCCGCGCCGCCCGGATCGGAGTGTGTGGACATCGTCATGCTCGTACCACCGGCCGACCGGGACGCCGCGGGTGCGGCCGCGGATTCGCCCGAACGGTTCGTCCCTGAGGCGCTACGGCACTGGGGCGCTGCTTCGTTCGCTACGGCGCCGCGCGCTGGGACAGCGCGGTGCGGGCCAGCCCGCGCAGCCAGGTGTGGGCGTGGTCGGTGTCGTAGCGCTGATGCCACGACAGGTATATCGGCGCCGAGGGCAGTTCGAGCGGGAGCGGGAGCACGACCAGGCCGAGGTCGGCGACCGCCGAACGGGTGGTGGCCTCGGGGACGCTGACCAGGAGGTCGGAGCCGCGTGCGAACTCCAAGGCGGCTGCTTCCGTGGGCGCGCTCGCCACCACGCGGCGGGTGAGGCCGAGCCGCGCGAGGGCGTCGTCGAGGCCGTTGCCGAGGTTTCCGCGCCGGGAGACGGTGACGTGGTCGGCGGCGGCGTACCGCTTCGCGGTGACGGTCTTGACGCGGGTGAGGGGGTGCCCCTGCCTCACGACCATGACGAGGCGGGTCTCGCCCACGTTCTCGGCACGGATGTCCGGTGCGCTCGGGCGGTCGGCGTTCGCCTCCAGGTCGACCTCGCCGCGCCGCAGCTCGGGGGTGTCGTTGCTCGATTCCGCGACGAAGCGCAGGCGTACGCCCGGCGCCTGTTCGCGCACGGCCGCGAGCAGCGCGGGGCCGCTCAGGGCGACCAGGGAGTCGTGCCAGCGGAGTGTGAACGTGCGCTCCAGCGTCGCCAGGTCGAGTTCCCGGCTCGGCGCCAGCACCCCCTGGACCTGGTGCAGCAGCTCGTGCACCTGTTCCCGGACGGCGATGGCGTACGGCGTCGGGGTCATCGTGCGGCCGGTGCGCACCAGGATCTGGTCTCCGGTCGTGCGGCGGATGCGGCCCAGGCTCCGGCTCATCGCGGGGGCGGTGACGTGCAGGCGCGCCGCCGCCCCGGCCACGCTTCCCTCCTCCAGCAGCGCGTCGAGCGCCGCGAGCAGGTTCAAATCCAATTGCATGCGAGTAATCCTAGACGTGCTTGACATGCATTTGAAGTTAATCAAGGGGCTGTATAGCTTCGATACCAGAGCGCAGGACGGAACGCACGGCCCGGCTCGACCGACCTCAACACCCCTTTCTCACACGGAAGTACGCCATGTCCGAAACCCTTCAGACCGAGGCCGCCACCACCGAGGCCGCCGCCACCGACGCTGCCGCCACCGACGCCGAGTTGCTCGACCGGACCGCGAGCGCCGTGCGCGAGGCCGGTTCGGCGCTGCGCGAGCGCTTCGGCGAGGTGGTCCGCTACGAGACCCGCGAAGAGCTGATGCGCGCGCTCGCCGTCAACGACGACGCGGCCCTCGACATCCTGCGCCCCCGCCTCACGGCCCTGCGCCCGGAGGCCGGCTGGGTGGAGGACGAGCTGGACGGCGGGGCGCTGCCGGCCGGCGAGTGGTGGGTCGTGGATCCGGCCGAGGGCAACGTCAACCACCTGCACGGGCTGCCGGAGTGGGCGGTGACCGCCACCCTGGTGCGGGAGAACCGGCCGGTCCTGACCGTGGTCCACCTGCCGTTGACCGGCGAGACCTACACCGCGCTCGCCGGCGCGGGCGCGCACCTCGACGGCCGGCCGCTGCGGGTCTCCCGGACCGCGGACCTCGGCCTGAGCATCGTGGCCACCAGCCAGGCCCGGCCGGACGAGGACGAGAAGGTCGTGCGGCGCGTCGGCTCCTCGATCACCGCGATGCTCTTCGACGCGCTCGTCGTCCGCACCGCCGTGCCCGCGACCCTGCATCTGGTGAACGTGGCCGCCGGCCGGATCGACGCCTTCTGGCAGTTCGCCGGCGCCCGCGCGGACCTGCTGCCCGGGGCGCTGCTCGTCACCGAGGCCGGCGGACGCATCTCCGACGCCGAGGGCCGCCCCTGGACCCCGCAGAGCGAGAGCCTCCTGGCCGCCGCGCCGGGCATCCACGCCGAGGCCGTCGCCACGCTCTCCCGCTGACCGCGCCCCCCGCGACCCGCGACCCGCGACCCGCGACCCGCGACCCGCACACAACTACCCCTGCACCACTACCCACTTGCATATCCACTTGCACGGAAGGACCAGATCATCATGACCACGATCGCAGTACTCGGAAACGGTCGCGTCGGCGGCAGCCTGGCCGCGGCTCTCACCCGGGCGGGGCACGAGGTGACCGTGGCGGGCCGCGCGCCGGGCGCCGCCGCCGACGCCGCCCGGACGGCCCGGATCGTCATCAACGCCACCCCGGGGGCCGGCTCGCTGGAGCGGCTCGCCGCCCTGCGCGAGGAACTGCGCGACACGATCCTCGTCGACGTCTCCAACGCCACCGTCGACGGACCGGACGGGCTGCCCGGCGACCTGGTCTACCCCGGCTCGAGCCTCGCCGAGCAACTTCAGGAAGCGCTCCCCGAGACGCGTGTCGTCAAGACGCTCAACACGATGCTCTTCTCGGTGATGACCGCGCCGGCCACGCTCTCCCAGGCGCCCGACGCCTTCCTCTCCGGCGACGACCCGCAGGCCAAGGAGACCGTCCGTGACCTGCTCGTCGACCTCGGCTGGCACAAGGAGTGGATCACTGATCTCGGCGGGATCCGGACCGCCCGCGCCACGGAGGCCGCGATCCTGTTCGTGCCGCACGTGATCCGGTCCAGCGGCTTCGCGCCCTTCGCGATATCGATCGCCCGCTGATCAGGTCGACCGGTCGCAGGTCTTCCGCACATGGCCCGGCTTCCCCGCCGGAAGCACGTCCCGGTCGCGCAGGACGACGCTGATGCTGTCGCCCCAGCCCTCGCAGGCCTTCGTCAGGCCCCGCCCGTCGTACTCGACGTCGACGACGTGCCGGCCGAACGCGGCGATGTAGTCACCGCACTCGTCGTACATGCCGCACTCCTCCACGACGGCGAAGTCCACGCCCACTTCCCGGCGGTCGGGGGCCAGTTCCGACGTGTTCTTCTGCGCGATGGCGAGTCCCCGGTCATGGGCGTGGTCCGCCAGCAGGGCGAGGAAGGCCTTGGCGTCGTCGGGGGTCAACGAGCCCTCGGGGGCGCGGGTGTAGCTGTCGTAGTTGTCGGGCTCGACGGCCTGGAAGCCCTTGGCCGCGCAGGCGTCGATCCACGTGTTCACCCGGGCGGCCACGCGTCGGCGCTTGGCGTCGGTGCCGATGTCCAGGAGCGCCTCGTCCCAGTCCTGGTCCACCACCACCTCGCCGCCCGCGTCCCGCAGCAGCAGGTCGTCGTCCCACTCCCCCTCCGCGTCCGGCTGCGCCTGGAAGGCGTTGACGTAACAGACGCCGTACGTGCCGGACGCGGGGGACGCGGTGTGATCACGGACGACGACCGAGACGCCGGCGGGCGGGGCGTAGGGGCCGCCGAGCTGGTAGTCGAATCCGGCGTGAACCGGCGGAAGCGTCACCTTCGCGGGGGCGGCCGGCGCCTCCCGCGGCCCCGCGGATCCCGAACAGCCCGCGGCGAGCAGGACCACGGAGAGGGCGGCCACCGCGAGGCCCGTCGCGGACCGACGGGGGCGAACGCCGAGGATGTGCATGGGAAGACAGGCTACCGCCCGTGATCAAGGCACTCACGTCGAGGTCAGGGGTGGCACCATGGGCCCTGCCGTATGTGCGGCGGGCATTCCGGTGGAGGGTGGTGGTGGGCGTGGTCGTCGGGTGGGAGTGGGACGAGACGCTGTTCTCGGGCGCGGCCGCCTACTACGCGCGGGGGCGACTGCCGTACGCCCCAGGTCTGGTGGACGTCCTCACCGAGGCGCTGGGGCTGGACGGGCGGGGCCGCCTCCTGGACGTGGGGTGCGGGCCGGGCACGCTCGCCCTGGAGCTGGCGCACCGGTTCGGCGAGGTCGTCGGCGTGGACCCGGACCGCGGAATGATCGCCGAGGCGGAGCGTGGAGCGGCCGAGGCGGGGGTGGCCGGGAAGGCGACGTGGGTGCGGGCCCGTGCCGAGCAACTTCCCGCAGGGCTGGGGGCGTTCACGGTGGTGACGTTCGGCCAGTCGTTCCACTGGATGGACCGTGACCTGGTAGCGGTGACCGTCAGGGGCATGCTCGAGCGCGGCGGGGCCCTGGTGCACGTCTCCGATGTGAAGGAGGAGAACCGGAGCCTGGACGGGCTGCCGTGGCCGGCGGTGCCGTACGCGGCTCTGGAGGAACTGGTCAGGCGGTACCTGGGGCCGGTCCGGCGCGCCGGGCAGGGCGTGCTGCCGCAGGGGACGCCGGGCGGTGAGTCGGCCGTCTACGCGCGGGCCGGTTTCCACGGCCCCGATCGTCATGTGGTGCCCGGAGGGCAGCTGTTGGAGCGCACGGTCGACGACGTCGTCGCCTGGATGTTCTCGATGTCCTTCGCGGCACCGCACCTGTTCGGCCCGCGCCGCGACGACTTCGAGACGGACCTGCGCCGACGACTGAGCAAGGCCTCCCCCTCCGGCCGCTTCTCCGAACTCGGGCCTGGCACCGAGGTGTTCGTCTGGTGGAAGGACCCGCGTTGAACGGGCGACCGGGCCGGACGGCCGTCGCGTGGACGCCGGCCCGCGTATGGCCGCTTCGCGGCCGCCGGAGGCAGGAGCACATGCACGGTCCCGTGGACGAACTCATCCTCGCGGTGGCCGACGCCGTCGCTCAACGGGCCCGTGTGCAGGGGGTGTTCATGCGAGGGCTCGTGTCGGTCCGTGATCTCGTCGTGAACGACGAGGCGGAGATCGCGATCGACTGCTTGGTCAACACGGTGAACTTCCATCGGTTGCCGTTGCGGCGGGACGAGTACGACCAGTTGATGGAAGCGGCCGACCGTCTCGGCTGTGCGGACGGCGTGACCGACGTCGATCCTCGGCTGCTCGTGCCCCCGTCCGACGAGTGATCTCTCCGAGCAAGGCAGGTACGGCGGAAGGACTCGCATGTCTCCCATCACCGAAGGATCGCGGACCTGGCTGGCCGAGGCCGACTGCGATCTCGGCGCGCTCCGCTCGCTCGTGGAGCGCGACGCCGACCCCGGCGACCACCCCTCGGCCGAGCGGATCGAGCGGAACGTCCCGCTCTACGACAGCGCACGTCTGCGCGCCCTGACGTCGACCCCGAAGAGCCTGCGGGCGGTGCGGGACGAGCTGGTGCGCACCCTGCTGGACGGGCCCGGGATCCTCGTCCTCAAGGGCGCGTTCGCGGACACGGCCGTCGTGGACCGGGCGTCCGAGGTGTTCCGGGCGCTGATCGAGGAGGAGCGCGCGGCCGGCACGGCGCGCGGCGACCATTTCGCCAAGCCCGGCGCCAACGACCGGGTCTGGAGCGCGCTGGACAAGGTGGCGCTGCGCGCGCCGGAGGTGTTCGCGGACTACTACGCCAACGACATGCTGGCGCTGGTCGCGGAGTCCTGGCTCGGCCCCGCCTACCAGGTGACCTCGCAGGTCAACGTGGTCAACCCGGGCGGCGCCGCGCAGAACGCGCACCGGGACTACCACCTCGGCTTCCTCTCCCAGGAGCGCGCCGCCGCCTATCCGGCGCATGTGCACCGCCTCTCCCCCGTGTTGACCCTCCAGGGCGCGGTGGCCCACTGCGACATGCCCGTGGAGTCCGGGCCGACGCTCTACCTTCCGTACTCGCAGAAGTACGAGCTTGGCTATCTCGCGTGGCGACTGCCCGAGTTCGTCGAGTACTTCGACGCCCACCATGTCCAACTGCCGCTGGAGAAGGGCGACGCGGCGTTCTTCAACCCGGCGCTCTTCCACGCCGCCGGGCACAACCGCTCGGCCGGCGTCCGGCGCATGGCCAACCTCCTTCAGATCTCCTCCGCGTTCGGCCGCGCGATGGAGACGGTGGACCGGGAGGCGGTGGCGAACGCCGTCTTCCCGGTGCTGCTGCGCCGGAAGGCCGAGGGCATCTCGGAGGACTGGCTGCGCCGTGTCGTCGCCGCTGCCGCCGAGGGCTATCCCTTCCCCACCGACCTGGACCTCGATCCCCCGGTCGGCGGTCTCGCCCCGCCCTCCCAGGCGGACACCGTCCTGCGGGCCCTCGCCGAGGACTGGGCCCCCGAGCGGCTGCGCCGTGAACTGCGGGAGTCCGCCGAGCGCCGCCGGAGCTGAAGGGGGTCTTTGCCGGTGCTGAGAAGAGGGCTTCGCCTGAGCTGAAGGGGAGCCCTCGCCGCGCCCGTTCGGGTGCGGTCGGCTCGCGGGCGGGGTGCCGGTGCGGTCTCGTGGTCTCGGATGCGTGCCGGCGGCCGGGTGTCCTGGCGGCGTCGGGCGCTCGGCCGTGAAAGGACGTGGCATGCGTATGACTGCTCCGATAGCCGGCCGTCGCAGGAGGTGCGCCGCGGTCGTCGCCGTGGCGCTGACCTGCGCGACGGCGCTGAGCGGGTCCTCTCTCGCCGTGGCGGGCGGAGGGCCGGCGACCGCGCCGGCCCTGGACTGGAAGCCCTGTCCGCAGGACGCGGCGTACGACTGCGCGACGGCGACGGTCCCGCTGGACTGGGCGAAGCCCGGCGGACGCGCCATCGAACTGTCCGTGGTGAAGCGGAAGGCGGCCGATCCCGGGCGGCGCGTCGGCACCCTGTTCTTCAACCCCGGCGGCCCCGGCGGCCCCGGTTCGGTCCAGATGCCGCAGAACTACGAGTTCTTCCCGCGCGAGGTGCGGGAGCGGTTCGACATCGTCAGCTGGGACCCGCGGGGCGTCGGCAACAGCACGGCGGTGAACTGCTTCGAGACGCAGGAGCAATCCGAGGCGTGGATCGCGACCCACCCGGCCGGCTTCCCCGTCGGCGAACGGGAGCGCACCCGGTGGATCGACTCCTACCGGGAGCTGGGCCGGGCCTGCGAGCGGCGCGACCCGGAGCTGCTGCGCCATGTCTCGACCGCCGACACCGCGCGCGACCTCGACCGGCTCCGCCGCTCGGTGGGCGAGGAACGCCTCACCTACCTCGGCATCTCCTACGGCACGATCCTCGGCGCCACCTACGCCAACCTCTTCCCGGACAACGTCCGCGCCATGGTGCTCGACAGCAACATCGCCCCGTCCGCGTGGACCGGCGAGGGGTCGGGGCAGGACCTGCTCTCCACCTTCCTGCGCATGGGGTCGGACCGGACGGCGTCGGCGACCCTGGAGCGGTTCCTGTCGCTGTGCGGGTCCGCCGCCGTCGCGCGCTGCCCGTTCTCGGCGGGCAGCGCGCAGGCCACGCAAGAGAAGTTCCAGGAGCTGACGCGGCGGCTGAGGGAGCGTCCGGTGGAGGCGTGGACGTACGCCCGGGCCGTGGCGGACGCGGTGCAGGGTCTGTACATCGTCCATCCCGGTTGGCGGGAGCTGGCCGCCCGGCTCCAGGAGCTGTGGCAGGGGCGCGTCCCGGAGGCGTCCGGGGAGTCCGCGCCGGCCCCGGTCCCGGTGCCGTACCTGGGCGACGAGCAGGCGACCGCCGTGTTCTGCGGCGACAGCCCCAATCCGCGTGACCCCGCCGCCTACCGCACGGCGGAGGAGGCCTCCGGGGCGCGTCACGGCGACGCCGCGCGCTACTGGACGTGGGCCGTGGAGCCGTGTGCCACCTGGCCCGCGAAGGCCGCGGCCCCGTACACCGGGCCGTGGAACAAACCGACGCCGAACCCGGTGCTGGTGGTCGGCACGACCTACGACCCCTCCACCTCGTACGAGGGCGCGAAGGCGATGGCGGAGGAGCTGGCCGACGCCCGGCTGCTCACCCACCAGGGCTACGGGCACACCGCGCTGCTCAACCCCAGCACCTGCGTCAACGACCACGTGAGCCGCTATCTCGTCGACGGCTTCCTGCCGCCGCCGGGCACGTCCTGCGAGCCCGACACACCGCCCTTCTCGACGTCCGAGCCGCGGGGCGGCGTCGCCACCGGCGGGGGCGGGACGGCGGGTGCCGTGAAACGTCCGGAGTGACGGGGCGGTCGCTCCGTCACCGGCGGGGATCCGTCAGCAGGAGCTGCCGCAGGACGACGAACTCCCGCACGAGGAAGAGCTCCCGCACGACGACGAGCTGCTCCCGCAGGACGAGGAGCCGCCTCCGCTGGAGGAACCGTTCGACGTGCTGTCGCAGGACGACGTGTCCGTGACGTACCAGGAAGCGGCCGTGAGATACGCGGACGAACCGTCCGTGGTGGAGGTGCTCGGCGTCGCGTACCTCCTGCTGTGCGCCGAGCGGCGGCGGCCGTTGTGCGCGCGCCGGGCGGCGGCGCCGGCGTGCAGAGCTCGCATCAAGTGCTCACCGTCGCGCCGCCAGGCTCGCCGCACCGACCACGTGGCCCAGGTGATCAGCCCCGCCAGGGCCACGGCCACACCCACCAGAACAAGCACAGTCGTCATGTCTCCCCCTTGGCCGCCGGGCGTTCGCACCGGCCTGCTCCGAGAATCCCCCGGAGTGCGGTGCCCTCAAGCCCTTCTTGAGCAAGCCCAGAGGTTGCATTCGGGGATGAGGGCGGGGACGGAGCGGGGTCAGGGCCTGGCCATGAGCACCGCGACGTCGTCCTGCGCGGGCCCCGGCAGCATCTGCCGCAGGACGCCGGCGCACAGCGCCGCCAGCGACGGCGCGGGGGTGCGCAGGGCGTGGGCGAGCCGGTCGAGTCCCTGGTCGAGGTCCCTGTCCCGGGCCTCGATCAGGCCGTCGGTGTACAGGACCAGCACGCTGCCCGGCGGCAGCGCGACCTCCTCGGCCCGGAACTCGTGCCCGCCAGTTCCCAGCGGGGTGCCCGGCGGGCCGTGGAGGAAGGTGACCGGCCCGCCGGGGGTCACGACGGCGGGCGGGGGGTGGCCGGCTCTGGCGACGAGGCAGCCGCCGGTCGCGGGGTCGTGGACGGCGTAGACGCAGGTCGCCATCTCGTCCACGCCCATGTCGGCCACGACGGCGTCCAGTGAGCGCAGCAGGCGGGCCGGGTGGACGTCGTGCCGGGCGAGCGTGCGCACCGCCGTGCGGAGCTGTCCCATGACGGCCGCGGCGTGGATTCCGTGCCCCATGACGTCTCCGATGACGAGGCCGGTCCTGCCCTCCGGCAGGGTGATCACGTCGAACCAGTCGCCGCCGACGTCGTGCTCACTGGCGGGCAGGTAGCGTCCGGTGAGCTCCAGGCCCGGGACGGCGGGCAGCGCGCTGTTGCTCAGACTGCGCTGGAGGGTGAGGGCCGCGGCCCGCTGGCGGGTGTACATGAGGGCGTTGTCGATGTTGAGGGCGGCGCGGGCCGACAGCTCGTCGATGAGGACGCAGTCCTGCTCGTCGAAGGGCTCGCGGCTGCGCAGCCGGGTCACCACCACCGCGCCGAGCACCTTGCCCCGGGCGACCAGCGGGATCAGCCGCGCGGAGCCGAGGGTCATGAGGTAGTCGCGCAGCTGCTCGTCGCGGGGGTCGGTGATCAGGGCCCGGACGTCGGGGCGGTACAGGTTGGTGGGGCGTCCGTCGGCGATGACCCGCTCGTACAGGGAGCCGCGCGGGAGCTGGAGGGTCATGCCCGGCATCAGCTTCGCCGTCGGGGCGGAGGGGTCGGTGAAGAGGGCGGCCAGGCGGCGGACGACGCCTCGGGTGGAGGCGGCGGACTCGTCGGGGTCGATGGCCTCTTCGAGGAGCTGCACATCGGCGGAGTCGGCGAGCTGGGGCACCAGCAGGCGCACGATCTCCTCGGCGGTCTGCCGCAGGTCCAGGGTGGTGCCGACGCGGGTGCCGGCCTCGGCGAGGAGCGCGAAGCGGCGTCTGGCCCGCTCGGCGTCGACCGCGGCCTGTTCGCTGGCGGTGATGTCGATGAGGGAGGCGATGAGGCCGAGCGTGCGGCCGGCGCCGTCGAAGAGCGGGGCGTAGGAGCAGGACCAGGTCCGGTCGTGGTCGGGCGGGGGGGGGGGGGGGGGGGGGGGGGGGGGGGGGGGGGGGGGGGGGGGGGGGGGGGGGGGGGGGGGGGCGCGGGGGGGGGGCGGGCGCCCCCCCCCCCGCGCGGGGGGGGGGGCGCCCCGCGGCCCCTGCGGCCGCGGCCCGCGCCCGCCCCGCCCCCCCCCGCCCCCCCCCCCCCCCCCCCCCCACGGGGGCGCCCAGCTCCAGGACCTCCCGCATGGTCTCCTCGAGCACGGCGGCGTTGACGCCGGGCACGACCTCCGTGAGCCGTCTGCCGATGTGCTCCGCCGCGGAGACGCCGTTCATCCGGGCGAGGGCGTCGTTGACGCGCAGGAAGCGCAGGTCGGTGCCGAGGGTGGCGAGGCCGATCGGGGACTGGCTGAAGAGGCTCTCCGAGGCGGCCAGCGAGTCGCGCATGCGCAGGACCTGGGAGGTCTCGACGGCGATCAGCAGGGTGCCGGGGCGGCCCCGCGCGTCGGCGGCCGGGAGGATCCACATCTCCATCCGCACCCGGCGGCCGTCGCGGTGTCGTACGGGCAGTGTGCCGCCGACGGTCTCGCCGGCGTGGACGCGGCGGGTGAGCTGATCGGCCAGGTCCCGGTTGCCCTCGGGGACCAGCAGGGCGGAGGCGGGCCGGCCGAGGACCTCCTCCGGGCGGTATCCGAGCAGGTCCTGGGCGGCGAGGGACCACTCCACGATGTTGCCGTCCGCGTCCTCGCGCCACAGCGCGATCGGCAGCAGCTCGCGCAGCACGCCGGCGTACCCGACAGCCTGCAAGGGCTGCTCCGGCACCTGCCCCGCCGTCTGGTGAGTGTCCAAGCCACGACCTATCCACCGGGTGGGATTCCGTACGGAAACACACTATCCGGTCATTCCGACAGCCGGTCGTCGGTGGGTGTCTTGACGGCCTCGCAGGAGCCGGGAGCAGCGGGCAGGAGCCGAAGGCGGCGGGCGATCCGGTGACGGGCGCGTGGCAGCCGTGGGCCGTGACCTGCCGTGGCCCGACAGGCGCTCGGGCAGGCTCGGCAGACGGGCCGTCAGCAGCAGGGCGACCGGCCGCGCCGCGCCGATCAGCTCTCGGACGGGGTGAGCACCACGAAGTCCGCGTTCGACGGGTCGAGGCAGACGGCGAGCCGGCCGACGCCCTCCGCGTCCACCGGGCCCATCTGCACGCTGCCGCCGTTCTCGGTGACCTTGGCGACCGCCGCGTCGCAGTCGGCGACCGCGAAGACGGGGTGCCAGTACGGCCGTCCGTCCGTCAGCGCGAGGTCGTCCTTGCCGAGTTCCATGAGGCCGCCGTGCATGCGGTCCTCGGAGAGGCCGGCGGGGGTGATGAGGTGGTACGCGCCGCCGTCGCCCGGCATGTCCATGGTGCTGTACTGCCAGCCGAAGACGCCGCCGTAGAACTCCTTGGCGGCCTCGGCGTCGCTCGTGTACAGCTCGGTCCAGGACAGGGAGCCTGTGGCGTCGGCCAGTTCGAAGCCGCTGTTCTTGCCGGGCTGCCAGGCGGCGAACTGGCCGCCCAGCGGGTCGCTGTACTGGGCCATCCGGCCCCAGTCGTCGAGGTCTCTGGGCGCCACCCGCACCGTGCCGCCGCCGCGCCGTACGGCCTCGGTCGTGGCGTCCGCGTCGGAGACGGCGAAGTAGATCATCCAGGCCGAGCGCGCGCCCTCCTCGGAGAGCTTGCCGAGACCGGCGACGGTCTTGCCGTCCTTCTTGAACACTCCGCCTTCCATGGTCTCGCCCTCGGCGCCCTCACCCCCCGCCCCCATGGACTCGTACTCCCAGTCGAGCACCGCGCCGTAGAAGGCCGCGGCGGTCCGGACGTCGGGAGCGCCCAGGTCGAGCCAGCAGGGGGAGCCGGGAGCGAGGTCGGTGGTGATCACGGCGATTCCCTTTCGCAGGTCCAGTGAGACCAGATTGACACCCGGCACTGACAATCGCGCGTCGGCCGTTCCGGGCGCGGGGGCGCGCCGTCAGGGTTCGCGCCCCTCCCAGCCCGGCCGGGACGGCGACGGAGGTCACCGTCCGGTCGGAGGCCGAGCGGGCGCTCGTCATGACGTGCCGGCTCAGGGTGGGCGCGCCGGCGCCGATCTCGGTGGACGTCACCTTCAGCAGCCGGTCCGCCGTTCCCCCGGTGTTGGTGATCCGGAAGAAGGCCGCGGTCTCCGGGGTGCCGCCGGAGGGGAGGAACATCCTGCCGTCGGTCACGTTGATGCATGGCGAGCGGGACGGTGACGACGTTGTAGCCGAAGGCCCACCCGAGGTTGGCGCGGATCGTGCCCAGTGTGCGCCTGGCGAGGAGGACCGCGTCCGCGAGGGCCTCGATGTCGTCCCGCGCCGAGCCAGAACCCGAGCGTGGTGACGGCGAGCGCCGGCACGACCGGCACGAAAACCGGCCACCGAGTCCGCCGGCCGCTGCGCCCGCGCCTTCCCCGCCTGGACTTCGGTCACCAGCCGTGCGATGCGCGCCAGTTGGGCGCCGACGGCCGTGGCCCGGACGGCCAGCAGCCCGCCCGCGTTGACGGCCCCGCCGACCACGGCCGAGGCCGGTCCGACCTCGACCGGTTCGCTCTCCCCGGTGACCAGGGACAGGTCCACGGCCGAACTGCCCTCCACCAGCCGCCCGTCGGTGGCGATACGCTCCCCCGGCCGCACGACAAAGATCTGATCGACCGTCAAACCTTCGACAGAAACGAGGTGTTCGGAGCCGTCGGCGGCTCGGACGGACACCTCGTTGACCGTGAGCCGGGCCGGCGACCGCAGCGCCTCCTCGGTCCCGTGCCGCGCCCGCGCCTCCAGGTGTCGCCCGGCGAGCAGAGGTTCCCGCAGGGACGGCGGGGGCGGCGAGGGCGGCAGGGTCACGGCCTCACTGGTGAGTCTTGGCCGCGGTCGAGGTCTTGCTCTCGGCCTCGGTCTCGGTCTCGGCCTCGCAGGTGATCTCGTCGCGCGGGGTGTAGTGCGTGCGGAACGGCTCCCGCTTCACTTCCTCGCCGCCCTTGTAGAACACCCGGTCGACCTTGACGTCGAAGCCCTCCAGCGGGGTCTGCGGCACACACTTCTCGTCGGCGCTCACCTTGTGCTCGGGCTGCGTCACCTCGGTGCGGGGCCCCTTGACCGACCTGATCTCGTCGTACTTCCTGGTGCCGAGGAAGGTGATGGTGACGGACGAGTCGGTGGAACGGGCCCGTACGTAGATCGCGTGGCCGGAGTCGTTGGCGAACCTGAGGTCGAGGCTGCCCCAGGCGACCGTCGCCTCCCGGCCCTCCGGGTAGCGCTCGATGTAGAACGAGTGGGCGCCGTGCTCGACGGGCTTGACCCCGGCGAAGAACATGGCGTTGTACATGGTCGTGGCGACGGCGGAGACGCCGCCGCCGGGCGCCTTGGCGAACTGGTCGTCGAAGATCATGATGCCTTCGGTGAAGCCGTTGGCCTCGGTGCGTTCGCCCACGGTCCGGTTGAAGCTCCAGGTGTTGCCGGGCATGACGAGGGAGCCGTTGATGAGCTCCACGGCCCGTCCGATGTTCTTCGTGCGGTACGGCGCGGGCTCGAAGTTGACGGTGAAGGAGGACATCTTCTCCGTCAGCCCCAGCCGCGCCGCGTTGTCGCCCGTCAACGGCGGCTCGGTCCGCTGCACGGCCACCTCCCCGGTACGGCCGGCGGCCCCGGACTTGGTGAGCAGCGGCAGCACGGCCTTGCCCAGCGCCTTGTCGGTGACCCGTACACCGGTACGGGCGTCGTCGGCGACGACGACCCGGTCGCCGTCGAGGCCCAGTGCGGCGTTCGCCGCCGTGGTGGTGACGCCGGCGAGCGGGCGGGCCACGGCGGGGGCGGCGCGCAGGCCGGCGACGTCCAGCTTCGGCGTCAGCGTGCCGGAGCCGTCCGGCCGCATCGTGAGGTGCTCGCCCAGGACCTTCTGGCCGACGGTGAACCGCTTGCCGTCCGCGGTGAGCGTGATGGGCGCGGACATGGCGGGCCGCGCGAAGTCGCGCACCGCTCGCCGCACCTCGGCCGCGGTGACCTTGGGCTTGGTCTCGCGGGCGGGCAGGGCGGTGACCGTGCGGGGCTCGCCGCGCAGGAAGGAGGCGCGCAGGGCGGGGACGGAGGCGTCGACGTCGAGGGCGTAGCCGTTGTGCGGGGCGGTCTGGCGGACCGTGCCGTCGGCGAAGGCGACGGCGCCGTCGCGGACCTTCTGGTCGAGCGTCTTCGCCGCGTTCGTCAGCGCGGCGCGGGCCTTGTTCTCGTCGAGGCGTACGACGGGCTCGACGGCGCCCCCCGAGCGGAAGAATCCGCCGATGACGCCGACCGGGTCGGAGGAGGTGCGCGCCGCTTGGTCGACGGTCTGCTCGGCGTCGAACGTGAGTCCGGCCTGCCGGGGGTCGACGGTCGCGGTGCGGTCGCCCGCCTTCACGGTGAGTTCCCGCGAGCCGAGGGTCTGGAAGTGCCGGTCCAGTTCGCGGACGGCCTCCTCGCGGCTGAGGCCGCCGATGTCCACGCCCCGCACGGTCGTACCCGACTCGATCTCCCCGCCGGTGAGCATCAGCCCGGTCAGGTACAGGGCGCCGACGCCGACGGTCAGCGCACCGCCCGCCAGGGCGAGGGGCGGGACGGAGGCTGTTCGGACACGCATGGATCTCCAGGGCGGGACGACGGCAGGCGGTGCACTCCGGTGGCGCGCCGCGACGCGCCGTTTACCGGGCAAGAAACCCAAGTTACCCAAAACGGGTGATGGGCGGGTATGTCCCAGAACACGTATGTCTCAGATCACGCGGCGCGGCGGGACCGGGACCGGGGACGGCCGGGCTGCGGCACGTCGGGGGCCGCCCGACAGTGGGAGGGCGGGACGCGTGTCCGGCCCGCACCCGAACGCCTCGGCGGCGTCGGCGGCGTCGGCGGCGTCGGCGGCGTCGGCGGCGTCGGTCCGAGAGGAACGTGCTCATGCGCGCTGAGTCTTCGTCGGCCGCGCGGACGGGGGCCTTCGTCTCGGTCGCCCTGGCCCTGTTCTGCATCCAGCTCGACTTCTTCGCGCTGAACCTGGCCGTGCCGGGCATCGCCGAGGAGTTCGGCGTCACCCCCTCCGCCGCCCAGTGGACGCTGTCCGCGTACATGCTGAGCCGACGCGGGGAAGGCGTCGAGCCGACGCGGGGAAGGCGCCGCGAAGGTGCCGCGAAAGCGCTAGCCCGGCTTGATCCAGCCCACCGAACGTTCTACCGCCCGCCGCCAGTTGTCGTACTCCGACTCCCGTCGGGCGGGGTCCATGTCCGGCAGCCACTGGGCGGCCCGGTGCCAGTTGCGGCGCAGCACCTCCAGGTCGGGCCAGTAGTCGGCGGCGAGGCCCGCGGCGTAGGCGGCGCCGAGAGAGACCGTCTCGGCGACCATCGGCCGCACCACGGGCACGTCCAGTACATCGGCGACGAACTGCATGAGCAGGTTGTCCGCCGTCATGCCGCCGTCCACCTTGAGCTGGCGGAGCGCCACGGGGAAGTCGGCGTTCATGGCGTCGACGACCTCCCGGGTCTGCCAGCCGGTGGCCTCCAGGACGGCCCTGGCCAGGTGCCCCTTGGTGATGTACGAAGTGAGGCCGACGATGACCCCACGCGCGTCGCTGCGCCAGTGCGGCGCGAACAGGCCGGAGAAGGCGGGGACGATGTAGCAGCCGCCGTTGTCCTCGACCGAGCGGGCCAGGGTCTCGATCTCCGGCGCGCTGTTGATCAGGCCGAGGCGGTCGCGGAACCACTGGACGAGCGCGCCGGTGACGGCGATCGAGCCCTCCAGGGCGTAGACCTGCGGCTGCTCGCCGATCTTGTAGGCGACGGTGGTGAGGAGGCCGTGCCGAGAGCGCACGACCTCGGTGCCGGTGTTGAGCAGCAGGAAGCTGCCCGTGCCGTAGGTGCACTTGGCCTCGCCGGGCGAGAAGCAGGTCTGGCCGAACAGGGCGGCCTGCTGGTCGCCGAGGGCGGCCGTGATGCGGATGCCGGGCAGGACCGAGCGGGCGGTGCCGTAGATGTCGGCGGAGGAGCGGATCTCGGGCAGCATCGGGCGGGGCACACCGAAGAAGGACAGCAGGTCATCGTCCCAGGTCAGCGAGCGGATGTTCATCAGCATGGTGCGGCTCGCGTTGGTGGCGTCGGTGATGTGCAGGCCGCCGTCCGCTCCCCCGGTGAGGTTCCAGATCAGCCAGCTCTCCATCGTGCCGAACAGGACCTCGCCGTCCCGGGCCCGCTCCTGGAGGCCGGGGACGTGGTCGAAGAGCCAGCGGATCCGCAGCGCCGAGAAGTAGGTGGAGGGGGGCAGGGCGCACCGGTCGAGGAAGAAGTCGTCGCCCGGGTGGCGTCCGAGTTCCTCGACGAGCGACGCCGTGCGGGTGTCCTGCCAGACGATCGCCCTCCCCACCGGGGCGCCGGTCCGGCGGTCCCAGAGCACCGTCGTCTCGCGCTGGTTGGCGATGCCGACGGCGGCCACCTCGTCCGCGTCGATCCCGCCGTCGGAGAGCGCCTCGGGCACGACGCGCTGGAGGTTGCGCCAGATCTCGACGGCGTCGTGCTCGACCCATCCGGGCTTGGGGAAGTGCTGCTGGTGCTCCCGCTGGGCGACCGTCACCAGCCGGCCGTGGTGGTCGAACAGGATGCAGCGGGTGGAGTTGGTGCCCTGGTCGATGGACATTACATACCGTTCAACCATGATCGGGTCTGCCTTCCCGTCTGTCACCAGCGTGTGGCGCCCAGGTCTCTGGAGATGGCGCGCGCGGCCTCGCGGAGGAGGGTGATCAGGCTCGGCCGGGGGTTTCCCTGGCCGTCGCAGATCCGCTCGACCGGGCCGGACAGTCCCATGGCGCCCACCACGAGGCCGCCGTGCCCGCGGATCGGCGCGGCGACGCCGGCCTCCCCCATGCTCAGCTCCTGGACCTCGCCGGCCCAGCCGAGTTCCCGGATGTCGGCGAGGGCCCTGGTGAGCTGCTCGCGGACGACCAGGGTGTGCCGGGTGTACGCCTCCAGGCCCGCTTCCACGGCCGATTCCAGCGTCGCGGTCCCGTAGGCCAGCAGCACCTTGCCCAGGGAGGAGGCGTGCAGGGGCAGCAGCGCGCCCACGTCGAGGGTCTGGAGCGTGTCGTCCGGCCGGAACACGTGGTGGACGACGAGGACCTGGCCCTCCAGGGGAGTGCCCAGGCGGACCGCCTCGCCGCTGCGGGCGGCCAGGGCGTCGGCCCAGTTGATGGAGCGCGAGCGCAGTTCGTTGACGTCGAGGTAGCTGGTGCCGAGGTGCAGCAGGGCGGCTCCGAGCTGGTACTTCCCGGTCGCGGCGTCCTGTTCGACGAAGTCCACGTGCTGGAGCGTGCGCAGGATGCCGTGGGCGGTGCCCTTGGCCAGCCCGAGCGAGGCCGCCACCTCGCCGAGCCCGAGACGGCGCGGCCCGCCGGCGAGCAGACGCAGGATCGCCGCCGCCCGTTCGATGGACTGGACTGGGCCGGCCATGTAGCGAGCCTATTACCGTCACGGACGGTCCGCCGTACGGGACGGAGACCCGTTTCGGCCCGGGGTCGGAGGATGCGTTCGGCAATGCCGACCTTCGTTCATTGACTCCCGCTTCGTCCGGTTCCTAACGTGCTCCGTGGCCGGGCACGCGCGCTGCGGCCCGCACCGGCCACTGACCGCTCATCGGAGGACAAGCAGATGCCGCTAGAGCTGAACAGCATGCTTCGGGAGGATGTCGAGCACATCTGGCTGCTCCCTCCCGTGACCGGCGCCGTCTCGACCGTGCGCCGGCAGGCGGGCGCGGTGCTCGCCGACTGGGACCTCTCCCCCGGCGTGACCGAGGATTCCTTGCTGGTCGTCTCGGAACTGCTCACCAACGCGTTCGTCCACGCCCTGCCCCCGGCGCGGCTGCGGCTGTCGCTGCTCCACAGCGGAGGGCTCAGCACCCTGCGGGTCGAGGTCACCGACGCGGGGCCGGCGCGCGCGGCGGGAGAGGCGTGCGCGGGGGTCGACCCGGACGAGCACGGCCGGGGCGAGCACATCGTCCACGCGCTGTCGACGCGGCACGGCGTGCACATCCACTCCGACGGGGTCACCCGCTGGGCGGACCTGGTCGCGGCGTGACGAGGAGCGGGAGGAGCGGTCAGGGGGCCACCGGCGCGGCGTCGGCGTCCGTGTCGGCGTCCGTGTCGGCGGCAGCAGCGGCGACCGGTTCGGGGAGGGGCGGCTTGCGCAGGAGCAGCAGTGCCGCGTCGTCGTGCAGCCGGCCGCCCACGTGGGCCAGCAGCTCGTCGTGGAGCGCGGTGAGCGTGCGCGCCGGCTCCTCGGACACATGGCGCGCCAGCCCTTCGGCGAGCGGATAGAACTCGCGGTCCTGGTCGCGGGCCTCGGTGACGCCGTCGGTGTAGAGCAGCAGCTGCTCCCCGTCGGCGAAGGGCAGCACCTGAAGGCTCGGGGCCTCCCCGGACAGGGCGCGCAGTCCAAGCGGCGGGGTCGGACGGGCCGGGTCCAGCGGTACGACGTCACCGGACTCCCGCACCAGCAGCGGCGGGGCGTGTCCGCAGTTGATCACTTCCAGATGGCCCGGCCTCGGGTATCCGGCGACGACGGCGGTGACGAAGTCGTCGCCGCCCAGATTGCGCGCGAGGCTCCGCTCGATCCTGCCGACGACGGCGAGGAGATCGGGCTCGTCGTAGGCGGCCTCGCGGAAGACGCCGAGCACGAGCGCGGCCGTCCCCACCGCCGGCAGCCCCTTGCCGCGCACGTCGCCGACGATCATCCTGACCCCGTACGGCGTGGCCACCAGCGCGTACAGATCGCCGCCGATCCTGGCCTCGGCCGCCGCGGCGCTGTAGCGCACGGCCGCCCGGAACGGGCCGACGGTCTCCGGCACCGGCTTGAGCAGCGCGTGCTGGGCGGCCTCCGCGACGGAGCGGACGTCGGCGAGGACCCGCTCGCGCCGCCTGCGCAGCGCGCTGGTCAGGGCGCTCGCCAGGGTGACGGCCACCACCGCCGACAGCACGGCGAGGAGTTCGCGGCCCCGGACGGCGTCCTGGACGCCGAGTGCCGTGCTGAGCGCCGCGGCGAGCAGACCGACGCAGAGCACTCCGCGCGGCCGGTTGGTGGTGGCGGCCAGCGCCGGTCCGGCCGCGAGGAGGGGCAGCCAGATCATCCCGGCCCCGCCGACGATGTCGACGAGCGCGACGACGGCCACGATCAGCAGGGGCAGTACGGGCAGGACGTTCTTGAGGCTCCTGAAGGGCCGCCGTGTCGTCCAGTGGTCGTCACCGTGGTCTCGCGCCTGACTCATGTTCCGTTGGTGGTCCTCACCTGTGCGTGTACGGGGTGCACATCCGAGATGTCCCTTTCATCCAGGAAACGCGGTATGTGCCCGCGGCCACAAGGCAAGGGATTTCAGATAGTGAGCGACAGGCTCCTGGTCACCCGGCTCGCGGTCGGGAGCAGCCGGGTCCGGACCTCCTCCAGCCGGGAGAGCCGGTCGGCCGGGAGGGATACGCCGAGCGAGCCGATGGTGTCCCCGCTGTAGACGGGCACGGCCACGCAGACCGTGCCGAGGGAGTACTCCTCCAGGTCCGTGACGGCCGGCGCGAGGGGCGACACGGCGAGCCTGCGGAGCAGCTCCGGGCGGCTGGTGATGGTCCGCGGGGTGAGGTCGGCGAGCTGGTGCCGGGAGAGGTAGTCCTGGCGGGCGTCGTCCGGCATCTCGCGCAGCACGGCCTTGCCGAGCGCGGTGGCGTGCCCGGCGTCCTCGAAGCCCACCCAGAGATCGACGCGGGGCGTGCGCGGGCCGTCGACGATCTCGCAGACGCGGATCTCGCCGTCCTCGTACAGGGTGAGGTAGGCGGGGGCGGTCAGCTCGTCGCGCAGCGCGGCGAGGGTGGGCCGGATCCGGCTGAGCAGGGCCTGCCCGCGGCCGTCGGTGTGCAGCGCCCGCACCTTGTCGCCGAGGACGAAGCCGCCGTCGCCCAGCTTGCGCACGTATCCGTCGTGGACCAGCGTCCGCAGCAGGTGGTAGGCGGTGGCCAGGGGCAGGCTCGTCTCGCGGGCCAGCTGCTTCGCCGGAGCGCCGTTCTCGTGCGCGCCGACCGCCTCCAGCAGGCGGAACGCGCGCTGGACGGAGGTGATGAGCGTCGGGCCTTCTTGCGCACCCATACCCTCAGCGTGCGCCGGGCGGCCGACTCAGGCAAGGCGCGCGGCGCGCGGGCACGGGCCCGTCGAGGCCCGTCGACCCCCCGCACGGTCGCGTCTGTCCGGGTGGCGTCGGGCCGTCGGCGAACCGACTCGGGGCCGAGCGGCGTTGTGCAGGGCCCATCCGTCATCACCGGGAAAGGTCTCCCCATGCGACGCACCGTCCTGTTCACCGTCTGCGCCCTGATCACCGCCGCGGCCACCGGGTTCTTCACCACGAGCGCCATCCGCAGCCGCTGAGCCACGAGCCACGACCACCCGACGCGGTCCCGGTGGCGCGGCGTCCCGATCTGCTGCTGGCTGTACGCAAGGCGTGCGGACGCGACGGCCTGCCGACGCCGTGGCCGTACGCGCGACAGCGGCGCAGAGAGAGCGAGCAGCCATGGCGCGCAAGCGCGAGAGCCTGGGGACGCCCCGGGCCGCCGGGATCGCCGGCATCGTCTTCGCGGTCCTGATGGCCGCGACGATCGTCCTGATGCGGATCGCCCTGCCCGGCGGGGCGGGCGGGGACGAGATCGTCGTCGACGACGGGCAGCGCGGCGCCGTGCAGACGGCGCTGACGCTGGTGCCGTTCGCCGGGATCGCCTTCCTGTGGTTCATGGGCGCGCTGCGCGAGCAGGCGGGCGAGGGCGAGGACCGGTTCGTGGCGACCGTGTTCCTGGGCAGCGGGCTGGTCTTCGTCGCCACGCTGTTCGGCAGCGCCGCGGCGGCGGGGACCGTGCTGGCCGAGAGCCAGCAGCACTCGCCGTTCGGCCGTCACTTCGCCTACGCCCTGCTCACCACGTACGCGATGCGGATGGCGGCGGTGTTCATCTTCACCACCTCGGCCATCGCCCGCCGGCTCGGCGTCCTGCCCCGTCCGCTGATCCTTCTCGGCTACCTCGCGGGGCTGACGCTGCTCGTGGTGGCGGCGGACGTGCCCTGGTCGGAGCTGGTGTTCCCGGCCTGGGCGCTGATCGTCAGCGTGTACGTGCTGCGGGACCGGCGTCCCGCGGGCGCGCGGCCCGCCGACGCGGCCTGAGCCCGGCCCGGCGTCGGCACGGCACTGGCACCGGCACGGCTCCAGCTCCGGCACCGACGGCACCGGCGTTCACCCCAACGGCCTCCCCTCGTCGCCGCATCGCCTCCGCCCGCCCACGATGGTCGGGCGGGGGGGACCGCGGCCGTAGGAGAGGACCGATCCCTTGGTGAGGCTTGTCGTCGACCTGAACCGCTGTCAGGGATACGCGCAGTGCGCGTTCCTCGCCCCCGACGTCTTCGCCATGCACGGCGAGGAGGGGCTGCTGTACGACCCCGAGACCGACGAGGCGCAGCGCGAGAAACTGGCCCAGGCGGCCGCCGCCTGCCCCGTCCAGGCCATCCTCGTCGACTCGGTGGAGACCCCGGCCGAGGCGGTGTCCGGTGAACGGTGACGGATCCCTGGAACAGCTCAGACGCGAGGGCCGGATCGTCGTCGTCGGCGCGTCGCTGGCGGGCCTGCGGGCCGCGGAGACCCTGCGGGACAAGGGCTTCGCCGGGTCGCTGACGATGATCGGCGATGAGCCCCACGAGCCCTACGACCGGCCCCCGCTGTCCAAGCAGGTGCTGCTGGGCAAGGCCGCCGCCGACCGCACCGCGCTGCCCAGACGCCGGGAGGTGGACGCGACCTGGCGGCTCGGGGTCGCGGCCACCGGCCTGGACCTGGCGACCCGGCGGGTGCGGCTGGCCGACGGCGACGAGGTGCCGTACGACCGGCTGCTGATCGCGACCGGTGTGCGGGCGCGGCCGTGGCCGCATCCCGTCGAGGCGGAACTCGACGGCGTGTTCGTGCTGCGGACCCGCGACGACGGCGCGGCGCTGGCGCGGCGGCTCGCCGAGGGGCCGAAGCGGGTCCTCGTCATCGGCGCCGGGTTCACCGGTTCGGAGATCGCCTCCGCCTGCCGTGAGCGCGGGCTCGCCGTGACCGTCGCCGAGCGCGGCGCGGCCCCCCTGGTCGGCGCGCTCGGCGGGGTGGTCGGGGAGGTCGCCGCCGAGCTCCAGCGCGAGCACGGCGTGGACCTGCGGTGCGGGGTGATGGTGACCGCGCTGGAGGGCGACGCCTCGGGACGGGTGCGCGCCGCGCATCTTTCCGACGGCTCGACCGTCGAGGCCGACGTGGTGGTGGTGTCGCTGGGCGCGACCCGCAACACCGAGTGGCTCGCCGGGTCCGGGCTCGGGGCCGGCCCGCGCGGCATCGCCTGCGACGCGGGCTGCCGCGCCTTCGACTTCCGCGGCATCGTCACCGACGACGTCTTCGTCGCCGGCGACGTCGCCCGTTCCCCGCACGCGCTGTTCGGCTACCAGTTCCTGTCCCTGGAGCACTGGGGCAACGCCGTCGCCCAGGCCGACACCGCGGCGCACAACATGCTCAGCGCGAGCGCCGACCGCGTCCCCCATCTGTGGATGCCGGCCTTCTGGTCCTCGCAGTTCGGCGTGAACATCAAGTCGGTGGGCGTGCCGACGCTGGGCACGGAGATCGTCGTGTCGCAGGGCTCGCTCGCGGACCGCCGGTTCGTCGGCGTCTACGGCTTCCAGGGGCGCGTCATCGGCGCGGTCGCCTTCGACCACGCCCGGTGGCTGCCGTTCTACCAGGAGCTGATCGAGACGGCGGCGGCGTTCCCGCCGCCGTTCCCCACGGTCGACCGGCGCGCGGACGGACAGCGGCCGGTGGACGCGGACTTCCCCGACCCGTCGGTCCCCACCCACGGGCCCACGGTGACTCTCAGCGGTTACTCGCCGGCCGACCGCCGGCTGACGTTCAAGCCCGCGCACTGACCGCACGGCCACGAGGACCCGCCATGACGCACTCGCTGCTGCACCAGATCCTGGACTACGCCAACCGCGCCGACCCCTACCCCATCTACGAGGAGCTGCGGAAGTCCCCGGTCCACCACGAGGAGGACGGGCCGTACGTCGTCAGCACCTACTACGAGATCCGCAGTCTCCTGCACGACCCGCGGATCAGCTCCGACGCCCGCAACCTGGCCTCCACGGCCCGTGATCCGCTGGCCGATTCGGCGCAGGAGGAGGGCGCGCTGCCGCCGAGCTTCCTGCGGCTCGACCCGCCGGAGCACGACCGGCTGCGCCGGATGACCAACCGGCCCTTCGGCCCGCCGCACTCCCCCCACCGGGTCGACGGGATGCGGGGCGAGCTGCGGGACATCGTCTCCGGACTGATCGACGGGATCGGCGACCCGGGGCGGATCGACCTGGTGGACCAGTTCTCGTACCCGTTCCCGGTGACGGTGATCTGCCGGCTGCTCGGCGTGCCGCGGGAGGACGAGGCGCGCTTCCACACCTGGGCGGACACCATCGCGGCGAGCCTGGACCCCGACCCGGACGCGGATCCCGCGGCGCGGGGCAAGGAGTCGCACGAGGCCCGGATGCAGCTGGGCATGTACCTGGCCGGGCTGATCGAGGAGCGCCGCAAGAAGCCCGGCGACGACATGCTGTCCCAGCTGGCGACGGCCAAGGGCCCGGACGGCGCGATGACCACGATGGAGCTGCTCAGCACGGCGGCGCTGCTGCTGATCGCGGGCCACGAGACCACCGTCAACCTCGTCACCAACGGGATGCTGACCCTGCTGCGCCACCCGGACGTGCTGCGGCGGCTGCGGGAGGATCCGCGGCTCGCCGTGCCCATCGTCGAGGAGCTGCTGCGCTACGAGCCGCCGGTGCAGCTGGTGCCGCAGCGCACGACCATGGCCGACGTCGAGCTCCACGGCGTCACCATCCCCAAGGGCGCGTCCCTGTGGCTGGTGCTGGCCTCCGGCAACCGTGACCCGCAGCGCTTCGACGATCCGGACCGCTTCGATCCGGACCGCCGGGACGTGCAGCACCTCGGGCTGGGCAGCGGCATCCACAGCTGCTTCGGCGCGCCGCTGGCGCGGCTGGAGGCACAGTTCGCCCTGGCCGAGCTGGCCCGCAGGCTGGAGAACCCGCGGCTGCTGGAGGATCCGCCGCCCTATCGCCGCAACGCGGTGCTGCGCGGGCCGCGCCATCTGCACATCGCCTGCGACGACATCCGCCCCTGACACCGGCGAGCGGACCCATGACCGGTCCGGCCCCCTCTACACCGGCGCGAGTTCCCGGGATCCGGCCGAGTCGGTCAGCTCGGCCCAGACCGTCTTGCCGCGCCGGGCATGGCGGGTCCCCCAGCGTTCGGCGAGCTGGGCGACGAGGAGCAGACCGCGGCCGCCCTCGTCGTGGACGCGGGCCCGGCGCTGGTGCGGCGTGGTGCCGCTGGCGTCGGTGACCTCGCACAGCAGGCCGCGGTCGTGGATGAGGCGCAGCCGGATGGGCGGGCGGCCGTAGCGGATGGCGTTGGTGACGAGTTCGCTGACGACCAGTTCGGCGGTGAAGCCGAGGTCGTCGAGCCCCCAGGCGCTCAGCCGCTCGGAGACGCCGGAGCGGGCCCGGGAGACCGAGGCCGGGTCGGGTGCCAGCTCCCAGTCGGCGACCTGGCCGTCCCCGAGGGCGTGGGTGCGGGCCAGCAGGAGGGCGACGTCGTCGTCCGGGCGGCCCGGCAGCAGGGTGCGCAGCACCTCGTCGCAGGCGGCCTCCAGGGAGGGGGCGGGCCGGGCGAGGATACGGCGGAGCAGGGTGAGGCCGGTGTCGACGTCGTGGTCGCGGGCCTCGATCAGGCCGTCGGTGTAGAGGACGAGGAGGCTGCCCTCGGGCAGGTCGACCTCCGTCGCCTCGAACGGCAGTCCGCCGAGGCCGAGCGGCGGTCCCGGCGGCAGGTCGAGGGTGCCGGCCCCGCCGTCGGGGGTGACCACCGTCGGCAGCACATGGCCGGCGCGGGCGAGGGTGCAGCCGCCGCCGACGGGGTCGTACACCGCGTACAGGCAGGTGGCGCCGATGTCCGCGGAGGCGGTCTCCTCGTCGGGGTCGGCGGCGGTCTCGGCCGACAGGCGCAGCACGACGTCGTCCAGGTGGGTGAGGAGTTCGTCGGGCGGCAGGTCGATGTCGGCGAGGGTGCGCACGACGGTCCGCAGCCGGCCCATGGTGGCGGCGGCGTGGATGCCGTGGCCGACGACGTCGCCGACGACGAGGGCGACGCGGGCGCCGGAGAGCGGGATGACGTCGTACCAGTCGCCGCCCACGCCGATCCGGTCGCCGGCGGGCAGGTAGCGGCAGGCGACCTCCACGGCGGACTGCGGCGGCGTCCGCGAGGGGAGCAGGCTGCGCTGGAGGCTGACGGCGGTGGCGCGGGCGTAGGTGTAGCGGCAGGCGTTGTCGACGGCGACGGCCGCGCGGGCGGCGATCTTCTGGGCGAGGAGCAGGTCCTCGTCGTCGAAGGGGTCGGGGGTGCGGTGGCGGCAGAACCGGGCGACGCCGAGGGTGGTGCCGCGGGCGCGCAGGGGCACCACCAGCGTCGAGTGGATCCCGTGCGTCCCGGCGGCGCGGCCGGGGTCCGGGGGTCCGTCGGGGTGGACGCGCGAGGGCCGCCCGGTGGTGAGGGCGAGCTCGGGCGGTGAGCCGTCGGGGTAGGTGTGGAGCTGGTGCGCGGCGATGGTGTCGTCCGGACTGTCGTCGGTCGCCGGGCAGCGGGCCAGGCGGCGCAGGGCGAGCGGTCGCTGCGCCGGCTGCGCGGGGGCGGTGTGTCCGTGCAGGAGGGCGTCGAGCAGGTCGACGGTGGCCAGGTCGGCGAAGCGCTCGACGGCGAGGTCCGCGAGTTCCTGGGAGGTGCGGGCGATGTCCAGGGTGGTGCCGATGCACATGCCGGCCTCGTTCACCGTCGACAGCCGCCACCGCAGCCGGCGGTCCCGCTCCTCCTGGAAGGCGACGACGCCCTGTTCGGAGGTGCGGTCGACGTAACGGGTGGACGAGGCGGTCAGTCGGCGCGCCGCCGCGCTGATCAGCTCGGGGTCGCTGGTCAGCCGGGGCAGTTGGGCGAGCATGCGGTCCAGGACGATGCCCTGGGCGAGGCGGTGGGCGCGCAGCATCGCGGTGACGGAGACGCCGTGCCGGGCCAGCCGGCGGGCCCGTTCGGCGTCGGCCGCGGGCGGGTCGATCCGGCTGGGTTCGACGCCGTGTTCGAGGCCGGTGAGTGCGCCGACGAGGTGCTCGGCGATGTTCCGGGTCGTCATCCGGGCGATGTCCGGGTCCGTCCACAGCTCGGGCACCTCGCTGCGCAGGCACCGCTCCACCTCCGCGCTCAGCCGGTCCGCGCCCGCGCCGAGCTCGTGCGCGGCGCGGGAGACGATACTGCCGGCCGTGACGTCCACAGTCTCGACGGTACGCCGTATGGGCGAGTACGCATCGTGGGAGGCGGGCGTGGGCGCGGGCGCGGTGTCTGTCGCCGCCTCCCGCGCGCGGCTGCTCGGCGGCCCGGTCAGGTCGCGGTCGGCACCCGCCCGTTGGCGGCCTTCCGGCGGCTCGACGTGCCGCCGCAGGACCCGAAGAAGACCGCCCAGGGTGCGATGTCCTTCAGCGGCAGCTTGGGCGGTGCGACGGGGGTGGCTGCGGGCGGTACGGCGTGCTGCGCCATGGCAGGGCCTCCTTCAGGGAGCTCGCGTCCCATGTCGGTGGCGCACAGGACGACCGGCCCCAGGTCTGACTCGCGGTGCGCCCCCTCGGGGAGGAGCGCACCGCTCACAGTGGCGCGACCGTGCCGGATTCCCACCGGCTTCCGGGCCGCCGTCGTCTATCTCGACTCGACGGTATCCCCGGTTCGGCGATTCGGCGATTCGGCGATTCGGCGATTCGGCGAAGGGAACATCGCCTGGTGGGAGCCGGTTCTCACCGAACGCTTACCGGTGGCGGAACTCCGGCGGACGCTTGTCGACGAAAGCGCCCATGCCCTCTTTGCTGAGCGCCCAGCACTGTCCGGACGCCGTCGAGGCCACGTCGTACAGGGCCTGGTGGGACAGGCCGAGGCTCTCGCCGAGGACGAACGCCTCGCTGACGGCGATCATGGACACGCCGAGGATCATGTTGTTGCAGATCTTGGCGGCCTGGCCCGCGCCCGCGCCGCCGAAGTGCACGGCCTTCTGCCCATGGCCTCCAGCAGCGGGAGCGCCTCGGCGAACTCCGTCTCTCCCCCGCCGGCCATGAAGGTCAGGGTGGCGGCCTCGGCGCCGACGACGCCGCCGGAGACCGGGGCGTCCAGGGCCCGCATGCCGGCGGCGGCGCGTTCGTGGGCGGTGCGGGCGTCGGCGACGTCGATGGTGGAGCAGTCGACGAAGAGGGTGCCCGGACGGGCCGCGGGGAGGATGTCGTCGTAGAGGCCGAGGACGTGGCGGCCGGCGGGCAGCATGGTGATCACCAGGTCGGCGTCCGTGGCGGAGGCGGCGGGCTCCGGTCCCGGCCCGGGGGTGACGACGAGGTCGTAGCCCCGTACCCGGTGGCCGGCCTTGACCAGGTTGGCGGCCATGGGGCCGCCCATGTGTCCGAGTCCGATGAACGCGACGGTCGGGCTCACCAGGCCACCTCCTCGGTGGTGCCGGGGCCGGCGAGCCCGAGTTCGCGCTCGCCGAGGGGGGCGAAGAAGCGTTCCACGTCGGCGTCGGCGACCTCGGCGAGGGTGGCCGGCGACCAGCGGGGGGCGCGGTCCTTGTCGATGACCTGGGCGCGGATGCCCTCGACCAGGTCGGGCGTGGTCAGGGCCGCGCAGGAGACGCGGTACTCCTGCTCCAGCACCCGCTCCAGCGGGCCGAGCCGCCGGGCGCGGCGCAGGGCGGCGAGGGTGACCTTGAGCGCGGTGGGCGACTTGGTCAGCAGGGTCTCGCCGGTCTCCTTGGCGTCCGGGTCGCCGTGCGCGAGCAGCCGCTGGACGATCTCCTCGACGGTGTCGGAGGCGAAGCAGGAGTCGATCCACTCCCGCCGCCCGGCCAGGTCCCCTTGCGGCGCGGGCTTCACATGCCGGTCCAGGGCCTCGCGTACGCGCAGGTCGGCGAGGTCGTCGAGGAACCGCGGCAGCGCCTCGGACGGGACGTAGTGGTCGGCGAGTCCGCACAGCAGGGCGTCGCCGGCGCCGATCTGCGCGCCCGTCAGGGCGAGGTGGGTGCCGAGTTCGCCGGGGGCGAGGGCGAGCAGGTAGGTGCCGCCGACGTCGGGGACGAAGCCGATGCCGGTCTCGGGCATGGCGATCCGGGAGCGTTCGGTGACGACGCGGACGCTGCCGTGCGCGGAGACGCCGACGCCGCCGCCCATGACGATGCCGTCCATGACGGCGACGTAGGGCTTGGGGTAGCGGGCGATGCGGGCGTTGAGGTGGTACTCGTCGCGCCAGAAAGCGGCCGAGGCCGTGCCGTCGCCGTCGCGGGCGTCGTCGTGGATGCAGCGGATGTCGCCGCTGGCGCACAGGCCGCGCTCCCCCGCGCCGGTGATGACGACCGTCTCGACGGCGGGGTCGTGCTCCCAGGCGGCGAGCGCCTCGTCGATGCGGAGCACCATCGCGTGGTTGAGGGCGTTGAGGGCCTTGGGGCGATTGAGGGTGATGCGGGCGGCCCGGCCCGTGGTACGGAACAGGACGTCGGTCATCCGAACGCCTCCATCAGGCCGCGGGCCACGATGACGCGCATGATCTCGTTGGTTCCTTCCAGGATCTGGTGGACACGCAGGTCACGGACGATCTTCTCGATGCCGTACTCGCTGAGGTAGCCGTACCCCCCGTGGAGCTGGAGGGCGCGGTCGGCCACCGTGTACCCGGTGTCGGTGGCGAACCGCTTGGCCATCGCGCACAGGTACGGGGCCTGCGGGTCGCCTGCGTCGAGGGCGCGGGCGGCCTGCTGCACCAGGGCGCGGGCGGCGGCAAGTGCGGTGGCCATGTCGGCGAGGCGGAAGCGCAGCGCCTGCGCGTCGAGGAGGCGGCGGCCGAACGCCTCGCGGTCGGCGAGGTGGGCGAGGCTGCGGTCGAGGGCGCTGCGCGCGCCGCCGAGGGAGCAGGCGGCGATGCCGAGCCGGCTGCCGTTGAAGCCGTTCATGGCGATGCGGAAGCCCTGGCCCTCGGCTCCGAGGAGCCGGTCGGCGGGGAAGCGGACGCCGTCCAGGACGACCTGGCGGGGGGCTGGGCGTTCCAGCCCATCTTGCGTTCGTCGGCGCCGAAGGAGAGGCCGGGGTCGTCCTTGTCGACGACGAACGCGGAGACGCCGTCGGCGCCGTCGCCGCCGGTGCGGGCCATGACGAGGTACAGCTGGGAGGCGCCCGCGCCGGAGACGAACTGCTTGACTCCGGTGAGCAGCCAGTCCTCGCCGTCGCGGACGGCGCGGGTGGTGAGGGCGGCGGCGTCGGAGCCCGCGCCCGGTTCGGTCAGGTCGTAGTCGGCGGCGCGGACGACGCACAGGACGGGGCCGAAGATCTCCTCCTGGTGGATGCGCATCGCCGGGGTGACCCGGTGCCGTTGACGACGTTGAGGACGCCGGGCGGCAGGCCCGCCTCCAGGAACAGCTCGGCCAGCCGCAGCGGGACGGACGGGTCGCGCTCGGACGGCTTGAGGACGAAGGCGTTCCCGCAGGCGAGGGCCGGTGCGGCCTTCCAGAGCGGGATCATCGCGGGGAAGTTGAACGGGGTGATGCCGGCGACCACGCCGAGGGGCGCGCGCAGCGAGTGGACGTCGATGCCGGTGCCGGCGCTGTCGGTGAACTCGCCCTTGATCAGGTGCGGGATCCCGGCGGCGAACTCCACGACCTCCAGGCCGCGTTGGAGGTCTCCGTGCGCGTCGGCGACGGTCCTGCCGTGCTCGGACGACAGCAGCCGGGCCAGCGAGTCCCTTTCCTGCTCGACGAGTTGGAGGAAACGCAGCAGGATGCGGGCTTCGGCGCTGCGGGTTCCACTCCCCCCACTCCTGTTGCGCCTGCGCCGCGTCGGTGATCGCGGCCTCGGTCTCGGCGCGGCTGGCGAGGGGGACGTGGGCCTGGATCTCTCCGGTGTTGGGGTCGTACACGTCGCCGTAGGCGCCCGAGGTTCCCGGGATGCGCTTGCCGCCGACGAAATGGACCACCGGCTTCCCCCGGTCACGCACGTATGCGGTTGTCGATCGCCGCGCACCGCGCGTACAGCATCGCGGCGCGCCGAATTCCCGTGCATCCTATGGCCGTTGGGGACACGGTCACCAGGGGGCCCAGTCACCGGGAGCGCCGAGAGCCGGTCCGCTGGTCGGCGGACCGGCTCACGCCCGGATCGAGCTCATTCCCGGGCGGGGACGTGCGTGCGGGTCAGCGCCCCGCGCCCGGACGGTACCGGCGGTACAGGACCGCCCCGCCCAGGAGCAGTGCCGCGCTGCCGGCGACAGCGGCGGCCGTGGCTTCCGCGCCGGTGTCGGCGAGGGAGGACACGCTCCGGGGCCCGGGAATCTCCGGACGCTGCGGCTCCGGCGCCTGGCGCGCGGGCGTCGGCGGGACCGCCCGGGTCGGACCCGGGTCGGACGTCGCCGGCGGGGTGTGCCGGGTCGGCGGCTCGGGCTCGCTCTCGGTCGGGGGCGGCTCCTCCTCCTGCGAGGTGTTGACGGAGGTGTTGCCGAACGCCGGGTTCAGCACGCCGACGACGTCCACGCTGTTGCCGCTGACGTTGGCCGGGACGTCCACCGGCAGTTGCACGCCGTTGCCGGAGACGACGCCGGGCGAGTCCTTCGTGATGCTCGACGCCACCGTGCCGCCGCCGTTCTCCGCGCCGGACGTCGCGGGGCCCGAGCCCTTGTTGACGCAGGCGTTGCCCATGGCGGGGTTCAGCAATCCCACCACGCTCACGGTGTTCCCGCACAGGTTCACGGGGAGGTGCACCGGCGCCTGGACGCCGTTGCCGGAGACGACGCCGGGCGAGCCGGCCGCCAGGGCGTCCGCCCCGGAGTCGGCGAACGCGGGCAACGTCATGGCCATCGCGCCCGAGGCGGCGGCGACGGCGATCACACCGTTTCGGGTAACCCGTTTCATGGGTCCCTGCCTTCCAGACATGGTCGCGGGCACTCACCCGCACCCCATAGAACGCGGGCGAAACCTCTCACGTTATGGCCAATCGCTCTTTCACCCCATTGGGGGGCACAGCCGGGCGAGTAATAGCAAGGTCGAAGGGACGACAAGACGACCTTCTCCCCGTGCGGCACGGGGAGCGCTTTCCCTATGCGGGCAAGGCGAGAGCGGCCCGCCGCCGGGCCTTCGTCTGCTCCGGACGGCTCCGGAGGCGGGCCCCGCGCGGCCCGCCTATCGTGGGCGACGACGCCGGTTCCCGGTCCGCTGTGGGGCGTCCCTGGAGGCACTGATGCTGGCCAAGCTGTCGAGGGGGACCGCGCGGCGGCGCTGCGCGCTCGCCGCGGCCGCCGCACTGGCCCTGCTGGGCGCGGGGCTGCCGGCGGCCGTCGCCGGCACGGACGGCGACCGCGCCCAGAGCATGTCCCGGTTCTACGGGCAGAAGGTCGCCTGGGCGAAGTGCGGGATCGAGCAGTGGCCCGACGACCTGGAGTGCGGCAAGGTCACCGTGCCCCTCGACTACGCCCGCCCCAAGGGCGGCACCCTCGATCTGGCGCTGGCCCGGTACCGGGCCACGGGCGACAAGCGCGGCTCGGTGCTGCTGAACTTCGGCGGGCCCGGCGGCCCGGGAGTCCCCGAACTCGCGCTCGGCGGCAAGGAGTTCATGGATCTCACCGACCGCTACGACGTGGTGACCTTCGATCCGCGGGGCGTCGGCCGCTCCTCCCCGGTGAGCTGCGGCGACGGCGAGAACCAGGCGTTCACCGCCCTGGACGACGAGCCGGCGGACCTGCGCGACCCGAAGAAGCTGCTGGATCTGCTGAAGCGGGCCGCCGCCCAGTGCGCCGAGAACTCCGGGCCCGTCCTGCCGCACATCGGCACCGTCGACGCGGCCCGCGACATGGACGTGATGCGTCAGGCGCTCGGCGACGCCAAGCTCAACTACCTCGGCTTCTCGTACGGCACCCGGCTCGGCGCGGTCTACGCCGCCCAGTTCCCCGACCGGGTGGGCCGCGTGGTGCTGGACGGCGTCGACACGCTGACCGAGTCGCTCGCGGAGCAGGGCATCGCGGGCGCCCGGGGACAGCAGACGGCACTGGAGGACTTCGTCGACTGGTGTGCCGAGGACATCGCCTGTCCGTTCGGGCAGGACCCGCGCACCGCCCGGGAACTGGTCGAGCGGCTGGTCAAGTCACTGGACGACGAGCCGGTGCCGACGGACTTCGGTGACGAGTTCACCGGGCAGGACCTCGTGGGCGCCATCGGGCAGGGGCTGTACAGCAGGAAGCTGTGGCCGTCGCTGGAGCGGGCGCTCGCGCAGCTCGTCGAGCACGGGGACACCAGCGGAGTGATGGCGTTCGCGACTGGCGGCCTGGCCCTGCCGGTCAAGGACGAGCCCGCCGGCCTTCGCGGCGTCGCCACGCCCGGCGACGACGATCCGGACGGGGGTCTCGTCGACCCGGAGGACGTGCCCCTCGACAACCTCCCCGCGTCGCTGATGGCGATCAACTGCGCGGACGACCCCGACCGCCCCACCGCCCGGCAGATCACCGCCGAGGTGCAGCGACTGCGCGCCGCCTACGACCGGGCGTCGCCGGTCTTCGGGCAGTACCGCCTCACGCAGGTCCTGCTCTGCTACGGCCGGCCCAAGGGGACGGACTTCATCCGCGACGACGTGCGGGACCTGGACACGCCGAAGATCCTGCTGGTCGGCACGCGCGGCGATCCGGCGACGCCGTACCGCTGGACGGTGGAGACGGCGAAGCGGCTCGGCCCGTCGGCCGTGGTGCTGGACAACCGCAGCGACGGGCACACCGGCTACGGCTCGTCGAAGTGCGTGCACCGCAAGGTCGACGACTTCCTGCTCTTCGGCACCCTGCCGCCGAACGGCAGCTCCTGCGGGGCGGACGAGGAAGGCGACTGAGTGCGCCGGTATCTGCCGCTGCTGCTCGTCGTGGTGGCCGCGGCCCTGGCGACGGCCGCCGCGGTGACGTCGTCCCCCCGGTGGTGGCTCGCGGCCGGACCGCTGCTGGCGCTGACGGGCCTGGGCTGCCGGGACGTGGCGCAGCGCCGGGTCCCGGTCCTGCGGAACCGTCCCCTGACCGGCCGGCTGCGGGGCGGACGCGTCGCCCGCACGCCGGCCGCCGGCTCCCCCGCTGCCCTTTCGGCCGCGGCCCGCACCCCGGCAGGGGAACCTGACGTGTACGCGCCCGGCCATGCGTTCCTCGTGCCGTCGCTGTGTCCGGTCGAGCCGTCCGAGGAGCCGCCGGCAGTACGGGTGGGCGGGCCCGACTGCCGGCTGCCGTACGACATGGCGTTGCTGAACGTGTCCGGGATGAGCTTCGGCGCGCTGTCGCCGCGGGCGGTCCTCGCGCTCAACGAGGGCGCGCGGCTGGGACGGTTCGCGCAGGGGACCGGGGAGGGCGGGCTGTCCGAGCACCACCTGCGCGGGGGCGGTGACCTGGTCTGGGAGATCGGCACGGGGTACTTCGGCTGCCGTACCGGCGACGGAGGCTTCGACGCCCGCCAGTTCGCGGACAAGGCGGCGCTGCCGGAGGTGCGGTGCGTGGCGCTGAAGCTGTCGCAGGGGGCCGTGCCGGGCGGCGGGGCGGTGCTGCCCGGGGTGAAGGTGAGCGCCGCGGTGGCCCGGGAGCGGGGGGTGCGGGCGGGCGGGGCGGTGGTGTCCCCGGCGCGGCACCGGGTGTTCTCGACGCCTCGGGAGCTGGTGCTGTTCCTGGCGCGGATGCGGGAGCTGGCGGGCGGCAAGCCGGTCGGGTTCAAGCTGTGCGTGGGGTCGCGGCGGGAGTTCCTCGCGGTGTGCCGGGCGATGCTGGCGGAGGGGGTGACGCCGGACTTCGTGGTGGTGGACGGGGCGGAGGGCGGTACGGGCGGTCCGCCGTCCGGGTCCGCGGGCCGGCTGGGCGCACCGCTCACCGAAGGGCTGCTCACCGTGCACAACGCGCTCGTCGGCGCGGGTCTGCGGGAGCGGATCCGGATCGGGGCGAGCGGGCGGGTCGCCACGGGCACGGACCTCGTCGAGCGTCTCGCCCTGGGGGCCGACTACGCCAATTCGGCGCGCGCGATGATGCGGGCCCTCGGCTGCGTCGAGGCGCTGCGCTGCCATACCGGCGCCTGTCCGGCCGGCATCACGACCCAGGACCGTCTGCGGGCGCGCGCCCTGGACGTGCGCGAGGGCTCCCGGCGGGTCCAGCGCTTCCAGCGGGACACGGTCCGCGAGGCCGTCCGGGTCATGGCGGCGATGGGCGTACGGGAGCCGCGCGACCTCTCCCCCGCCCACCTGGTGCGCCGGTCCGGTGCCGCGGAGCCGCGCTCCTGGGCGGAGTCGTACGAGTGGCTGGAGCCGGGCGCGCTGCCGGCGGGACCGCCGCAGTCATGGGCGGCGGACTGGAAGGGGGCGGACCCGGATTCCTTCACCTGAACGAAGGGTCCTGGCCGCCCGGCCGTCCCCGTCCGTGCAGCTCCGTTAGCATGTTCGAGCCCACGGCGAGCGCCCCACCGCGCGCCCCACTCCACCGAAACCTCACAAATCGGCGTCTTGAACATTGATGACTAGAGCGACGCGGGTGTCTTCGCGAATAAGCGGCACGATCAAGTTCGCCGTGCGTGGTCCACGGGCGATGCTGTGGGCGACGGCGGGTGTGGTGTGCCTCGGCTTCCTCGTCGCGCTGGAAGTAGCCGCGCGGCACTACGGACTGCCGGGGCCGATGACCACCCAGGTGCAGGAGGTGGTGGTCGCCCCCAAGTCGGGCTTCCTCCTGTACGCCAGCCTGGCGCTGACGATGGTGGTGCTGACCTGGCGGCAGCGGTTCGTCGCGCTCGGCGTCGCGGCCGGCATCGACCTGGTCTTCCTGCTGGTCCGGTGGACGTTCGACATAGGGACGGGCGACGGCCACCCCTTCGGCAACGGCGCGCTGTGGGTGATCCTCGGCTGCGCGGTCATCGCCCTCACGCGCCGCACCGGCTCGGAACGCGTTCTGCTGCTGAAGGGCGTCGGGCTGGGGCTGCTGCTGGTGGCCGGCCGCAAGACCGGCGACACCTGGCTGCTGCTGACCTCGGAGACCCGCCGCCAGGTGCTCGACCAGTACGTGGCGACCGCCGACCAGGCGCTGGGCAACCCCGCGTGGGTGGCGGGCCGGATCATCTACGCCACCGGCCCGGCCGGCTTCCGCGTCCTCGACTTCGTCTACGGTCAGCTCGCGGTGGCCGCGGTGGTCTTCGCGCTGTACCGGCTGCGTCATGTGGCCGTGGAGCGCCGCTTCCCCACCCATCACCTCGTCCGCACGTTCCTGGTGATCGGCCTGCTCGGGCCCGCCATCTACATGATCTTCCCGGTGGTCGGGCCGATCTACGCCTACGGCGGCGGCAGCGAGAACTGGGCGCCGGCCGGGCACTGGTCGCAGGTGCCGTCCGTCGTGCACTGGGCGGTGGCCGACCTGTGGCCGCAGACGCCGCCACCGGTCCAGCCCCCGCTGCCGATGCCGTTCGACGAGATCACCCCGCGCAACTGCATGCCCAGCCTGCACACCGCGTGGGCCGTCACGATCTTCGTCCATTCCCGCAAGGCCCCGCGGGTGCTGCGCTGGGCGGGTGCCTTCTGGCTGGTCGCCACGCTCACCGCGACGGTGGGATTCGGCTACCACTACGGCGCGGACCTCCTCGCCGGCGTGGTCTTCGCGCTCACCGTCGAGGGGGCGCTGCGCGCGCACGACAACGGCTGGGACCGCTCCGGAATCCAGCTGGTGTCGTACGGCACGGCGGTCTTCGCCGCGTACCTGGTGTCCTACCGCTATCTGCCGCTGGAGATGGCAGAACACCCGTGGGTGTTCGGACCACTGCTCGTGCTGGCCATGGTCTCGGTCGTCTACGCCTACGTACGGACCACCAGGCGCTGGGACGCCGAGCCCGTGCCGGCGCGGGACGCGGAAGCGCGCCCCGCGCCGGACGGTCCTCTCGTGGTGGTGCCCGCGCAGAAGCGCACGGAGAAGTCGGAGCCCGTCTCCTAGCGGGGCGCGGTCACGAACGCGTCGATCGCGGCGGTCAGTTCGGCCGGCTTCTCGACGGGCAGTTCGTGGCCGGCGTCCAGGACGCGCACGGTGGCGTCCGGGTACGCCTTGGCCATGCGGAGCATCTGCTTCACCGGCAGCTGGACGTCGTGGTAGCCGTGGATCATCAGGGTCGGGGTGCGGATCTCCCCGGCCCGGTCCAGGAGGTCGAAGGCCCGCATGGCCCCGTACAGCGTCATGACCACCTCGCGGGGGGTGTCCGCGGAGGACTTGATGTACGCGCGGATCTCCTCGCGGGGGTAGCCGGGGGCGAAGGCGCGCTGGATGTTGGCGGCGACGAACAGCTTGTACGGGACGAGGGTGGAGACGGCCATCAGCAGGCCCCGGCCTCTGTTGTAGACCATGCGGCCGATGGAGTTCACCAGCACCATCCGCTCGACCCGCTCCGGGTGGGCGAGCGCGATGGTCTGGGAGATCATCCCGCCCATCGAGTGGCCGACGAGGACGAACCGCTCGACCTTGAGGTGGTCGAGGAGGGCGAGCACGTCCTCGGCGAGCTCGTCGACGGTCTTCACGCCCGCCCCGGCGCTCTCGCCGTGCCCGCGCAGGTCGAGCCGGATCACCCGGCGCCGCTCGGAGAAGTGCGCCACCTGGTGGTCCCAGCGGTGCCGGTTCGCCGTCCAGCCGTGCACGAAGACCAGGGGCGTCGCGCCGCCGTCGCGCGGGCCCTCGTCGTCGTACGTCAGTGCTGCGCCGGCGACTTCGAGCTGCGGCATGGTGCCCTCCTGCGGTGCGGTGCCCAGTGATTCCAGTGGTTACTGACGCGTACCGTAACCGGCCGCCGGGGTCGGCGTCACCGGTCGGCGTCACCGGCGTTCCCCGAGGAAGTCGAGGATGTGCCCGAACACGTCGAGGGCGGCGCCCCGGCCGATGAACGTGTCGAGGTGACCGTAGCCCGGGATCTCGGTGTAGCGGACGTCGAGCTGGGGCTGACGGCGGGCGAGGACGTCGTGGCAGAGCTGCTGCGAGTCGAGCCAGAGGCCGTTCTCGCTGCCGGCGAGCAGCAGCACGGGCGTGTCGATGCGGGCGGCGGCGTCGAGCGCGTTGGCCGGCAGGGCCCGGTAGCGGTGGTCGGTGTCGTGCCAGCGCACGACGGTCCGGGCCAGCTCGATGCGGCGCAGGTGGGGCAGGATCCACAGCGGGGCGGGGCCGAGCAGGTCGGCGAGCCGGTCGTGGGTGGCATCGGACAGGTTCTCGTGGACGAAGAGGGAGGCGCCGGTGCCCCAGGCCGAGTTGTGCAGGATCTGGCAGGTGGGGTCGGGGCAGTCCGCCTTGCGGGCGGCGAGGGCGAACAGGGGCGTGTAGCGGGAGCGGAGACCGACCTTGCGGAAGTCGACCGGGATGTGGTCGATCCGCGTCTTCAGCAGCTCCCCGGCGACCGTCATGCGCAGGGAGGTGCGGCCGGCCAGCTTCGGCGTGAGGAAGACGCCCTGGGAGACCACGCCCGCGAGGCCGGGGACGAGTCCGGCGGTCAGGGAGAGGGACAGGGTGAGGGAGCCGATGCAGTGGGCGACGACGAACAGCGGGCGGTCGCCGATACGGCGGCGGATGTGGTCGACGGCCGCCGGGATGTCGTACAGCGCCACGTCGTCGTAGGTGTAGCGCTGCCCGGTCTCGTTGTACGGGAGGCGGCAGCTGCCCCGCCAGTCCAGCAGCCAGGGCTCGTAGCCGTCGTCGAGGAGGGCGTCGACGAGGTTGCGGGTCTCGGGCAGCAGGAACATGTCGGCGGACGCGGTGTGGCCGTGCAGCAGGAGCACGGCGGGGCGGTCGGTGTTTCCGGTGCCGCCGGGGTCGATGCGGGTGAGGCCGAGACGGACTCCGTCGGGCGCCTGGAAGGGGATCTCCTCGACGCGGGCCGGGTCGAGGCGGTGGCGCAGCGGGCGCAGGGCGGTGGTCGTGCGGACCTTGCGCAGCTGCCGCCGGGGGGCGGGGTTCGTCCTGAAGATCATCGGTGGTGCTCCGTGGGGTTCGGGGTGCGGCGCAGGTCGAGCAGGTCCGCGGCGGCGCGGGCGAACGGCCCGAGCAGGCCGCGGCCCATCTCCAGGCCGAACCAGGCGAGCCAGGTCAGCTTGGCGGCCCGCTTCTCCTGGCCGGTGAGGTGCGGGGCGACCTGGATGCCGTCGATCTGGTCGCGGACGTAGGAGTCGGCGGGGACGACGACCTCGCCGGTGAACGCGGCCGGTTCGCCGTCGCGGCCGAGTTCGATCGCGAGGGCGCGGGTCTGACGCCACAGGTCGCGGCGGGCGCGGGCGTGCTTGTGGCCCTCCAGCCACCACAGTCCGCCGTCGGCGTCCCGCAACCGCAGCCGGTAGCGCAGGAGTTGATGCCGCATGCCGTGCTGCTGCGGGATGCCCTCCTCGGGGCGGACCCAGACGTCGCCGTGCTCGACGATGAGCGGTTCGCCGTGCGCCGCCGGGCAGTCGACGGTGCCGGTGACGTCCACCCGGCGTTCCTTGACGAGTTGGTGCATGCTCGCGATGGAGAGGGTGAGGGCCATCGAGCAGGCGGATTCACCGCCGTCGGCGACCGTGCGGACGCTGCCCTCGGCGGTCTCGGAGAACCACAGGTACGGCTGGTCGCCCTTCTGCGGCAGCCGGGCGAGGCCGTCGCCGGCGAGCTTCTCGAACGTCTTCAGCTGGGCGCGGGCGTCGTAGCGGGCGGCGGGCGGCAGGCCGAGGGCCTCGACGAGGGCGTCGGTGCGCTCGCCGCTCGCGGCCGGGCCCTTGAGCGTGGCCTCGCACAGCTTCAGCGCGGTGGGGCTCTGCAACACGCGGCTGAGGAAGGTGAGTTCGGGGACCGGCTCGGCCTCCATGCGGGCCAGGGTCTCGCCGCGCCACTCGTCCCAGTCGTGGACGCGGACGTGCATGCCGCCGAAGGCCATGTCCCGGACGACGTCGTCGAGGGTGTTGGGGACGCCGGTGAGGTTGTAGTCGAAGCCCCAGGCGTCGGGTTCGCAGACGACGGCGACGGCGACCCGGCTGACCCAGTCGACGGGGGCCACGTTGAGGTAGCGGAACGCCGGGACGGTGCGGAAGCGGCCGAACGCCGAGACCAGGCCGCTGCTCAGGTCCAGCGGGTTGTAGGCGCCGGTCTTCGTGTGGCCGCCGATGCCGCCGGGGCGCAGGGCGGAGACGACGAGGCCGTGGTCGCGGGCGCGGCGCAGGGCGACCTCGGCGGCCCACTTGGACTGGTCGTAGCCCGCCACGAGGCGGTCGACGTGGGCGAGGGGGTCGTCCTCTCCCATGGAGCTGATGCCGACCTCGTTGAAGACGGCGATGGAGGAGATGTGGTGCAGCGGCTTCGGGCGTCCGGTGGCGGCGAGTTCGGCCAGGGTGAGAGCGCCGAGGACGTTGCTCGCCCGCAGCGACTGGTAGCCGCGCAGGAAGTCCACGGCCGCCGCCACGCCGACGACGCTGTCCAGTTCGTGGGCGAGGGTGTGCCACAGCTCCTCGGACAGGCCGAGGCGCGGGCGGCGGACGTCGCCGGGAAGGACGGTGACGCGGCGGCGGACCTCGGCGTTCCACGGCAGCCGGTAGCCGCGCAGTTGCTCGGCCAGCCGCGCGGTCGCCGCCTCCTCGTCGCCGGCGCGGACCAGGCAGTAGACGTGGGCGTCGCTGTGCCGGAGCAGATCGAGCAGCATGTGGCCGCCGAGGAACCCGGTCGCGCCGGTGAGCAGGACCCGGCGGGGCGGCAGGGGCTCGGGCGAGCGGGTGAAGGGGAGCCGGTCGGCGAGGGCGAGGTCGGCGAGGATCTGGTCGAGGTCTTCGGGGCGGGCGGAGGTGTGGGCGGAGGTGGTGTGAGCGGCGGCCGTTCCGGGGGTGGTCGTGTCCGGGGCCGGGAGGGGGAGGGTCGTGACGGTGGCGGCGTTGGGGGTGGGGGTGGGGGTGGGGGTGGGGGTGGGGGTGGGGGTGGCGTCGGCAGGGGGTTGCGGGTGTTCGTGGCCGGTGGTGCGGAGCCAGCGGCGGGCCAGGCTGATCGGCCGGGCGTCGGCGAACACGTCGTCGAGGTTCAGCTCCACGCCCAGGTCGCGCTCCAGCTCCGCCGCGAGTTCGACGGCGTGCACGGAACTGCCGCCGGCGTCGAAGAAGTCGGCGTCCGGGGGCAGATGCCCCTGGGGCAGGTAGCGCCCGGCCGCGACGGCGATGGCGTCGGCCAGGGCGTGGACGTCCGGGGCCGGCTGCGCCGCTTCCGCGGGTTGCGTCTCCCCCGCCGGGTCCTGGGCCGGCGCGACCAGGGCCAGCAGTTCGGCGACGCCGAGCCCGCTTCCGCCCCGTTCGATGGCCTCGGCGGTCGCCCGCTGTCCGGCGTTCGCCGTCGCGTCCTCGTTCATGTCACGCATCGGAGCCCTTCACGGTGTGCACTGTCTTTCCTCTCCTCTGCCGCGCTGCCGCGGCGCGGGGACCTCACTGTTCCCAGGAACGGAACGCCCGCAGGTGCTCCGGTGTGGCCACGGTCTCCAGCCGCTCGTCGTCCTGGTGGCCGCCGCCGAGCGCGGCCACGATCCGGCGGGCGGGCGCGTTGCGCGGGGTGCGTTCCGCCGTCAACCGCACCTTGGTGCAGCCGAGTTCGTCGGCGCGGTCGGCGAGCCAGCCCAACAGCCTTTCCTCGACGCCGCGTCCGAGGGCACGGCAGCTCATCAGCCAGGCCAGCACGTCGAGTCGGTCGCCTTCGGCGCGCACGGCGAGCAGGCCGATCTGGCCGTAGTCGCCGAAGCGGTCTCTCGCGGCGGCCGTCCACACCTCGCCGCACTGCCGCCATCGCTGGAGATCACCTCCGTCGGCCGCTCGCGCGTGCAGGGTGAACTGGTTGGTGCGCTGCACCAGTTGCTCGGCCCGCCGCACGTCCGCCTCGCCCAGGGCGCGGACGTCGACCACTAGGTCCAGCCGGGCGAGGAAGTCCTCGTAGCCGGCCTGCTCGCGGACGGCGTCCCGTTCCCGTTCCTGGTCGTAGAAGCGGGCCCGCAACGCGTCCTCCGCCGTGGCCGCCGCAGGCACGAGCGGCCACAACCGGCGCAGGAACTGCTCCAGTTCGTCCACCGGCGGGACGGTCACCGACAGCACCTGCGGCAGCGCCGCCCGCATCTTGCCGATCTCGGCCGGGTTGTCGTCCAGGAACAGGAAGCTGTCCACGCCGAGACCGAGGGCGCGGGCCGCCTCCGTCAGACGGGTCGGCTTGGGCCCCCAGGCGGCGGAGAGCACGCTGAAGTGCTCGGGATCGAGCAGACTGTCGGGCCGGTCGAGGACGGCGCGGACGGTCTCCTCGTCGTTGTTGCTGACGAGCGCGAGCAGTGCGCCGGCCTCCCGCCAGGCCAGCAGCCGGCCGGCGAGCAGGGCGCGCGGTCCGGAGAGGTCGACGGCCTCGGGGCCGATCTCCCCGGCCACTCCGCCCCACAGCGTCTCGTCGCCGTCGACCGCGATCACCTTCGGCGCGGGCCGCAGCACCGCCCGGACCGTCTCGGCGAGGGTCAGCGCCACCGCCGCCTGGAACGGCGGGGTGAAGGGCAGATGCGCGAGGCGCTCGGTGCGCGCGTCGAAGGCGTCGTCGACCGGGTGGTGGCTGGTCCAGTCGTCGGGGCCGAGCACCGCGATGCCCGGCAGACCGGTCAGCTCCTCTGCGATCCCCTGCTCCCAGCGCGCGAGGCGCTCGTCGGCAGCGGCCGACGGCAGGAAGCCGACGATCAGCGGCCTGCCGGTGCGTTCGGCCGTGGCCCGCAGGGCCGCCGGGTACTCGGTGCGCAGTTCGGCGAGGAGTGCGTCGTCCACGGGGCCGAACCGCTCCAGGTCCCGGGCGCGCATGAGCACGACGCCCACCGCCGTCGCCGGGTCCGCGAAGACGCCCGAGGGGTCGCGCAGGGCGGCGAGCACCTGGTGGTACGGGGCTTCGGCGACCGTCAGCGCGGCGGGCAATCCCTCGCTGCGGAGGGCCACTTCGCACATCGGCGGGAGATTGCCGAGGGCGAAGGTGGCTGCGAGGGCGAGGGAGCGGGGGCGGGACGGTTCGGCGGACGCGGGTGCCGTGCTGCCGGGAGACGGCTCGGCGGTCACCGGCTCCGTACGCACCGGCCCCGTACGCACCGGCTCCGTACCCACCGGCTCCGTACGCACCGGCCCCGACGCGTCCTCCGCCGCCTCCCCCAGCAGCCGCAGGAACTCCTCCCCCAGCCCGGTCGTCGCTTCCGCGTCGAGGATGTCGAGGTTGTGGTCGAGGCGGACGCGGTCCGCGTCCGGGGTCAGGGTGATCATCAGGTCGAGGTCGGAGTAGCCCGTCCCGGCCGGCAGGACGTCGAGGCGTTCGAGGCGGCCCCCGTGGCGGACGTAGTTGAAGTAGACCTCCACCAGTGGCGCGTTCGCCCGATGCAGTCCCTGGCGGGCCAGGGTCGCCAGGACGTCGGAGAACATCGCGCCCTTGGCGAGCAGCCGTTCCAGCCGGCCGTCGGTGCGGCGCAGCACGTCGGCCACCTGCTCCTCCGCCCGCGCCTCGGCGGGGAAGGGCACCGGTACGCCGAAGAAGCCGACCGCGCCGAAGGCGTCGGCGTGGATGCGGGTGTCCACCGGTACGGCGAGAGCGAACCGTTCCTTCTGCCGCGTGCGCGCCAGCAGCACGGTGAGCGCGCCGAGACAGAACGCGGCGGGAGTGACGGCGAGCCGGCTCGCGGCCGCCGCCACCCGGTCCACGAGCCCGTCGGGCAGCGGGAGCGTGACGCTGCCGGCGCGGTACGACCGCCGGTCCGGCCGGGGTCCGGACAGCGTGAGGTCGAGCCGTTCGACGCCCTCGAAGGCCAGCCGCCAGTCGTCGTTCGCGGTGCCCTCGCCGTCCTGCTGGGCCGCGATCAGGAGGTGGACGTCACGGTTGGTGGGCTCGCCGCCGAGCGGGGCCCCGACGAGTTCGGCGTCGATCTCGCCGGTCACGAGCAGCAGGGACTGAAGGTCGCTGACCGCGTGATGGGCGCCGAACACCAGGGTCTGGCCCCGCGATCCGCCGTCGAGCAGCTCGAACCGCCACAAGGGCGCGGCGGCGAGGTCGAACGGCGGCTCCAGCAACTCCCGCAGCCGCTCGGCCGCGTCGACCTCCTCGGGCACGGACGTCCAGCGCAGCAGCGGCCGTTCCGGCTCCCGGACGACCTTCAGCTCCCGCCCCTCGGGTCCCGTCACGACGGCCGTGCGCAGAGCGGCGTGCCGTGCGGCGAGGCGGGTGACGACGCCGGTGAGCGTCTCGCGGTCGGTCGGGGCGGTGAGGCGTACGGCGAGCCCGACGGCGTGCGCGGCCTGCGGCATGCCCGGGGCGGCGCTGCGCAGCAGGCGGACGACGTCGCGGGTGGCGGGGTGGGTCTCGCTCTCCGGTACGACCGATGCGGGGCCGGCGTCCGGGCCGGTGACGGAACCGGCGCCGGTGGCGGTGGCGGTGGCGGTGGCGGAACCGGTGCCGGTGGCTGTGCCGGGATCGGCAGCCGGTCGGTCCGCCGGCCGTTCGGGCAGTGCGGCGGCCAGGCTCCGCGCCAGGCCGCGGATGTCGGCGGCGGCGAACATCTCCGCCGTGGGCAGCTCCACGCCGAGTTCGCGGGCGAAGGAGTTGCGCAGCCGCACCAACATCAGTGAGTCCAGGCCCCGTTCCTTGAGCGCGGTGCTCGCGGAGGTGTCCACGATGCCGCCGGACACCTCGCCGACACGGGTGCGGACGTAGGCCTCCAGCCAGGCGACGCGGTCCTCGTCGGTCGTCGCGGCGAACACCTTCCGCACCAGGCCGTCCGCGTCGCCTGTCACGGTGGGAGCGCCGACCAGGTCGGCCAGGATCGGACGGGTGCGGACGGCGTCCGGGGCGAGCGCGAGCAGCTCCCAGTCCAGTGCCATGGGGGCGAGTTGGCGACGGGAGCTGCCGAGGACACGGTCGAACAGCTCGCCGCCCTCCTGCGGGGAGAAGGCGACCAGTCCGGAGCGGCCCGTCTCGGCGGTGCGGGCGCCGGATCCGGCGACCATGCCGACGCCGGACCAGGCGCCCCAGTCGAGGCTGAGCGCCCGCCGTCCGGTGCGCGAGAGATGGTGGGCCCAGGCGTCGAGGAACGCGTTCGCCGCCGAGTAGGGGCTCTGTCCGGGCGAGCCGAGCAGACCGGCCGCCGAGGCGAACATGATCAAGTTCTCTGTTTCGGGGGCGAGTTCGGTGAGCAGCGCGGTGCCCAGCACCTTGGGCGCGAGGACCCGCAGGACCCGCTCGTCGGTCAGGTTCGCCACGGTCGCGTCGTCGAGGACACCGGCCGCGTGCACGATCCCCGCGATGGGGCCGGCTTCCCGTCGCACGGCGTCCAGGGCGGCCGTCAGTCCGGCGCGGTCGGCCACGTCGGCGCGGGCGAGGTGCACGGTGACCCCATGCTCCTCCAACTGCCTTATCCAGCGCAGGGCTTCCGGGTCGGGAGCGCCCCGGCTCATCAGGGCGAGGCGGCGGACTCCACGCCGGACGAGTCGTTCGGCGACGACGCGGCCGAGGCCGCCCAGACCGCCGGTGATCAGGTGGACGCCGTCGCTGTCGCCGTGACGGCGGCCGTCCCCGTCGCCGGCTTCATCGCCGTCGGGGCGGGTGCGGGCGAGTCGGGGAACGAGTCGGCCCGACTCCCGCAGGGCGACCAGGCGTTCGTCGTCGGCGTGCCGCAACTGTGCCCACAGGGCGTCGCCGCCGTCGGCGGGCGGCAGGTCGACGAGGGTGGTCGACAGCTCGGGGTACTCCTGCGCGACGGCGAGGCCGAAGCCCCAGGCGAGCGCCTGCTGCGGATGCGCCACCCGCTCGCTGTCCCCGGCGGCCTGGCTGCCGCGGACGACGACGAACAGGCGCGGGGCACGGCCGCGCGGGCGGTCGGTGAGCGCACGCACCAGATGCAGGGTGCCGAGGCAGCACAGCCGGGCGGCCTCCTCGGCGCTCCGCTCGTCGACGACGGCCGGGGCGTCGAGCGCGCCGAGTTGGACGATGTGCGCGGGCGGGGCGTCGGGGTATGCCTCGTCGAGCAGCCGGGTGAGGTGGTTCGGGTCGGCGAGGTCCAGCACGTACCGCCCGGGGCCCTCGACCTCGAACTCGGTACCGCTGCGGACCAGGACGTACGGCACGGAGGAGGCGGTCAGGCGTGCGGCGAGGTCTTCGGCGGTTCCGGTGCTGTCGGATCGGGTGCCGTCGGATCCGGTCCCATCGGCGAGGATCAGCCAGCCGCCCTCGGCCGGGGCCGCCTGGGCGGTCGGGCGGGGCTGCCAGCGGGTCTCGCAGAGGGCTCCGTCCAGCGGGGAGAGGGCGGCGAGCCGGAACTCCTCGACTTCGAGCAGGAGTTGTTCGTCCGCGTCCCACAGCCGCAGGTCGAGGATGGCGGTGTCGCCGGCCACCGAGCGCAGCTCGCAGCTCACCCAGACGGGCGCGGTACGGCGTCCGGTGCGGCGGACCCGCCCGAAACCGGCCGGCACGAACGCCCGCCCCTGGGGCGCGTCCGCGGGCAGGGCCGCCGAGTGGAACGCGGCGTCGAGGACGGCGGGATGGAGAAGGTGTCCGGCGGCGGGCCGCTCGGCGAGACGGCCGACGGCAGCGGTGGCACTGCGGTGACCCGACTCCAGGTTGCGGAAGGCGGGGCCGTAGTCGATGCCGAGGGCACCCAACTGGGCGTAGACAGGGACCAGTTCAACGGCTTCCTGGCAACTCTCGCGCACATCCGCGAGACGTACTTCACCTGCGGCACTGGTACCGGCACCGGCACCGACTTCGGTATCCGCGACGACGATCCGCCCGCTGACGTGGGCCTCCCAGCGTCGGTCGCCGACGGCCGCCGAGGAGATCGTGAACTCCCGCTCGCCATCATCCCCTTGGGGCCGCAGAACGAGCTGGAGCCGTACGGGCCCGTCCTCGTCGAGGCGCAACGGTTGGACGAACCGTACGTCGGCCAGGCGCACTTCGCCGCCGTCGCCCACCGAAGCCGCTGCTTCCAGGGCCATGTCGAGGAAGGCCGCGCCGGGCAGCCAGACCTCGCCGGTGACCTTGTGGTCGGTGAGGTAGGCGAAACGGCTGTCGCGCAGGTCGAGTTCGGCCTGGAAGAGGTGCCGGTCGGGTTCGTCGCTGGCCTCGATGTGCGTGCCGAGCAGCGGGGACCCGCCGGACGCGGTGGCCGGGGCGGGTGCGAGCCAGTGACGTTCACGGGCGAACGCGTAGGTGGGCAGGTCCAGTCGGCGGCCCGTCGGGAACAGCGCCGACCAGTCGGGAGCGCGCCCGGCCGTGTAGAGCTCGCCGACCCGGCGCAGCAGGACCGCGTGACCGTCCTGCTGACGGCGCAGCGATCCCACCGCGACGGCGTCTGCTCCCGCTTCCGCCGCGACGGCCTCGACGGCGGCGGTGAGGGACGGGTGGGGGCTCAGCTCGACGAAGTAGCGGTAGCCGTCGTCCAGCATCCGGCGGACGGTGTCGGCGAAGCGGACGGGCCGGCGGAGGTTGGCGTACCAGTAGGCGGCGTCGAGGCGGTCGCCGGGCACGGGTTCGGCGAGGACCGCCGAGTACAGCGGGGTGTCCGTCGGTGCGCCGCGGACGACGGAGAAGCGGTCGAGGAGTTCGTCGCGCAGCGGTTCCATCAGCGGGCTGTGCGAGGCGAACGGCGTCGACAGCCGGCGTACGGTGACGTCCCGGTCCGCCAGCAGGCGGCCCAACTCGGCCAGGGCGTCGGCCTCGCCGGAGACGGCGGTGGAGCGGGCGCTGTTGACCGCGCCGACGAACAGCCGTCCGGCGTAAGGGGCGAGGAGTTCCTCGACCTCCTGGTGCGGGAGATCGACGGCGACCATGCCGCCGTGTCCGACGTGCGGGACGACGGCGTGGGCGCGGCCGGTCACCACGGTGACGGCCTCGTCGAGGGTGAGGGCGTCCGCGTGGTAGGCGGCGGCGATCTCGCCCAGGCTGTGGCCGACCACGGCGTCCGGGGCGACCCCGAGTGCGCGCCAGGCCGCGGCCAGCGCCGCGTTGACCGCGAACAGCACCGGCTGGAGGTACTCGGTGCGCTCCAGCGGGGAGAACTCCTCGGGTGCGCGCAGGACGTTGAGCACCGACCAGCCGACGTGCCGCTGGACGGCCGCGTCGATCCGGGTCAGCTCCTCACGGAACGCCGCCGACTCGGCGTACGACTCCAGGCCCATGCCCGGCCATTGGCCGCCGTGCCCGGGGAAGACGAAGGCGACCTTGCCGGACTGCTCCTCGCGGAGTGCGGCCAGCGGGGCCCGGCCGGACGCCAACGCGTCGAGCACGGTGCGCAGTTCGTCCCTGTCTCCGGCGACGACGGCCGTGCGCCGTTCGAAGTGGCTGCGGTGCCGGGCGAGGGTGTGGGCGAGGTCCGGCAGCGGGGTGTCGTCGGTCAGGTACGCGGAGAGCCGTGCCGCCTGCCCACGCACGGCGGCCTCACTGCGCCCGGACAGCACGAACAGCCGCTTGCCGGAATCCGGTTCGCGCTCGCCGTCGGCCTCGGCAGCGGTGCGGATGACCTCACCGGCCCCCTCGACAAGCTCGACGGGCTCAACGGGTTCGACGGACCCGACGGACCCGACGGGCTGCTCGGCGGGCGCCTCCTCCACGATCACGTGGGCATTGGTCCCGCTGATGCCGAACGCGCTCACGCCCGCGCGCCGCACACGCTCCCGCGTCGCCGGCCAGGGCCGCGCCTCGTGGAGCAGCCGCAACCCGCTGCCGTCCCAGTCGACATGGCGGCTCGGGGTGTCCGCGTGCAGCGTGGCCGGGAGGGTCCGGTGGCGCAACGACTGCACCACCTTGATCAGCCCGGCGACACCCGAAGCGGCCTGTGCGTGGCCGATGTTGGACTTGAGGGAGCCGAGGTGCAGCGGACGGTCCTGCGGGCGGTCGGCGCCGAAGACCTCGGACAGGGCGTTGGCCTCGATCGGGTCGCCGAGGGTGGTGCCCGTGCCGTGCGCCTCGATGTGGTCGATGTCGGCGGGGGCGAGCCCGGACAGCTCCAGGGCGCGGCGGATCACCTGCTCCTGCGCGGGCCCGTTCGGCGCGGACAGGCCCTGGCTGCGGCCGTCCTGGTTCACGGCCGTGCCGCGCAGCACGGCGAGCACCTCGTCGCCGTCGCGCCGCGCGTCGCTCAGCCGCTTGAGGACGAGCATGCCCGCGCCCTCGGCCCAGATCGCGCCGTCGGCGTCGTCGGAGAACGACCGGCACCGTCCGGTCGCGGACAGCCCGCGCAGCCGGCTGAACTCGACGAAGGTCTGCGGGGTCACCATCAGCGTGACGCCGCCCGCGAGCGCCAGGTCGCACTCCCCCGACCTGAGGGCCTGGATCGCGAGATGGGTGGCGACCAGGGAGGACGAGCAGGCCGTGTCGACGGTGAGGGCGGGCCCGTGCAGGCCGAGCGCGTACGCGAGCCGGCCGGAGGCCACGCTCAGCGCGGAGCCGGTGCCCACGTAGCCGTCGAGCTGGTCGAGGCGGGTGCCGGCCAGGTAGTCGCTGCCGAACATGCCGACGTATACGCCGGTGGTGCTGCCGGCGAGGGCGGCCGGCACGATCCCGGCGCGTTCGAGCGCCTCCCACGCGATCTCCAGCAGCAGCCGCTGCTGGGGGTCCATGGCGGCGGCCTCCTTCGGGGTGATGCCGAAGAAGCCCGCGTCGAAGGACTCGATGTCGTCCAGGAAGCCGCCGTCGCGCGCGTACGACTTGCCGGGGGCGTCCGGGTCGGCGTCGTAGAGGGACTCCACGTCCCAGCGGTCGGCCGGGAAGGGGCCGACGGCGTCCCGGCCCTCCGCCACGAGGCGCCACAGGCCGTCCGGGTCGTCGACGCCGCCGGGGAGCCGGCAGGCCATCGCCACGACGGCGATCGGCTCGTCGGCCGACGGCACGGGGGTACCGGCCGGCGGGGTGGCCGCAGAAGGAGAGCGTGCCGGTCGTCCGTCGGCGGCCTTGCGCTTCGCGCCGCCGAGGGCGGTGTCGAGCAGGTGACGGGCGAGGCGGTCAGGGGTGGGGTGGTCGAACAGCAGGGTGGCCGGGAGCTTGATCGCGAGGCGGGCGCCGATGCGGTTGCGCAGCTCGACCGCCGTCACCGAGTCCATGCCGAGGTCGCGCAGCGGCTGGTCGGCCGGCACGGCCTGCGCCGAGCGCAGGCCGAGGGCGCGGGAGGCCTCCTCGCGGACGAGGGCGAGGACCCGGTCGGCGCGGTCGGCCTCGGACAGTGCCGCCAGCCGGTCGGCGGGGCCGTCGCCGCGTCCGGTGTCACGGGGCGCGGGCAGCAGCGTGCGCCACAGCGCGGCCCCGGCCCCTTCGGTGACGGTCTCGCGCAGCCTCGGCAGCTCGAAGGCGCAGGCGACCAGATGGGGCGTGCCGCGTCGCAGCGAGAGTTCGACCAGGTCACGGCCCTGTTCGGGGGTGAGGGCGCGGTGGCCGAGGCGGGCCATACGGGTCAGGTCGGCGTGCTCGGCGGCGAGGCCCTCACCGGCCCAGGCGCCGAAGGAGACAGAGGTGCCGGGCAGGCCCTGGGCACGGCGGTGGTGGGCGAGCTGGTCGAGGAAGACGTTGGCGGCGGCGTAGTTGGCCTGGCCCGCGTTGCCGAGGACGCCGGCGGCCGAGGACACCAGCAGGAACATCTCCAACGGCAGCCCGGCGGTGAGCCGGTGGAGATGGGCCGCGCCGGCGACCTTGGGCGACAGCACCCGCGCGAGCCGCTCGGGGGTCAGGTCGGCGATCACTCCGTCGTCCAGGACGCCCGCGCAGTGCACCACGCCGCGCAGCGACGTCCCGACGCGGGCGACGACGCCGGCCAGGGCGTCGGCGTCCGCCACATCGCAGGCGACGACGTCCACCGACGCGCCCAGAGCGGCCAGTTCGGCGATCGTCTCGGCGGCACGCGGGTCCTGGCTGCCTTGACGGGACGTCAGCAGCATGTGCGTGACACCGCGTTCAGCCAGTAGACGGGCGATGTGCCGGCCGACGGCACCGAGGCCCCCGGTGATCAGGACCGTGCCGTCGGCGGGCAGGGCGCTTCCGTCGGTGACTCCCCGCGCGCGTATGAGGCGCGGAGCGAGCAACTCGGCTCGGCGCGCGGCGAGTTCCGGCTCCTCCTTCAGGGAGACGGCCGCTGCGAGAGCGTCCGCGCAGTCCGACCCGGAGTCGAGATCCAGCAACGTCAGCCCGAGGTCGGGGTGTTCGGCCCGTACCCCGCGCGCCAGCCCCCACAGCACCGACTGCGCGAGACCGGGTACGGCGTCCCCCTCTCCCGTCGCTACCGCCCCGCGTGTCACCCACACCGTCCGCGCGGGGGCCTGGCCGGGCGGCAGGGCGACGAGCGTCTGGATCTCGGCCAGGGCGGTGGCCGCCAACTCCTGTGCGAAGGCGGCAGGTTCGGCATCGACTGAGGGCAGCGGCCAGAACCGTACGACGATGTCCGCGTCCCCGTCGCCCACCCGGACCCCGGCCGCCTCCAGCGCGCGTACGGCGTCGGTGTCGCCCACGACGGCCCACACGCCCTCCGCCGGACGGGACACCGGAGTGCTCACGGCCGTCCACGCCACCTCGTACAGGTGCCGCGCGTTCTCCGACCCGGCGCTGAGGTCCGCCGGGGTCACCGCGCGCAGGCGTACGTCCTCCAGGCGTCCGGCCGGGAAGCCGTCGGCGTCCCACAGGGTGACGTCGAGGGTGAGGTCGGTGTCCGTCGCGCCGGTCCGGCGGACGGCGGCGATGAGGTCGGCGGCTCCTGCGGCCGGCAGGGAGCAGCGGCCCACGGAGACGGGCAGGAGCACCCGTTCGTCGGAGGGGTCGAGCGCGGCGGCGACGTGGAGGGCGGCGTCCAGCAGCGCCGGGTGGACGGGGTAGGGGTCGGAGACGTCGCGGGCGGCGGCCGGGAGGGCGAGCCGGGCGAGCAGGCTCCCGTCCCCGGTCAGCACCGCTTCCCGGACGCCCTGGAAGGCGGGTCCGTAGCCGAGGCCGACGCCGGTGAGCCGTTCGTAGGCCTCCGGGGTCCAGGCGGGTGCGGCGTCCTCGGGCCAGGTGGGGGGCCGGTCCCCGGTCTCCGTGACGGGGTCGGTGTCCGAGGCGGCGGAGGCGCTGGCGGTGGCGGTGGCGGTGGCGTGCAGGGTCCAGCCGCCGGATTCCGGACCGCGTGGACGGCTGTGCACGGTGACCTCCGGCACGGGACCGTCGGCGGCGACCTCCACGGACACCTCGACCGTGCCGGAGGCGGGCAGGGTGAGGGGGGCGAGGAGCAGCAGGCCGGTGACGTCGGCGGGGCCGTCGGGGCGGGCCTCGGCGAGGGCGGCGCGGCACAGTTCGAGCAGGGTCGTGCCCGAGACGACGGTGCGGCCGAACACGGCGTGGTCGGGGAGCCAGTCGGCGGTGGCGGGAGACCACTCGTCGCGGAAGGTCCAGCGGGTCTCGTCCGCCGAGCGGAGTCGGATGCCGAGCAGCGGGTGCGCGGCGCGGTCGAGGAGTCCGGCGGTGCCGTCGGCGCCCTCGGGCTCGGTCCAGTGCCGCTGGGCGTCCCAGGCGTAGGTGGGCAGTTGGGCGGGCGGCGTCGCGGGGAGGATGCGCTGCCAGGCGATGTCCCGTCCGTGGACGTGGAATTCGGCGGCGGCCCGGTCCAGGCCGGCGCGCCCGTCCTCGTCACGGCGCAGGGAGCCGACGGCGACGAGGTCGCGGCCGGTCTCCTCGCCGATCGTGCGCAGCGCGGTCACCAGGGCGGGGTGCGGGCTCAGTTCGACGAAGTGACGGTAGCCGTCGGCCGCCATGCGCTCCACGGTGGGCGCGAAGCGGACCGGCTCGCGGAGGTTGGCGTACCAGTAGCCGGCGTCCAGCTCGTCGGTGACGGGCTCGCCGGTGACCGTGGAGTACCAGGCGACGGACGTCGGGACGGTGGTCACGCCGTCGAGTTCGTCGAGGACGTCGGCGCGGACGGGCTCGACCTGGGCGCTGTGGGAGGCGTAGTCGACGTCGAGCCGGCGGACGAACACCTGCGCGCGGTCGAGGCCGTCGAGGAGGGCCCGCAGGGGCTCCACCTCACCGGCGATCACCGTGGAGCGCCCGCTGTTGACCGCGGCGACGGACACCCGGCCGTCGAGGCCGGCGAGGTGTGCCTCGACCTCGGTGCGGGGCAGGGCGACGACGGCCATGCCGCCGTCGCCGGACAGGGCGGTCAGGGCCTGGGAGCGCAACGCCACCACGGCGGCGGCGTCGTTGAGGCTGAGGGCGCCGGCGACGCAGGCCGCGGCGACCTCGCCCTGGCTGTGCCCGACCACCGCGTCCGGGCGGACTCCCCTGGCCCGCCACACGGCGGCCAGGGACACCATCACCGCGAACAGGACCGGCTGCACCACGTCCACGCGGTCCAGGGACGGGGAGCCCGCGTCGCCGCGCAGCACGGCGGCGACGGACCACTCCGTGAAGGGGCGCAGAGCGCCGTCGCAGCGGTCGAGTTCGTCCGCGAACACCGGGTCGTGCGCGAGGAGATCGCGGGCCATGCCGGCCCACTGGGAGCCCTGCCCGGGGAAGACGAACGCCACCTTGCCGGGCGGGAGGGCGCGCTGCGGGCCGGTGGTCCGGTCGGGCTCGGCTCGGCCCTCGGCCAACCCGGCCAGCGCGTCGAGGAGTTCGGCACGGTCGCCCGCCTGGACGACGGCCCGGTGCTCGAAGTGGGTGCGGTGGAGGGCGAGGGTCGCGGCGACGCCCGTCAGAGTCAGCTCGGGTCGCTCACGCAGAGCCCCGGCCAGCCGCCCGGCCTGCCCCCGAAGCGCGGGGAGGCTGCGGGCGGAGAGCGGAAAGAGCAACTGCCCGGCCGACTCGGCGCATTCGCTTTGCGCGACCCCCTCGTCCCGTGCCGGCTCCTCCAGCACCACGTGTGCGTTCGTTCCGCTGATGCCGAAGGCGCTCACGCCCGCGCGGCGGGGGCGGTCCGGGTGGTGCGGCCAGGGTGCCGTGTCGGTGGTCAGCCGCAGGCCGCTGTGCTGCCAGGCGATGTGGTCGGTGGGCGTCTCGGCGTGCAGGGTGGCCGGGATCCGCTCGTTGGCCAGGGCCAGGACCGTCTTGATGACGCCGGCGATGCCCGCGGCGGCCTGGGTGTGCCCCAGGTTCGACTTCAGGGAGCCGACCCCGAGGGGCCGGTCGGCGGGGCGGCCGGGGCCGAAGACGGCGGCGAGCGCGCCGCCCTCGATCGGGTCGCCGAGCCGGGTGCCGGTGCCGTGCGCCTCGACGTAGTCGATGTCCTGCGGGCGCAGTCCGGCGGCGTCCAGCGCGGCCCGCAACACCCGTTCCTGCGCGCGTCCGTTGGGGGCGCTGAGCCCCTGGCTGCGGCCGTCCTGGTTGAGGGCCGAGCCCTTGACGACCGCGAGGACCCGGTCGCCGTCCCGCCGTGCGTCGGCGAGCCGTTTGAGCAGCACGAGACCGCAGCCCTCCGCCCACACCACGCCGTCCGCGTCGGCGGAGAACGGGCTGCACCGCCCGGAGGGCGACAGCCCGCGCAGCCGGCTGAACTCGACGTGCCCGCGCGGGGTCACCAGCAGTGTCGCGCCGCCCGCCAGGGCGAGGTCGCACTCCCCCGCCGCGAGCGCCCGCGCCGCCAGATGCAGGGCGACCAGCGAGGAGGAGCAGGCGGTGTCGACGGTGACCGCGGGACCCTGGAGGCCGAGGGTGTAGGCGATGCGCCCGGAGGCCACGCTCGCGGCCGACCCCGTTCCGACGTGCCCGTCGAGCTGCCCCAGGGAGGCCGCCGAGAGGTATCCGCTGTCGTAGAGGCCGATGTAGACGCCCGTGGAGCTGCCGTTGAGGCTGTCGGGGACGATCCCGGCGCGTTCGAGGGTCTCCCAGGCGGTCTGGAGCAGGAGCCGCTGCTGCGGGTCCATGGCGGCGGCCTCGCGCGGGGAGACGCCGAAGAAGGGCGCGTCGAAGCGGTCGATGCCGTCGAGGAAACCGCCGCGCAGGGTGTAGGCCTTGCCGGTGGCCTCCGGGTCGGGGTCGAGGAGCCCCTGAGTGTCCCAACGTCCCGGCGGCGGCTCGGAGATGACGTCCCGCGCGGTGTCGAGGAGCCGCCACAGCGCCTCGGGGCCGTCGGCGCCGCCGGGGAAGCGGCAGGCCATGGAGACGATGGCGATGTCGTCGCCCTGCGCGGAGCGCGCCGGCTGCCCGGTCGCCCGCTCGGCAGCGGGCCGTGCGGGCGGCGCTTGCTCGAAGAGGGCCTCGGCGAGTTCCGCGATCGTCGGGTGGTTGAAGACGAGGGAGGGGTCGAGGGCGCGGCCGGTCCGCTCGGCGAGGTCCGCTCCGAGCGCGACCAACTGACGAGAGCCGAGACCCAGTTCGGCGATCGGTCGGTGCGGGTCGACGGTCGCCGGGTCGATCCCGGCGGCCTCCGCCACGGCAGCCGTGAGCCAGGAGAGCACTCCCTCCGCGGTCGTCGCGGACGGCTTGGGTGTCTGGTGCTGGGACGCGTTCTCAGGCATCGGGAAGGGAGTCCTCGGGAACTGGGTGCGCGGCGGGCGCCGTACGCCGTGAAGGGCGGGCGCGGCCGGGGCGAAGGGGCGGACTGCGACGGTCTCGGGTGGACCACGACGGTCGGGGGTGGACCACGACGGTCGCAGGTGGACCACGAGGGTCGGGGGGCCGCCGTCGGTCCGAACGGGCGTTCCGGCGGCGGCCGTTGTCATCCGGTGGCGGGTGCTCCGATGACGGAGAGGGCGCCGTCGAGGTAGGCCGTGCGGGTGGCGCGGCGCTGGATCTTGCCGCTGGAGGTCTTGGGGATGGTGCCGGGGTGGACCAGGACGACGTCGTGCACGGACAGGCCGTGGGCGTCGCCGATGGCGCCCCGGACCTGGTCGACGATCTTCTCCGCCTCGCCGGCCGCGTCGGGGTCGACCTCCGCGACGAGGACGGGCCGTTCACCGTCGACGCCGGCGTCGCCGCTGTCGACGGAGAAGGCGGCGGTGCAGCCGGGCCGCAGCGCGGGGTGGGACATCTCGGCGGAGAGTTCCAGGTCCTGCGGGTAGTGGTTGCGGCCGTCGACGACCATGAGGTCCTTCCTGCGGCCGGTGACGAAGAGTTCGCCGTCGCGCAGGAATCCGAGGTCGCCGGTGCGCAGGAAGCGGCCCTCGTGGCCGGGCAGGGTGGCGCGGAAGTGCTCGCGGGTGGCGAGGGCGTTGCGCCAGTAGCCCTTGGCGACGCTGGCGCCCTGCACCCAGATCTCGCCGACCTCGCCCTCGGGCAGTTCCTGCTGCCGCTCGGGGTCGGCGACGACGACGGTCAGGTCCGGACCGGGCCGTCCGCAGCCGATGGCGGACGCGTCGGCGTCCGAGGCGCCGTCGGCCGGGGCGAGGAGGACGGGGGGCGTGCCCACGGTGCCGCCGGTGACCATGACGGTGGCCTCGGCCAGGCCGTAGCAGGGGTAGAAGGCCTCGCGGCGGAAGCCCGCCGGGGCGAAGGTCTCGGTGAAGCGCCGCAGGGTGGCGGCCCGCACCGGTTCGGCGCCGTTGAAGGCCACCTTCCAGGAACTGAGGTCGAGTTCGTCGACGAGTTCGGGGGTGGCGTGCTTCAGGCACAGCTCGTAGGCGAAGTTGGGGCCGCCGCTGGTGTGCGGGCGGTAGCGGCTGACGGCCCGCAGCCAGCGGTCGGGGCGCTGGAGGAAGTGCAGCGGGGAGAAGAGCGTGGTGGTGAGTCCGAGGTAGACGGTGTTCAGGACCGGGCCGATGAGCCCCATGTCGTGGTAGACGGGCAGCCAGCTGACGAGCAGTTCGTGGCCGTACTCCTCGATCACCTCCGGGGTGTGGCCCATGCGTTCGGTGATGATCCGCTCGTTGTCGAGCAGGTTGCCGTGGGTGATGACCACGCCGCGCGGGGCGGAGGTGGAGCCGGAGGTGTACTGGAGGAAGGCGACGGAGTCGGCGGTGAGGTCGGGTGCGCGCCAGGAGGCGGCGGCCTCGTCGGGTATGGCCCGCGTGACCAGGCAGGTGACGCCGTCGAGTTCGGGCAGGTGCTCGGTCATCGCGCCGAGCGCGTCGATCACTTGGCGGTCGCCGAGGATCACCTTGGCGTCGGCGTCGGCGATGAGACGCTTCATCCGGGTCAGGGCGCGGTGGTTGTGGGCGCGGCCCTGCGGGGGCACGCCGGGCACGGCGACGACCCCGGCGGCGAGACAGCCGAGGTAGCCGCTGATGAAGTCCAGGCCGGGCGGGTAGAGCAGCATCGCGCGGGAGCCGGCGAGTCCGCGTTCCTGGAGCCAGGCGGCGACGGCCCGGGTGCGGGTGGCCAGCCGGGCGTAGGAGATCTCCTGGACCTCTCCGTCCGGGTCCCCCGTGACGAGGTAGCGGTAGGCGGTCCTGTCGGGCTGGTGCGTGGCGTGCGTGGTCAGCAGATCGACCAGGGAACGAGCCATGTTGACGAGTCTCACCTGTCTGAATGTGTGGCCAGGGGATTGGCGTTCGAGACGCGATCACCAGGTCCCCTCGGACGCGTGACGTCGATCCGCCCCCGTCGCCGGACCGTTGCCTCCCCCGCCAGGCTTGCTACTGGCGAGTAACACCATAACAAGCTCACGAGTGCGGAGTGTCGAACGCATGTAAACCCTGCGTATCCAAACACAGTTGGCCGCACATATGCACGAACGCCCCCATGATGACCCCGATGAAAGCTGGAACTCTAAAGCATTCATCCGGAGCGGGCACGCCATGCCCCGTACGCGAATCGGACCTATCGTGCTGATATGGAGCACGCACTCAGCCACGCGACCCTCTCCGAACTGCGCCGCCCCCGGCCCTATCCCGCGGTGTCCGTGCTGACCCCGACACACCGCCGCGAGCCCTTGAACGCCCAGGACCGCGTGCGGCTGCGCAATGTCGTGGCCGAGGCGAAGAAGCAGTTGGAGGCCGATCCGTCGGTCACCCGGGAACGGCGCGCCGACGTCGGGGACCAGCTCGACCGGGCGCTGGCCGAGGTCGACCTGACGCACACCGAGGACGGTCTGGTGATCTTCGCGGCGCCCGGTGAGCACCAGGTGTGGTCCCTGGCCCGGTCCGTCCCCGAGCGTGTCGTCCTCTCGGACACCTTCCTCACCCGCAACCTGGTCTCCGCGCGGGCCGCCGAGCGGCCGTTCTGGGTGCTGTCGGTCTCGCCGGACCGCGTCACACTGTGGAACGGCGGCGTCGACCGGGTCGTCGAGGAGCGCCGGGGCGGCTTCCCCTTCGCCCGGAGCCGGGAGAACTTCGACGCCGAGCGCATGGAACGCGTCGGCGACCTGCCGAGCACCTTCCGCGACGAGGGCACCCGCCACTTCCTGCGCGACGCCGACACCGCCCTCGGCCGGCTGCTGCGCGAGAACCCCCGGCCGCTGTACGTCACCGGCGAGCAGGCCGCGCTGTCCCTGCTGGACGAGTTCGGCGGGGCCGCCCGGCACGCGGTGCACGTCCCGCACGGCGGGCTCACCCACGCCACCCCCGACGCCGTGTGGCAGGCGGTGCGCCCGGTGCTCGACGCGCAGGCCCGGCGGGACACCGCCGACGTGGCCCGTGAGCTGGACTCGGCGCGCGGCCACAAGACCTTCGCGGCCGGCGTGGACGAGCTGTGGCAGAACGCGCGCGAGGGCCGCGTCCGGCTGCTGGCCGTCGAGGAGAACTACCGCGTCACGGTGCGCGACGACGGCGACCATCTGATCCCGGCCGAGAGCGGTGATCTCGACGCCCGCGAGGACATCGTGGACGAGATCGTCGAGCAGTGCCTGGAGACGGGCGCCGACGTGCGGTTCGTCCCGGACGGCGCGCTGGGCGACGCGGCCGGCATGGCGGGGGTGCTGCGCTACTGACGCGCCGCCGACCCGCTTCCGAGGCGGCCCGCCCCGCGCTTCTCCCGGCGACGTACCCTACGGCGTGATCACCGCCGGAGGCCGGGAGGACGGACGTACATGGGTGACCTGCTGGGCGTGGCCGTACTGGGTGCCGGACACATGGGCGCCGACCACATACGACGCCTCGATGGCGTGGTGAGCGGCGCCAGGGTCGCCGCCGTCGCCGATCCCGACGCGGACCGTGCGCGGGAGGCCGTCGCGGGGATCGACGGGGTCGCCGTGCACACCGAGGCGGAGGCGGCGCTCGACGCGCCCGGCGTCGAGGCCGTGCTGATCGCCTCCCCCGGTCCCGCGCACGAGGAGGCGCTGCTCGCGGCCTTCGCCCGCGGGCTGCCGGTGCTGTGCGAGAAGCCGATGACGCCGGAGTCCGCGGGCGCGCTGCGCGTGCTGGAGGCGGAGGCGCGGCTGGGCCGGCGGCTGGCCCAGATCGGGTTCATGCGGCGCTACGACACCGAGTACCGCGGGCTCAAGGCCCTGCTGGACGACGGCGGGCTCGGCCGGCCGTTGATGCTGCACTGCGTCCACCGCAACGTCTCCTCACCGCCCGGCTTCACCAGCGCGATGCTGATCGACAGCTCGGTGTCGCACGAGATCGACGCGGCCCGCTGGCTGCTGGGCCAGGAGCTGACCGCCGTCACGGTGCTGCGGCCGCGCCCGTCCGCCGGCGCTCCGGAGGGGCTCCTCGACCCGCAGTTCGTGCTCTTCGAGACCGACGGCGGCGCCCTGGTCGACGTGGAGGTCTTCGTCAACTGCGGCTTCGGCTACCAGGTGCGCTGCGAGGCCGTGTGCGAGGCGGGCAGCGTGCGCGTCGGCGACGACCGCGGGCCGCTGGTGACCGGGCGCGGCTCGGCCGGCACGGAGGTGCCCCAGGACTACCTGGTCCGGTTCGCCGAGGCCTACGACCGCGAGGTGCAGGCATGGGTCGACGCCACCCGACGGGGCCACGTCACCGGCCCCACGGCCTGGGACGGCTACGCGGCCTCCACCGTCGCCGAAGCCGGCGTCCACGCCCTCGAAACCGGCGCCCGCACCCAGATCGACCTGGCCCCACGCCCGGCCCTGTACGACTGAGACCGCGGAGCCGGGGCTGTACGGCTGAGGCCGCTGAGCCCGGGGCCGTACGACTGAGCCGCTGAGCCCGGGGCTGTACGGCTGGAGGTCGCCGGCCGTGACGCGGCACAACCGGAGCCGCAGACTCCGGCACGACACTGCCGGGCCGCAGAATCCGGCACGACACGGCACAGCACTGTCCGGACCGCAGGGCGCGATGCCCCGCCCTGTACGGCCGAGGCAAGCCCCTCCGGGCTCGGCGCAGCCGGACCCGGTGCCGTACGGCAGAGACCGTCCGCGCCAGGCGCGCCCGGCGCGCTACGACCGAAACCCCTCCACCCGTCTCACACGTTGCCGAGTAAGGCGTCGAGCCCCCGGTCGACCGCCGCGCCGACGTCCTCGCTGCCCGGGGCGATCACCGCGTAGCTGCGGAGCAGGAAGCGGCGCAGGGCCGCCGTGTCGAACTGGAGCAGGGCCAGGCCCATCGGCGAGTGGAACTCCACCACCGTCCGCTCCCGTCCGCACGGCCAGATCTGCACGTCACCACTGCCCGCCGGCCCGCTCAGCCCCTCCTCCAGCAGCGTGCGGCCGAAGGTCCAGGTGACCGCCTCGCCCTGGAGCGCGGCTTCCGGAGGGAAGTCCAGAAACACGGCGAGCGGATCGGCGGAGGTGTAGCGCAGCGTCGCGGCGACGGGCACCTCCCGCTCCTCCGAGGTGATGAGCCGGGCGTGGGCGGACTGTTGGACGGTGACGTGGGCTAGGTCCATGGTCGGTCTCCGCAGCGGTGAGAGGTCGGCCGTTTCGGCATGGTGCTTGTAGGACTTCGAAGGGGCCCTTCGCATTACGCAAAACCGGTAACGAATTGATGTGACCTGTGTCACGAGTGCACGCCCCGAGGGACCCGGCCCGTCGTTCTGCGGCGCTGGAGGGAACACACGGTCGCCGAACACCCGCACACCACCCGTCATACGCCCCTCGTCGTCCACCAAGTCGCGTACCTCGACTACGACTTACCCCCTGCATGACGTACGCCGAACGCACCCCGTGACCTGGCCGTGAAGACTGTGGCATATGCCGGAAGCATCACCGCATCGTGTGTTGCCAAATCCCTTACACCGCGTGGCGGGCTGTGCGAGAGTCGTAACGGCCCCTTCCGTCCGTCCCGGCCGTCCCGTCCCCCCATCGGAGTGCGTCATGCCGTCCCATCTCTCTGCGGACCGCCCCGCCGGCCAGCCGCCAGGACGCGGCCCGGTCGACACGCTGATCACGCAGACGCGACGGCTCAAGGGCGACGTGGACGCGGTACGACGGGACGCGCAGGACGACGGATCCGACCCGCAGGGCCGCTGGCAACGAGCGCTGTGCGACCTGGCGCTGCATCAACTCGACGACCTGCACGCGCACTTGGCTCAACTGCGGGACGGCCCGACGTCGGAGGCCGAGAACGCTCAAGCACCCGCACCCGCACCCGGCGCGGCGCCCGCCGCCCACCGCGACGCCCTCATCGGCCCGGTCGGCAGCGCGGAGTGGAACCTCCTCACGGACGAGGCCGTCTGGTCGGCGGAGCTGTACCGGATCCTCGGCCGCGACCCGGCCGCTCCCCCGCTCACCCTCGACGAACTCCCTTCCCTAGTAGTGGAGGAGGACCGGCGCACGCTCACGGCCATGGTCACCGACTGCCTCGTCGACGCCCGTCCCATCGACGGGGAGTTCAGGGTCGTCCGGCCGGACGGCGTGGTCCGCGCCGTGCACATGATGGGCGAGCCCGTCGTCGACGCCGACGGCAGCACCTGCGCCATGTGGGCCGTACTGCGGGACGTCAGCGACCTCCGTCGCGGCCGGCAGGAGGTGAGCGAGACCCAGGAGTCGTTACGCCGCCACCGCCGAGCGGCCCGCACCGAGCACCGGTTGACGGCAGAGGTCCAGGAGGCCGTGCTGCCGCCCGGCCGGGGCGCCCTGCGGCTGCCGCGCCGAGGCCCCAGCTGTCTCGACCTCTCCGCCCGCCACCTGCCCGCCGACGCGAACTCGCCGATCGGCGGCGACTGGTACGACGCCCTCGAACTCTCCGACGGCGAGACGCTGTTGAGCGTCGGAGACCTCACCGGGCACGGACCGGCCGTCGCCTCCACCATGGCGATGATGCTGGGCGCCCTGCGCGGCATGGCCATGGCCGGCACCCGCCCCGCCCAACTGCTGTCCTGGCTGAACCAGTTACTCGACGCCAACGCCCAACCGGCCCTGGGCAGCGCCGTATGCTGCCGCTACCTCCCCGACCGCCGCACCCTGCTGTGGGCGCAGGCCGGACACCCCGCCCCGCTGCTGTTCCGCGACGGGACGGGACGCCGGCTGACCTCCCCGGACGGCGTGCTCCTCGGCGCCACCCCGGGCGCCGTCTACGGACAGGCCGAGGAGACGCTCGAAGTGGGCGACCTGCTCCTGCTGCACACCGACGGCCTGCTGCCCGGCGGCGCACCGGCCGACCCGGACCGCCTGCTCGGCCTCGCCCCCCGTCTGAACGGGGCGCCCACCGCGCAGGACTGCGTACGGATGGTCGTGGAGGAGTGCGGCGAGCGGGGGCGCGAGGACGACGCCTGCGTGCTCGTCGCCCGGGTGCCGGCCCCCGACCGCCCCCTGACCTCCTGACCGGCCTCGCCGGCACACGATGCCCCGACACCGGCCGAACCGGCACCGGCCGAACCGACGGCGGACCTCCCGGCCGGCTCACAGCGAGACGCTGTCGCCGCCGCTGCCCCCCTTCGCCCTCGACGTCTTCGGCAGCGCCTGCCGGATCTCCTCCCGCAGCTCGTGGATGCTCGGGTAGGCGGCGTACGCGGCGCTGAGCCGGTACATCTGGCGCAGCCGGTCCCACGTGCGGCGCGAGGAGTTCTGCCCCATCGACACCAGGGCGAGACGGGCGAACCGGTCCGCCTGCTCGGGGTCGTCGGCGATGAAGCAGGCCGAGGCCATCGACAGGAAGTCGAAGATCTTCGACCGCTCCTGGGCGTCGATCCGCAGCGCCAGCGCCTTGTCCGCGTAGTGTTGGGCGTGGGCCGCCGCGCCCGGCTCGAACTCGGCGAGCGTGCGGTAGGCGAGGGCCTGCATGCCGTACAGATCCGCCTCGTTGAACAACTGCATCCAACTGGGCGGCGGCACATCGCTCTTGTCGGAGACGAACAGGTCCTCCGCGCGGCCGAGGGTGCGGCGCATGGCCTGGCCCTTGCCCATCGAGGCCTGCGCCCACGCCTCGACGGTGTGGAACATCGCCCGGGTCCGCGGCAGCACCTCGTCGCCGGAGCCGGACTGGGCGAGCTTCATCAGGTCCAGGGCGTCGTCGGGCCGGCCCAGATGGACCATCTGACGGGCCGCCCGGGACAGCGCCTCACCGGCCCGGGGCCGGTCGCCCCCCTCGCGCGCGGCGTGGGCGGCGATGACGAAGTACTTCTGGGCCGTGGGCTCCAGACCGACGTCGTGCGACATCCAGCCCGCGAGGACGGCGAGGTTGGCGGCGACGCCCCACAGGCGCCGCTGGAGATGGGGTGGGTGGTGGTAGGCGAGCATGCCGCCCACCTCGTTGAGCTGACCCACCACGGCCTTGCGCTGGAGTCCGCCGCCGCGGGCGGCGTCCCAGGCTCGGAACACCTCCACCGAGCGCTCCAGTTCGTCGACCTCCGCCGTCCCGACGGGAGCGGCCTCGTAGCGGTCGAAGTCGGCCGAGTCGGCCTGCACGAGGGGATGGTCGACGACGGGTGCGTCGGCGGAGAGGATGGGGTCGGTGTGCAGCCAGTCGTACATGGCGCTGCTGAGTGCTGAGCCCGCGGCGAGCGCGGCACCCGCGCCCACCAAGCCGCGTCGGTTGAGCATGAGGTCCATTCCCGTGAATTCGGTGAGGACCGCGGCGGTCCGTTCGGGCGCCCACGGCACGCCGTCGGGATGTTCCGCACTCCCGCCGCCCCGCCGTTTCCCCGCGCGCCCGTGCCGTACCAGACCGAGGTCCTCGATGGTCACGACACGGCCGAGACGCTCGGTGAACAGAGCCGCCAGCACCCGAGGCACCGGATCGCGCGGGATCTCTCCCGTGTCGATCCAACGCCGCACCCGGGAGGTGTCCGTCGCCAGCTGGGGGTGGCCCATGGCCGCCGCCTGCCGGTTGACCAGCCTCGCGAGTTCACCCTTGGACCAGCCGGCCAGGCCGAACAGGTCCGCCAGGCGGGTGTTGGGTTGTCCGCTCACGTCAAGCCCCCAGGTTCTCGGCTGAGTTGACAGTAGCCCGCAAAAGTTGCCGGGCGACTATTCGCCAGGGTTTCGCCAGGGTGCGCCAGATGGTGTGCCACTGGGCGATGGGTGTCAGGTAGGAACGCGCCACCCCGACCCGGTCGCCGAGGGACATTCCCCAGGGTGCACCCGTAAGGGCCGGTCGGGGCAGCGTTCTTACGTCCGGCACACGAAGGGATCTGTTTCGCCCATGTACGCAGCATCGTCCTCCGTGTCCGCCCCACCCCGGTCGCCGCGCATCCGTCCGGGCGGCGGCCCGTATCTCGACCCCGCCCGGCCCGCGCCCCCCGTGCTCGGCGCGGGCCGCGGCCGGCGCCCCGCGGGGCTCGGCACGCAACCGCTCAGCGGGAGACTCGACCTGTCCGGCCCCCAGGGCGCGCAGCTGCGCACGGCGATCGCGTCGGTGCACCGGATCTGCCCGGAGTTCGCCCCGGTGCAGGTGCTGCGCCGCAGCGGACGCTCCGTGCTCCTGGTCGGCACGACGGGACGCAGCACGGCGGTCGCCAAGTGTTTACTGGACCACTCGCCCGTCTGGTCCGAGCGGATCAGGCACGAAATAGGCGCATACCGCACGTTCGTCCGGCACCGCCCCCCTGTGCGGGCGCCGAGACTGATCGCGGCGGACCCGGACAACTGCACCCTGGTCATCGAGCGGATGCCGGGCCGGGTGGCCGCGCTCCAGCGGCACCCGGTGGAGGCCCCGCCGCGGACGGACATCAGGGCGGCGCTCGGCGCGGTCTGCCGGCTGAACGCCTGGCGTCCCCCGGCGGGCGCCTTCGACGCGCCGCTGGACTACCCGGCCCGGATCTCCCGGTACCACGAGCTGGGTCTGCTCACCGACCGGGACCTGGGCGACCTCCAGAAACTCCTGCGCGGCATCGCGGCGACCGCGGGCCGGCAGGGCATGGGCCAGTTCTGCCACGGCGACGCCCTGCTGTCGAACATGCTCCTGTCACCGGCCGGTCCAGTGCTGGTGGACTGGGAGCACGCGGGGTGGTACCTGCCGGGCTACGACCTGGCGACGCTGTGGGCGGTCCTCGGCGACGCGCCGGTGGCGCGCCGTCAGATCAGCCAGATCGCGCAGTCCGCGGGCCCGGCCTCACGGGACGCGTTCCTGGTGAACCTGATGCTGGTCCTGACCCGGGAGATCCGCACCTACGAGACGGCCGTGCAGCGTTCCCTGCACGACACGACCCCCACGGCCCCGGGGATGGCCCACCCGGGCGCCGCGCCGTCCGGCGAGGAGCAGCGGCTGCTGCTGCGGCGGCTGCACGACGACTGCCAACTGGCCCGACGGGCCGTTCGGGCGGCGGTCGGCACTCGCTGAGGGGAGGAAGGTCCGCGGTGCGCCAGAGCGGCGGCGCACCGCGGACCTTTCTGTTCACACCGCGGACCTCTCTGTTCGCAGTGCCTCACCTTTCCGTCCTCGCCGTCGGCGCGAAACGCGCCGGACCCCTCTTGACAAGGGAAATCGCCTGCCTGTGGGCATGATTGACGGATCGTCGGCAAGCCGGTACGACTAACGCACGTTCGGCCCCGCACGCCCCGCTCCGCTCGCTCGTCCCAGGAGGCCGCATTGCGAGGACCCGTTCCCTCCCCCCACTCCCCCGCCGGACGCGGACGCACCCGCAGAACCGCCGGCGCCTTCGCCTCGGCGGCCCTGCTGATGCCGCTGATGGGCGCCGCCCCGAGCCCCGAGCGCGTCTCCTCGGCCACGCTCCAGAACGCGTTCGCGGCCGCCGCCGCCGAGTACCGGGTGCCGCAGAGCGTGCTCCTGGCCGTCTCCTACCTCCAGTCCCGCTGGGACGGGCACGCCGGCGCGCCGAGCGTCACCGGCGGCTACGGCCCGATGCACCTCACCGACGCCCGCACCGCTCTCGCCACGGCCCCGCACCACAGCGAGGGCACGGAGGATCCGCGCGGCGACGACGCCCGCCCGGCCCTGCGCCCCCAGCCGGACCTGTCGAACGCCGCCGACGTCCCGGCCCGGCTCAGCACCCTCGTCAAAGCCGCCGAACTGACCGGCCTGAGCCCCGAGCGCCTGCGCACCGACCCCGCGGCCAACATCACCGGCGGGGCCGCCCTCCTCGCCTTCGCCCAGCGCGACCTGGGGGTGCCGCTGAGCGCCGACCCGGCGGACTGGTACGGCGCGGTGGCCCGCTTCTCGGGGGCCGACGACAGCGCGACGGCCGCCGCGTACGCCCACGACGTGTACGACGTGATCCGCACCGGCGGGGAGCGCACCACCGACGCCGGGCAGCGCGTCGCGCTGGCCGCCCAGCCGCGCCTGGCGCCGAGGACGGCGCAGCTGCGGCAGACCGGTCTGCGGGCGCCCGCCGCCGCGGGCACCGAGTGCCCGAGCACCGTCTCCTGCGAGTGGATCCCGGCGCCGTACCAGCAGTTCGGCGACGACGACTACGGCAACCACGACCTGGGCGACCGTCCGAAGTCCCAGTCGATCAAGTACATCGTCATCCACGACACCGAGGGCGGCTGGGAAGGGGTCATCAACCTCGTCCAGGACCCGACGTACGTGTCCTGGCAGTACTCGCTGCGCTCCACCGACGGCCATGTCGCCCAGCATGTGAAGGCGAAGGACGTGGCGTGGCACGCGGGCAACTGGTACGTCAACGCCAAGTCGATCGGCCTGGAGCACGAGGGGTTCCTGGCCTACCCGGACTCCTGGTACACGGAGGCGATGTACCGGTCGTCGGCCCGCCTGGTGACGTATCTGGCCGCGAAGTACGGCGTCCCGCTGGACCGGCAGCACATCCTCGGCCACAACAACGTGCCGGGACCGACGACGGCGACGGTGCCGGGGATGCACACGGACCCTGGTCCGTACTGGGACTGGGCGCACTACTTCGAGCTGCTGGGCCGTCCGGTGAAGGCCACGGGCCGCAAGAACAGCGGCCTGGTGACGATCCGGCCGGACTACGCGGCCAACCAGCCGGTTTTCACGGGCTGCGTCGCCCCGGGCGAGCCATGCGCGGCGCACGGTTCCAGCGACGTACGGCTGTACTCCGACCACGACGAGAAGTCCCCGCTGATCAAGGACGTCGGTCTGGGCACCACGCCGGGCACGGGCGTCAACGACATCTCCTCGCGGGTCTCCACCGGTCAGCAGTACGCGGTCGCCGACCGGTGGGGCGACTGGACGGCGATCTGGTACCTCGGCCAGAAGGCCTGGTTCCGCAACCCGCCGGCGCAGCCGACGGCGGTGCCCGCCAAGGGTGTGGTGGTGACCCCGAAGGACGGCCTGGACAGCGTCCCGGTCTACGGGCGCGCCTACCCGGAGGCGTCGGCCTACCCGGCGGGCGTCCCGGTGCAGGCGGTCTCGCCGCTGCCGTACCGGCTGCCGAAGGGCCAGCAGTACGTGGTCGGTGACAAGGTGCCGGGCGAGTACTACTACGCCGTCAGCTTCGCCACCGACGCGCACAAGGTCGTGGTCGGCAAGGACGAGTACTACGAGATCCAGTTCGGACACCGGGTGGCGTTCGTCCGCGCGGCGGACGTGCGCGTGTCGGCTTCCTAGAAGGCTCATGAAGATCTTGGGGCTCTGGCCCTGCCGCGTCAGCGGCAGGGCCAGACTCGTCATGTGGCGATGGGTGAGTGGGTCGGCGAGACGGTCGGGCCTGACGTATGGGAAACCT
>NZ_JBIARQ010000013.1:42814-260810 GCF_042890065.1 Streptomyces sp. NPDC002328 | reverse complement strand
GACCCCGGCCGGCTGTTCCTGCCCACCATCATGGACCCCGTCTACGGCTACCAGGTCACCAACGTCGAAGCCTCCATGGCCTCGCCGTCCTCGCTCCTGCACTGGACCCGCCGCATGATCGAGATCCGCAAACAGAACCACGCCTTCGGCCTCGGCTCCTACACCGAACTCTCCTCCTCCAACCCCGCCGTCCTCGCCTTCCTCCGCGAATACGAAGACGACCTGGTGCTGTGCGTGCACAACTTCTCCCGCTTCGCCCAGCCCACCGAACTGGACCTCAGCCGCTTCAAGGGCCGCCACCCGGTCGAACTGTTCGGCGGCGTCCGCTTCCCCGCCATCGGCGAGCTGCCCTACCTGCTCACCCTCGCGGGCCACGGCTTCTACTGGTTCCGGCTCGCCCGAGCCGCATCCCGCGTCGGCCGGCGCCTGTGAGCGTGCGCCGAGGAAAGGACGCGTCACCATGCCGAAGACCGCATCTCTGAGCTCGGGCAGTGCCGCCGGCGTCCGCTCCGTGGGGACGCTCGGCGGACTGCTGCGCGAGTGGCTGCCGTCGCAGCGCTGGTTCGCGGGCAAGGACCGGCCGCTCAACGATCTGCGACTGCTGTCCATGACGGAGCTGTATCCGGGCTGTCTGCATCTGCTGGTGCAGACCGGCCAGTCGGGCGTGCCCTCGCCCGGCGGCACTCCCCCGCCCGGTGACTGCTACCAACTGCTCCTCGGCATCCAGCGGCACCAGTCCCCGCGGCTGGGCCGGGCCCTGATCGGCAGGGTGGAGGAAGGCGCGCTGGCCGGTCTGACGGTCCATGACGCCTTGCAGGACCCCCGGTCGGCGCAGCTGCTGCTGGAGCGGATGCGGCATCCGGGCTCGCTCGGGCCGCTGTGCTTCGAGTCCGATCCGTCGGCGGCGGTACCGGCGGGGCTGGCGCCGCGGCTGCTGGCGGCGGAGCAGTCGAACACGTCCGTGGTGTACGGGGACGCCTTCATCCTGAAGGTGTTCCGGCGGGTCCAGCCCGGGGTCAATCCCGATCTGGAGGTGCCGGTGGCGCTGGCCGGGCAGGGGTGCGGGCGGGTGCCGGCGCCGGTGGCCTGGTTCCGGACGACGCATCCCCTGGAGGCGACGCTCGGTGTGCTCCAGCCGTTCCTGCCCGAAGCCTCGGACGGCTGGACGCTGGCGTTGGACGCCCTCGCCCACGGCGACGACTTCACGGTCGAGGCCGAGGCGCTGGGCCGGGCCACGGCGGAGGTGCACCTGTCCCTCGCCGCGGCCTTCCCGGCCGGTCCGCACGGCGACAACGCGCGGACGGCGGCGGCGATGACGGAGCGGCTGGAGGCCGCCGCGCACCATGTGGCGGCGCTGCGGCCGTTCGTCCCGGGACTCACCACCGCGTTCGGGGCGCTCGCGGCGTGCGACGCGGGCCCGCCCGCCCAGCGCATCCACGGCGACCTGCATCTCGGTCAGGTGCTGCGCGCGGGGCGGGAGTGGTTCGTCATCGACTTCGAGGGCGAGCCGTCCCGCCCGCTGGCCGAGCGGTGCAGCCCGCACTCGCCGGTCCGGGACATCGCCGGCATGCTGCGGTCCTTCGACTACGCCGCCCGTCAGCGCCGGCCCTGGCGTCCGGAGTGGGCGCGCCGCTGCCGGGAGGCGTTCTGCGCCGGCTACGCGGCGCGGGCCGGCTGGGACCCCCGCAAGAAGCACGCGCTGCTGCGTGCGTACGAAACCGACCGGGCCGTCTACGAGGTGCTGTACGAGGCGCGGCACCGTCCGGACTGGCTACCCGTACCCATGGCGGCGATCGAACGACTCGCCGTCCGAGGAGGCTGACCCATGGCTCTGCGCGACACCTCTCTGCCGGAGTCGGGCGGCCCCCGCCCGGGTGCGGCGCCCCCGCTCGACGCGGCCGACCGCGGACGTCTGTTGGCGGGCGAGCACCACGACCCGCACTCCCTGCTCGGCGCGCATCCGGCGCCGGCCGGGATCGTCTTCCGCGCGCTGCGGCCGTTCGCCCGGTCGGTGGCCGTGGTGGTGGACGGGGAGCGCGTGCCGCTCGTGTCGGAGGGCGACGGCCTGTTCTCGGCGCTGCTGCCGCTCGACGCGATCCCCGCGTACACGCTGTGCGTCGCCTACGAGCAGGACGGGACGGACGCGGCGACCTCGGACCGGGCGGGCTCGGCGGACGGGTCGGGCTCGGCGGGTGCGGGTGCGAGTGGGGGTGCGGGTGCGGGTGCGGGTGAGGTGCACGATCCGTACCGTTTCCTGCCCGCGCTGGGCGAACTCGATCTCCACCTCATCCGGGAGGGCCGGCACGAGGAGCTGTGGAAGGCGCTGGGCGCGGAGCCGATGATCCACGAGGGCGTGGCGGGCACCCGCTTCACCGTGTGGGCGCCGAACGCCCGGGGCGTGCGCGTCGCCGCCGACTTCACGTACTGGGACGGGACGGCGTTCCCGATGCGCTCGCTCGGCGCGTCCGGGGTGTGGGAGCTGTTCATTCCCGGGGTCGGCGAGGGCACCCGGTACAAGTTCGAGATCACCTCCCGCTACGGTCACCGCTTCCTGAAGGCCGACCCGATGGCCCGCCGCGCCGAGGTCCCGCCCGACACGGCGTCGATCGTGCACGCCTCGCACTACACGTGGGAGGACGAGGAGTGGATGGCGCACCGGGGCGATCTGCCCGTGCACGAAGCGCCGTTCTCCGTGTACGAGGTGCATCTGCCGTCCTGGCGGCCTGGCTTGACGTACCGTCAGATCGCGGACGAGCTGCCCGCCTATGTGAAGGACCTGGGCTTCACGCACGTGGAGTTCATGCCGGTGGCCCAGCACCCGTTCTCGGGCTCCTGGGGCTACCAGATCACCGGCTTCTACGCGCCGACCTCGCGGCTCGGCGGCCCGGACGACTTCAAGTTCCTCGTCGACACGCTGCACCGGGCGGGCATCGGCGTGATCGTGGACTGGGTGCCGGCGCACTTCCCCAAGGACGACTGGGCGTTGGCCCGCTTCGACGGGGACGCGCTGTACGAGCCCGGGGACTCGCGGCGGGCCGAGCATCCCGACTGGGGCACCTTCGAGTTCGACTTCGGGCGTACCGAGGTGCGCAACTTCCTGGTGGCCAACGCGGTGTACTGGTGCGAGGAGTTCCATGTCGACGGGCTGCGGGTGGACGCCGTCGCCTCGATGCTCTACCTCGACTACTCGCGGGACTCCGGGCAGTGGACGCCGAACGTGCACGGCGGCCGGGAGGACCTGGACGCGATGGCGTTCCTCCAGGAGATGAACGCGACCGTCTACCGCCGCGCCCCCGGCGTGGTGACGATCGCGGAGGAGTCCACGGCCTGGGGCGGGGTGACCCGGCCGACCGAGAGCGGCGGTCTGGGCTTCGGGCTGAAGTGGAACATGGGCTGGATGCACGACTCGCTGGAGTACATGAGCAAGGAGCCGGTGCACCGCAAGTACCACCACCACGAGATGACGTTCTCGATGATCTACGCCTACAGCGAGAACTACGTCCTGCCGATCTCCCATGACGAAGTGGTGCACGGCAAGCAGGCGTTGGTGTCGAAGATGCCGGGCGACTGGTGGCAGCGGCGGGCGAACCACCGTGCCTACCTGGGCTTCATGTGGGCCCACCCGGGCAAGCAACTCCTGTTCATGGGGCAGGAGTTCGCGCAGGGCGCGGAGTGGTCCGAGGCGCACGGCCCCGACTGGCACCTCCTCGACCCCGGTTACGGGGCCGAGCCCGACCACCGGGGTGTGCGCGATCTCGTCCGCGACCTCAACACCCTCTACCGCGCGACGCCCGCGCTGTGGCAGCGGGACACCGACCCGGCCGGCTTCCGCTGGCTGCTGTGCGACGCGGCCGACGACAACGTCTTCGCGTTCCTGCGCCACGACGCCGACGGCGCGCCCCTGCTCGCCGTCAGCAACTTCTCGCCGGTGGTCCGGCACGACTACCGGATCGGCGTCCCCGACGAGGTCCCGCTCTGGTACGAGGCCCTCAACACCGACGACGCGCGCTACGGCGGGAGCGATGTCCGCCTCGTCGGTCCGGTGAAGCCGGAGAACGGGGAGATCCGGCTGACGCTGCCGCCGCTCGCCACGGTCTGGCTCACGCCGACCGCCGTGTGAAGGAGGCCGTAGAGGGCATTCGGGTGCGTACGACCGGCAGAGAGGCTGAATCACGTGCGCACCGTCGGAGTGGAGGAGGAACTCCTCCTGGTCGACCCGGAGACCGGAGAACCACAGGCGCTGTCCGCCGCTGTTCTCGCCCGCGCCACCCGGGACGAGGGCGAGCACGAGGTCTTCGAGAAGGAACTGCACAACCAGATGCTGGAGTTCGCCACCCATCCGCAGTCGGGCATGGACGAGCTCGCCGAGGAGATCGTCCGCATCCGCGCGGAGGCCGCCCGGCACGCGGGGGAGATCGGCTGCACGGTGGCGGCGCTGGCGACGTCGCCGCTGCCGGTGCAGCCCTCCGTCGGGATGAACCGCCGCTATCAGTGGATGGCGGAGCAGTACGGCATCGCGACGCGTGAGCAGTTGGTGTGCGGATGCCACGTCCATGTGTCGGTGGAGTCCGACGACGAGGGTGTCGCGGTGCTCGACCGGATCCGGCCGTGGCTGTCGGTGCTGCTGGCGCTGAGCGCCAACTCGCCTTTCTGGCAGGGGAAGGAGTCCGGATACAGCAGCTACCGCAGCCGGGTGTGGGGCCGCTGGCCCTCGGCCGGTCCGACCGAGCCGTTCGGTTCGGCGGAGCGCTATCACCGGCAGGTGGCGGACATGGTGGCCACGGGCACGATCCTCGACGACGGGATGATCTACTTCGACGCCCGGCTGTCCGCGCGCTATCCGACGGTGGAGATCCGGGTCGCGGACGTCTGTCTGCACGCGGAGACCGCCGTCCTCGTCGCCACCCTCGCGCGGGGACTGGTCGAGACGGCCGCCCGTGCGTGGAAGGCCGGCGAGGAGCCGGTCGACCCGGGTGTGAGCCTGTTGCGGCTGGCCTCCTGGCAGGCTTCCCACTCCGGGCTGAGCGGGGAGCTGCTGCATCCGGCGACCATGCGGCGGGCGCCCGCCGGGACGGTGGTGGAGGCACTGCTGAACCATGTCTCGGACGCGCTCGCGGACACCGGGGACCTGGAGCGGGCCCGCGAGGGCTGCGCCGCGCTGCTGCGCGACGGCAACGGCGCGCGGATCCAGCGCGAGGTGTGGGAGCGCACGGGCAGTCTGCGCGAGGTGGTCACCGCCTGCGTCCGGCACACCCAGGCCGAGAAAGCGATGTAGGGGTTGTGGCTGGGTCCTCCCGCTCAGAGCAGGAGGACCAGGGCGTATGCCAGGAAGAAGGCCGCGACGAGGACGGTCAGGACGATGATCAGGGTGAGCGGGGCCTTGGCCCAGCCCTTGGAAGCGTGCTGCGGCTGACGCGGCCCGGCCTCGGGCAGGCTGCTCTCCGCGGGCGGCGTCTCGCCGGGCGGAACACCGCCTCCCGGTTCCAGGCCGGTGCTGCGTTCGGGTTCGGGATCGGGGCTGATGTGGGTCATGTCCCCCGAGTCCCCCTCCCACCGAGATCATCAACGCGGATTACTTATACGTTCCCGGCCACAACCGGTCCCGCCTGGGCTACATTCGACCACCGTCGATAACAGTCCTCGTCGGCGGAGTCACACCCCGTACATGTCAGGAGCAGCGCATGCGCCCCGTCGCCCTCGCTCCCCCAGCCGCCCCGCCCCTGACCGGAGGGCTCGCCGACAGCGTCTTCGAGACGGCGGCCCGTACCCCCGCGCTCCCCGTGCTCGCCCGCCGTCCCCGCTCCGGCGGCTCCGAGTGGGAGGAGGTGACGGCGCTCGAACTCCGCGAGGAGGTGGTCGATCTGGCCAAGGGACTCGTCGCGTCCGGGATCTCTCCGGGCCACCGCGTGGCGATCATGGCGCGCACCCGCTACGAGTGGTCGGTGCTCTGCCACGCCCTGTGGGCGCTGGGCGCCGAGGTCGTCCCCATCTACCCCACGTCCTCCCGCGACCAGGTCGAGTGGATCCTGCGGGACGCCGGCTGCGTCGGCGTGGTCGTCGAGGACGAGCAGAGCGTGATGACGGTGGGCTCGGTGTGCGCGACGCTGCCGACCCTGCGCCATGTGTGGCAGCTGGACGCGGGCGCGTTGGACGAGCTGACGCGCCTCGGCGCGACGACGGCGCTCACCACGGTCGACTCGCTGCGCCGTATCGTGCTGCCCGACTCCACGGCGGTGATCGCCTACACCTCCGGCACCTCCGGCCGCCCCCTGGGCTGCGCCCTCAGCCATCGAAGCCTGGCCTCGCCCTGCGACACGCTGCTGGCCGGCTGGGCGCGCACGGCGGCCCCCGCGGGAGAGCAGCCTTCCGTGCTCGCCTTCCTGCCGTTCTCCCACGTCTACGGTCTGATGATCCAGGGGCTGTGTCTGCGCGGCGGCATCCTCATGGGCCATGAGCCCGACCTGAGCGCCACCGCGCTCGCCGAGGCCCTGCGCACCTTCCGGCCGACGTATCTGTACGCCGTCCCCTCGGTGTTCGAGAAGATCTACAAGAACTTCCTGCGTACCGCCCAACAGGCGGGCCGTGGCGCGCTGTTCGAGCGGGCGGCGGAGACCGCCCGGGACTTCGCGGCCGCCGTCGAGCGGCACCGGCTCGGCCGGGGTTCGGGTCCCGGCTTCGATCTGCGGCTCCAGCACGCCCTGTTCGAGCGCACGGTGTACCGCAGACTCCGCGCCTCCCTGGGCGGGCGCGTGCACCGTGCCACGTCGGGCGGCTCGCCCCTGCACCGCGATCTGTCCCTCTTCTACGAGGGCATCGGCATCTACGTGCACGACGGGTACGGGCTCACCGAGACCAGCGGCGGGGTCACCATGCAGCCGCTGGGCCGGGAGAAGTCGGGCACCGTCGGACAGGCCCTGCCGGGCACGGAGATCCAGGTGGCGGACGACGGGGAGATCCTTGTGCGCGGCCCCTCGGTGTTCCAGGGCTACGTCAACGACGACGCCGCGACCCGGGCGGCGATGCGGGGCGGCTGGCTGGCCACGGGCGACCTCGGGGCGCTGGACTCCGACGGCTATCTCACCATCACGGGCCGCAAGAAGGACGTCATCATCACCAGCAGCGGCAAGAGCGTGGCGCCGGCCGCGCTGGAGCAGCGGCTGCGGATGCATCCGCTCGTGCACCAGGCGGTCGTCGTGGGCGACAACCGGCCCTGTGTGGGCGCGTTGATCACGCTGGACCCCGACTTCCTGGCGCACTGGCGCGGCACGCTGTCGCTGCACGGCGACACGCCCAGCCGGGAGGACCGGGAGGAGAACGCCCTGCGGGACGAGATCGGCCGGGCGGTGGCCGCCGCCAACAGCTCGGTGTCCCGCTCGGAGTCCATCCGCTGCTTCCGCATCCTCACGCAGCCGTTCGACCAGTCCAACGGTCTGCTGACGCCGTCGATGAAGCTGCGCCGGGACTCGATAGTGCGGCACTACGCGGCCGAGATCGAGGCGATGTACCAGGCCCGCGCCCGGCCGCCGCGGCGGAGCGCGCCGGAGGAGGTGCTCGGCTGGGACGACGCCGACGACGTGTTCCGCTGACCGGGCACGCCGCGTGGCCGCTCGATCGCCCCGCGTGTCCCCCTGTTCGCCGTCGTGCGCCGGACGCGTAGCCTGCGCCGCCTCGGGAACCCTGATAGGTGCGACGAGCAAGCTGCGGAAGAAAGGACGACGGCCCCGGGTACAGCGGGCCGCACCGACGACATGGCAACCGAGCCCCGTGGAAACGAATCACTGGCCTCCTGGACGCTCCAGAGCCGCACCGCCCGCTTCGCGGGCGAGCCGCGGGACGTGACAGGCGCCCGGCTGGCGGCGGAGGAGTTCCTCCGCGATCTGTCCCGGGCGTCACCGCCCACGGCGCCCGAGTTCTGGCACGACATCGTGCTGATCGTCACGGAGTTGTCCTCGAACGCGGTGCAGTACGCGCCGGGTCCGTTCGAACTCCGGATGCGTCCGACCTTCGACGGGGTGCACGTCACGCTGCACGACACCAATCCCACCCCGCCCGCGCCCCGGCCGTTCCACCCCGACAGCGGGGGCGGCGGCATCGGCTGGCATCTGATCCACACACTGTGCAGCCAGGTGAGCGTGGTGACGGACGGCACGGGGAAGGACGTGCACGTCTTCCTGCCCTGGTGATCCGCTGATCCTCATCCGGCGCGGACCCGGATGATCGACTGCCGGCCGTAGCCGTTCCCGTGAGGCCCCACCGGGAAGGCTCCCGATCCTTACACCGCCGGCGGGACGACGTCGCTGCGGTCGTGCACGGCCGGCCGGACGCCGTCGGGCTCGGGCGTCGCCTCGTACCCGGCGAGGCCGCCGCCGTGGCGGACGGCGTTGGTGGACCAACTCCGAGACCACCGAGACCACCAGCAGCAGATCGATGACGTCCTCTTCACGCGGCGCGGGCCGTGCGGAACCGTTCCAGCGGGCGTCCACGACGGCGCGCGCGTAGGCGATGAGTACGTGAGCATACGAGGGCCGCCCGCGAGAGCGCGGGCGGCCCGCCAAGCCCGCCAGGCCGCCAGGCCGTTCAGGCCGTGGTCGTCCCGGGCGCGGTCAGCCGGTGGTAGTAGTCGGCGACGGCGGTCAGGTATCCGGGGTCCATCGTCTCGCTGTCGGTCCGGAAGCGGGGGGCCTCCTTGACCTGGTCCCCCGTGCACGCCAGTGTGATCGAGCGGCCCTCCGGGTCGACGGACTTGACGACGCCCACCGGCACGACGGCACTGCGGCCGAACAGCCAGACGCCCGTGTCGACGACCAGATGCCACATCCCGTGATGGCCGTCCTCCCGCTCGACGTGACCCACGGTCCCGTCGCTCGCCACCACGCCGTACCCCGTCAGGTCCTCCCCCTCCAGATGCCCGCTTCCCACCGGGTAGGACCAGATTCCGTCCATGGTCACGCTGCTCCCTTCTCGCGTTCCACACCCCGCCTACCCTTCGCCCGCTGGGCCATTCGAAGGACCCCCGTGACCTGTGCGTCCGGGGCGGTGTGGGGTGGGTGCGCCCGGGCACACGGAGTCCGTCATCGACCCGAACGAACGGAGTGAGCGGCATGGATGCCGTGACGGCACAGGCACGAACAGCCACGGCAGGGCAGGACGTCACCGACGACCTGTGGGGAGGGGTCCCGGTCATCGACTCGCCGACCCAGGTGAGCCCCAGAGACGCGCGGCAGCTCTCGCGCCGGTTCTTCGACCGGCTGGCCGTGCTGGAGGAGGGCACGCGCGAGTACCAGTACGTGCGCAACACCTTGATCGAGATGAATCTGTCGCTGGTGCGGTACGCGGCCTCCCGGTTCCGCGGCCGGGGCGACTCGATGGAGGACATCGTCCAGGTCGGCACGATCGGTCTGATCAAGGCGATCGACCGGTTCGAGCTGTCCCGCGAGGTCGAGTTCACGTCGTTCGCCGTGCCCTACATCGTCGGCGAGATCAAGCGCTTCTTCCGCGACACGAGCTGGGCGGTGCACGTGCCGCGCCGGCTCCAGGAGGCGCGGGTCGAACTGGCCAGGGCGACGGACGAGTTGCAGACCCGGCTGGGCCGGATGCCCACCACGCGTGAGCTGTCCGAGCTGATGTCGCTGTCCGAGGAGGAGGTCATCGAGGCGCGCAAGGCCTCCAACTGCTACACCTCCGCCTCGCTCGACGCCGCGCTCACCGCGGACGGCGGCGGGGAGGGCGAGTCGGTGCTGGCCGACTTCATCGGCGTGGAGGAGCCGGCGCTGGGACTCGTGGAGGACTTCCACTCCCTGGCGCCCCTGATCGCCGAACTCGCTCCCCGGGAGCGGCGGATCCTGCATCTGCGCTTCGTCGAGGAGCGCACGCAGGCCGAGATCGGCCAGGAACTGGGCATATCCCAGATGCACGTCTCCCGGCTGATCAGCCGGGTGGTGCGCCGGCTGCGCGCGGGGCTGCTCGGGCCCGATCTGGCCTGACCGGCCGCCTGACCGACCGCCTGACCCACTGCCTGACCGGCCGCCTGAGCAGCCGCGAACCCCACCGGGTACCCCGAACCTCACGGTGCACGCCCGGTGGGGCCCCAGTGGAAATCCTGTGAGCGCAAATCACGCGACGCTTTGTTCCGCCCCGGGCTGGTGGGTTAGCCTGCGGCGTATTTCTCTCATCAGCGCACATCCGTGAACTGCGGAAATGCACGCACGACATGCGGTGCCGTCCACCCGGGCGGCCCGCGTTCCGAGTCCCCGCCCGGGGGCTCCTGGGGAGCGGAACGAGGGTACGCATGACCAGCAACGCGACCGAGGTCGTCGACACGGTCCCGGGTGAGGAGCTCAGGCGGCTCCTCGCCGGGCTGACCGCCGTACGCGACGGCGACTTCGGCACCCGGCTGCCCGCCGACGGCGACGGCCTCATGGGCGACATCGCGACCGTGTTCAACGGCATGGTCGACCAGCTGTCCGTGTTCACCTCCGAGGTCACGCGCGTGGCCCGCGAGGTGGGCACGGAGGGCACCCTGGGCGGTCAGGCCGAGGTGCCGGGGGTCTCGGGAACCTGGGCCGACCTGACGGACTCCGTCAACGCGATGGCGGGCAACCTGACCACGCAGGTGCGTGACATCGCGCAGGTGGCGACGGCGGTGGCCAAGGGCGACCTGTCGCAGAAGATCGACGTGCCCGCGCGCGGCGAGATCCTTCAGCTGAAGGAGACCGTCAACACGATGGTCGACCAGCTCTCCGCGTTCGCGGGCGAGGTGACCCGAGTGGCCCGCGAGGTCGGCACCGAGGGCCGCCTCGGCGGCCAGGCACAGGTGCCGGGCGTGGCCGGCGTGTGGCGGGACCTCACGGATTCGGTCAACTTCATGGCCGGAAACCTCACCGCCCAGGTCCGCAACGTCGCCCAGGTGACGACGGCGGTGGCCAAGGGCGACCTCTCCCAGAAGATCACCGTGGACGCCCGCGGCGAGATCCTCGAACTGAAGAACACCATCAACACGATGGTCGACCAGCTCTCCGCCTTCGCCGACGAGGTCACCCGCGTCGCCCGCGAGGTCGGCACCGAGGGCCGCCTCGGCGGCCAGGCCGACGTCAAGGGCGTCAAGGGCACCTGGCGGGACCTCACCGACTCGGTGAACTTCATGGCGGGCAACCTGACCGCGCAGGTCCGCAACGTCGCCCAGGTGGCCACGGCGGTCGCCCAGGGCGATCTCTCCCAGAAGATCACCGTGGACGCCCGCGGCGAGATCCTGGAGCTCAAGAACACGCTGAACACGATGGTGGACCAGCTCTCCGCGTTCGCCGACGAGGTGACCCGCGTCGCCCGCGAGGTCGGCACCGCCGGCAACCTGGGCGGTCAGGCCACGGTGCGCGGGGTGTCGGGCACCTGGAAGGACCTCACCGACAACGTCAACGTGATGGCGTCGAACCTGACGGGCCAGGTGCGGTCGATCGCCCAGGTCGCCACCGCCGTGGCCCGCGGCGACCTGTCGCAGAAGATCACCGTCGAGGCCAAGGGCGAGGTCGCCGCGCTCGCGGACGTCATCAACACGATGGTGGACACGCTGTCGGCGTTCGCCGACGAGGTGACCCGCGTCGCCCGCGAGGTGGGCACCGAGGGCCGCCTCGGCGGCCAGGCGCACGTGCCGAACGTGGCCGGCACCTGGAAGGACCTCACCGACAACGTCAACTCGATGGCCAACAACCTCACCGGCCAGGTCCGCAACATCGCGCTGGTGACGACGGCGGTGGCCCGCGGCGACCTGTCGAAGAAGATCGACGTCGACGCCCGCGGCGAGATCCTCGAACTGAAGACGACCATCAACACGATGGTCGACCAGCTCTCCGCCTTCGCCGACGAGGTCACCCGCGTCGCCCGCGAGGTCGGCACCGAGGGCCGCCTCGGCGGCCAGGCCGAGGTCGAGGGCGTCTCCGGCACCTGGAAGCGGCTCACCGAGAACGTCAACGAGCTGGCCGGCAACCTGACCCGGCAGGTCCGCGCGATCGCCGAGGTGACCAGCGCCGTCGCCGAGGGCGACCTGACGCGCTCGATCACCGTGGAGGCGTCCGGCGAGGTCGCCGAGCTGAAGGACAACATCAACTCGATGGTGGGGTCCCTGCGCGAGACCACGCTGGCCAACCAGGAGCAGGACTGGCTCAAGACCAACCTGGCGCGGATCTCCGGCCTGATGCAGGGCCACCGGGACCTGCCCGTGGTGGCCGAGCTGATCATGGACGAGCTGGTGCCGCTGGTCTCCGCCCAGTACGGCGCGTTCTATCTCGCCGAGGACGGCAGGAAGGGCCCGGAGCTGCGGCTCGTGGGCGCCTACGGTTACCCCGACGACGACGCCCGTCCGACCCGTATCCCGTTCGGGCGTTCCCTGGTCGGCCAGGCCGCGCGCAGCCGCCGTACGATCACGGTGGACGAGCTGCCCGCCGGGTACGTGGCCATCTCCTCCGGGCTCGGGCAGGTGGAGCCCAGCGCGCTGGTGCTGCTGCCGATCCTGTTCGAGGGCCAGGTGCTCGGTGTGATCGAGCTGGCGTCGGTCACCGCGTTCAAGGAGATCCACCGGGACTTCCTGGAGCAGCTCAGGGAGACCATCGGCGTCAACGTCAACACCATCGTGGCGAACGCCCGCACCGATGAGCTGCTCGACGAGTCGCAGCGGCTGACCGCCGAACTCCAGGCCCGCTCGGCCGAGTTGCAGTCGCAACAGGAGGAGCTTCAGCGTTCCAACGCCGAACTGGAGGAGAAGGCCTCGCTGTTGGTGGCGCAGAACCGCGACATCGAGGCGAAGAACCTCCAGATCGAGCAGGCGCGGCAGGAACTGGAGGCGCGGGCGCAGCAGTTGTCGCTGGCGTCGAAGTACAAGTCGGAGTTCCTGGCGAACATGAGCCATGAGCTGCGCACCCCGCTCAACAGCCTGCTGATCCTGGCCCAGTTGCTGGCCCAGAACCCCTCGCGCAACCTCACCCCGAAGCAGGTGGAGTACGCGGGGATCATCCACTCCGCCGGCTCGGACCTGCTCCAGCTGATCAACGACATCCTGGACCTGTCGAAGGTCGAGGCGGGCAAGATGGACGTCTCGCCGGAGCGGGTGCCGCTGCGGCAGCTCCTGGAGTACGTCGAGGCTACGTTCCGCCCCATGACGACGCAGAAGAGCCTGGACTTCACCATCAGCACGGCGGCCGGGGCTCCGGCGGACCTGCTGACGGACGACTCCCGGCTGCGTCAGGTGCTGCGCAACCTGCTGTCCAACGCGGTCAAGTTCACCGAGCAGGGCAGCGTGGAGCTGCGCATCGAGCCGGTGGCCCCGGAGGAGGTGCCCAAGGGCGTCATCCGGGGCGGCACGGTGGTGGCGTTCCGGGTGAAGGACACCGGTATCGGCATCCCGGAGCAGCAGCTGGAGACCATCTTCGGCGCCTTCCAGCAGGCGGACGGCACCACCAGCCGCAAGTACGGCGGCACGGGCCTCGGGCTGTCCATCACGCGGGAGATCGCCCATCTGCTGGGCGGCGCGGTGACGGTGGACAGCACGCCCGGCAAGGGCAGCACGTTCACGCTGTACCTGCCGGTGGCGCGGGTGGACTTCGAGGAACTCCTCGCCGGCGGACGGCCGGTGGAGCGCAGCTCCGAAGACCGTCCGGTGCCCCTCATGGCGCCCGCCCCCGGGCTGCCCCTGTCGCCGGGCGGGGCCGGCCGGCGTCCGCGCCGGCTGCTGGTGGTGGAGGAGCGGCCGCGCGGTCTGCTGACCCTGGTCGCGGAGAGCGTCGTGGCGGACATGGCGCGCAGCCGGGAGGAGGCCGCCCCGCCGCCGCCGGTGGACGTGGTGACCGCCGTCGGCGCGCAGGAGGCGGCGGGGGCGCTGGCCGCCGAGCCGTGCCACTGCGTGGTGCTGGAGCTGGGCATGCCGGACGCCGAGGCCTCCCGCTTCCTGGAGGCGCTCCAGGCCGACTCGGCGCTGACGGGCGTCCCGGTGCTGGTGCACAACGGGCACCGGGCGGACCTGGCCCAGGAGGAGACGCTCCAGTCCCGTTCGGCGGGCCGTCCGCTGGAGTTCCTGTCCAGCCTGGACGAGTTGCGCGAGCGCATCACCCTGCATCTGTCGGCGGAGCAGCCCGGGGACGTGCTCGCCCTGGTCCGGCCGGACGAGCCGCAGCCGGTGGGGCCGCCGCCCGTGGACGACGCCGTCGTGGGCCGTACGGTGCTCGTCGTGGACGACGACGCGCGCAACCTGTTCGCGCTGAGCGGGATCCTGGAGCTGCACGGCATCCGGGTGCTGCACGCGGAGAACGGCCGCGAGGGCATCGACACGCTGCGCAACAACCCGGACGTGGCGCTCGTGCTGATGGACGTGATGATGCCGGAGATGGACGGGTACACGGCCACCGCGGAGATCCGCACGATGCCGCAGTACGCCGAGCTGCCGATCGTCGCGGTGACCGCGAAGGCGATGCCCGGGGACCGGGAGAAGAGCCTCGCCTCGGGTGCCAGCGACTATGTCACCAAGCCCGTCGACACCCACGACCTGATGTCCTGCGTCCGCCGCTGGCTGACCGTCTGAGGGCGCCCGCCCGCCCCTGCCCCCAGGCGTCCCAGCCGAGGAGTCTTCGCACGTGAGCATTCCCGAACAGCCGCACGAGACGAACGACGGCGAGGCCGGCCGTGAGACGGCCGCTGTCCCGGCCGGCCCGCCGCACTCCGCGGAGGGCGCCGTCGCGGTGCCGTCCGCGGCGCAGGACGCCGCCGTCGCGCCCGACGCGGCCCGCCCGACCGCCGTCCGGGCCGCCCCGGAGGACGACGACGAGGCTCCCTCTCCCGTGGGCCGCCTCGCGGCCACCGTGGAGCGGCTGCGGCAGGAGGTGCGGGCGGCGCAGGCCGAGGCCGAGGGCCGGGCCCTCGTCGAGCTCGCCAAGGGCATCCTGGTGGAGCGGCTGGGGTGCGGGCCGGCCGAGGCGGCCCGGCAGCTCACCGAGCTGGCCCGGCAGGCCGCGGTGACGCCGCTGGAGTTCGCGGTGGACGTCATCAACCAGTCCGCCAGGGACAAGGTGTCGGAGGTGACCGACGCCTTCCTGGCCATCGTCACCGGCTCCGACGACGACCCCGGCGAGGACTCCGCGGCGGTGCGGCTGCGGGCCGCCGAGAGCGGGGCGCTCGCCGCGCACGACACGCAGGCCGTCGCCGACTCGCTGCTCCAGCACGCCCTGGGTCCCCTGGGCGCGGTGGCGGTGGCGATCTGGGCGGCCGGCCCGGACGGCTCCCTCACGCTGGCCGGCAGCGCCGGCTTCGCCGCGCTGGAGGCCGCGCGCTGGCGTTACGTCCCGCCGGACGTGGCCACGGTGGCCCGCCGGGGCCTGACCGAGCGCTCGGGCCAGTGGATCGAGTCGCTCGCGCAGACGGGGCTGCCCACCATCGGCCGTCAGCTGCATCCGGACGGCGGCCGGGTCGCCCTGCCCGCCGGGACCGGGGGCCGGGTGCACGGCGTCCTGGAGATCGCCTGGCCGGGCCGGCTGGAGCGGCAGCCGCCGCAGGTCGTGCGTCAGGTGGAGGCCCTGGCGGAGCTGTGCGCGCACACGTTGCAGACGTACACGCACACGCCGGGCGCCGACCTGGAGCCGCGGGTGCTGCCCGACGCCGCGGAGCTGATGGACCTGGCGGACGGGCTGCACGACCCGGCGCTGGTCCTGGTGCCGCACATCGACCCGACGGGGCAGCTGGTCGACTTCCGCATCCAGCACGTCAACGACCGCTTCCTGGACCCGGCGGGCCGCCCCCGCGCGGTGGTCAACGGCGCGCTGATGCTGGAGGCCTATCCGATGGCCGCCGGCGGCAGCGACCTGTTCCAGCGCATCGAGCGCGTCTACGCCACCGGTGAGCCGTTCCGGGCCCGCCGGATGAGTCTGACCGCGCTCGTCGACGAGGTGCCGCTGTCGGCGGTCGCCGACATGAGCATCAGCCGGCACGGCACCTGTGTGCTGCTGATCTGGCGCATCGAGGACGAGACGGCGCGGCTGGCGAGCCTGTTGCAGCACGCGCAGCGCCTCGGCCGCATCGGCGGCTTCGAGGAGAACGTGCTGACCGGCGAGACCACCTGGAACGGCCAGATGTTCGCCCTGTACGGGCGGGATCCGTCGGTTCCGCCGGTGCCGCTGGAGGAGTTGGGTGCGCACGCGCATCCCGACGACGCGGTCCCCGTCGGACGCTTCCTGCGCACGCTGCTGCACCAGCGGCGGCCGTCCTCCGCCGCGTTCCGGCTCCAGCGGCCGGACGGGGTGACCCGGCACATGCGGATCGTGGCCGAGCCGGTCCTCGACACCGACGCCCAGCTGGTCGCCGTACGCGGCGCCTACCAGGACATCTCGGCACAGCACTGGACGGAGGTGGCGCTCGCCGCGACCCGTGACCAGCTGGCGCAGACCGAGCAGCAGGCGAGCGAGCGCAACCGGCTGACGCTCCAGCTCCAGCACGCGATCATGCCGCCGACGCACGCGCCGCTGGAGGTGCCCGGCCTCCAGGTGGCGGTGCGCTACCGGCCGGCCGAGGAGGAGCAGCTGGTCGGCGGCGACTGGTACGACGCGGTGATGCTGCCGTCGCGGATGGTGATGCTGTGCGTGGGCGACGTCGCCGGGCACGGCATCGAGGCGGCGACCAGCATGGTGGTGCTGCGCAACGCGCTGCGCGGGCTGGCGGTGACCGGGGCGGGTCCGGGTCAGCTGCTGTCGTGGCTGAACATCGTCGCGCACCATCTGACGGGCGCGGTCACGGCGACGGCGGCGTGCGGGCTGTACGACCCGGTGCGGCGCACGCTGCGGTGGGCGCGGGCGGGGCATCTGCCGCCGGTGCTGGTGCGCGACTCGGGCGCGGTGCCGCTGCCCCTGCTGAAGGGGATGCTGCTGGGCGCGGTGCCGGAGGCGACGTACGAGGAGGAAGAGATCCAGCTCGCGGCGGGCGACACGCTGCTGATGTACACGGACGGGCTGATCGAGCGGCGGGACCGGTCGGTGGAGGAGTCGCTGACGCATCTGCTGGTGCAGGCCCGCACGGTGCCGCCGACGCTGGACCAGCAGCTGGACCGGCTGCTGACCTACAGCAGGTCCGACACGGACGACGACACCTGCATCGTGGGCATCAGGCTGGGCTGACGTGTCCGCACGGGATTCTCGCAGGATCTTCGCGGGATCTCCGGTGCATGGGTGGTGGGTTCGCGGGTATCCGCTCGTGCGCGGTGCGAGGCCGGGAGCGGAGGCGAGGGGGGAGACGAGGCAGGGCCGGGGGCCGGCCCGCGGATCCGTCCCGTCCGCGCTCGCTTCGTACCGCAGTCACCCCCGGGCAAGCGCCCGGCCCGTCAGTTTTCGGAGGTACTCGTGTCCATCGCCCAGAACCCGTTGTCCGTCGAGGTCACCCTGCCCCGCGAGGACGTGGCCCTGGTCACGGTCGAGGGCCATCTCGACCTCGACACGGCGACCGAGTTCCAGGCCCATCTGGCGAACCAGCTCCATCACGGCAGGCGGCACTTCCTGCTGGATCTCTCGGCGGTCCCGTTCATGGACTCGTCCGGGATGAACATCATCCTGCGGGTGTACCAGGAGGCCCGGAAGCTGCCCGGCAGCGTGCACGTGATCGATCCCACGCCCGCGGTGCGCCGGGTCCTGGATTTGACCGGGGTCAGCCTCACGGTGCCGGTGTCCGACAAGGTGGAGGACGCGCTGGCCCTGATCGACGGTCCGCAGAGCGATGGTCCCGAGACTCCGTGACGGGGCGTCAGTTGTCGTTTGACAACAATACGGGCAGGCCAAGAGAGTGACCAGGTTGGTGACCTGGTTAGGGTTGTCGTCCGGCAAGGTCACCACGCGTCACCGTCGCCCGCGGCGGGGCCGCGGCAGCAGGACGCAGATGAGGAGTGAAGAGTGCCGGAGCACGAAGCGGCCGCACAGCACGGAACGCCGACCGAGGAGGTCGCGGCCTTCCTGAGCCGCCGCCGGGAGCAGATCGCCCAGCGGTGGGCCGACGAATCCCTCTTCCGCACCGTGTTCACGGTGTCGCGGGACGAGGCGGTGGAGGCCGGCCGCAGCGTGGTCGACGCCCTGGCGCAGGTCGCCGGGTCCGGCCGGGTGGAGGACTCCGACAGCGCCGGGTTCACCGTGGTCCGCGAGCAGCTGGCCCGGATGACCGCCGCCCGCTCCCGCTCCGGGATGAGCACCGCCCAGGTGTCCAACGAGGTGGACGCCCTGCGCAACCCCGTCGTCAACCTCCTGGTCGCCGACCTTCCGGATGTGCCGCAGGACCACCTCCGGGAGTGCACCACGACCCTGACCGTCCTGATGGGGACGCTGCGGCTGGTGGTCATGGAGACCGCGCTGACCGAGGTGCAGTCGCTCATCGACCGGCAGCAGATGCAGCTTCTGGAGGTGGCCACGCCCGTCATCCGGCTCTGGGACGGCATCGTCGCCGTGCCGCTCATCGGCACCCTCGACAGCGCCCGCAGCCAGGTCGTCATGGAGACGCTTCTGAACGCGGTCGTCGACCAGCAGGCGCAGTACGCGATCCTGGACATCACCGGTGTGCCGACGGTGGACTCGCTCGTCGCGCAGCACCTGATGAAGACGGTGGCCGCGGTGCGGCTGATGGGCGCGGAGTGCGTCGTCTCCGGCATCCGGCCCGCGATCGCGCAGACCATCGTCCATCTCGGTCTGGACCTGGGCACCGTGATCACGCGTGCCGGGCTCGCCGACGCGCTCTCCTACGCCCTGCACGGGCTGGGCGCGGACATCGTGCAGTCGGCTCCCGGCGGTGCGGGTCAGCGGTGAACGGCCACTTCTCCCCCACCGGCGGGGCACCGGTGCCGGTGCTCAGGCTGGGCGACGTCCTACTGATCACCCTCCAGGGCGACCTGCACGACGGCACGGCGGAACAGCTCCAGCACGACATCGTGGAGGCGATCGCCCACAGTCAGGTGACCGGCGTGGTCATCGACATCTCCGGTGTGGAGATCGTCGACTCGTTCCTCGGCCGTGTCCTGGCCGAGATCGCGGCGAGCGCCCGGCTGCTGGCCGCGCAGACCGTCGTGGCCGGCATGCGGCCCGCGGTGGCGATCACGCTGGTCGAGCTGGGGCTGACGCTGCCGGGGCTGCGGACCGCGCTGAGCACCGAGTCGGCGCTGGCGCTCCTCGCCTCGTCGGGCTCCCCGGCCGCGCGCGGCCCGCGCCGGGAGCCGCGGTGAGCGGGACGGCCGCGGGCATCGAGGCCCGCCTGCCGATCCGCTCCGACATGGACCTGGTGTGGGTACGGCAGCATGTGCGGCAGGCCGCCGCCGCGCTCGGCTTCAGTCTGGTCGAGCAGACCAAGCTGGTCACGGCGGCCAGCGAACTCGCCCGCAACACGCTGGTGTACGGCGGGGGCGGCGAGGTGGAGACGGTGCGCGTCACGGAAGGGCGCACGCAGGGCCTGCGGCTGGTCTTCTCCGACGACGGGCCCGGCATCCCCGACGTGGAGCAGGCGCTGAGCGACGGCTACACCTCCGGCGGGGGCCTCGGCATGGGGCTCGGCGGGGCGAAGCGACTGGTGCACGACTTCGTCATCGACAGCACGCCCGGCGCGGGCACCAGGATCACGGTGACCTCGTGGGCGGCCCGGCCGCCGCGCCAGCGCGAGGAGTTCTGATGCCGCGGGTGTGGGACATCCCCGTGCACGACTCGACGCGGGTGCGCGACGCGCGGGTGGCCGCCGAGGAGGCGGCCGCCCTCGCGGAGCTCGACGAGTCGCGTACGGCGGTCACGGCGCTGGTGGCGACGGAACTGGCCACCAACCTGCTCAAGCACGGAGGCGGCGGCAGGCTCCTCGTCGATGTCGTCGCGCCGCCGAGCGGCCGGGCCGGCGTCGTCGTGCAGATAGCGGCCGTGGACCACGGGCCGGGCATCGACGACGTCCGCGCCGCCCTCGGCGACGGCTTCTCCACGACCGGCTCCCTGGGCGCGGGCCTGGGCACCTGCCGTCGGGTGGCCGACGACTTCGACCTGCACAGCGTGCCGGGCCGCGGCACGGTCGCGCTGGCCCGCGTCGGCGCGATCCTCCCCAGGAGCTACACGCGTGATCCGCTGCCCGCGCGGGCCGGCGGGGTGAACGTGCCGTTCGGCGGGGACGCGTTCTCCGGCGACGCCTGGACGTTCGTACGCGCCGAGGACCGGCTGACGCTGATGCTGGCCGACGGTCTCGGCCACGGACCGGAGGCGGCCCGCGCCTCGACCGCGGCGGTCGAGGAGGTGCACCGCTCGGCCGGTCTGCGGCCGGCCGAGGTGCTGCGCCGGCTGGACGGCGCGCTGCGCGGCACCCGCGGCGCGGCGGTCGCGCTGGCCCAGCTCGACGTACGGACCGGGCGGCTGCGGTTCGCCGGCATCGGCAACGTGGGGGCGCGGCTGCGCGAGGGCGACACCTGGCGGCATCTGCTGTCCCGGCCGGGCATAGTCGGCGTGCACCGCCCCTCGTCGTTGCCCGAGACCGAGGCGGCCTGGGGCCCGGACCGGCTGCTGGTGCTGCACAGCGACGGCCTGCCCAGCCGCTGGGCCCCGCCGTCCGATCCGCGGCTCCCGGCCGCCGATCCGGCGGTCACCGCCGCGGTGACCGTGCGCGACGCGAGCAGCTCCGCGCGCCCGGTGCGTGACGACACCGCCGTGGCCGTCCTGTCCCCGACCCCGCCGGACCGCCCATGATGCGCACCTGGCAGATCACCACCGTCACCGACGCGGCCCGCGCGCGGATCGCCACCGCGCGTCTGGCCGCGGCGTTCGGCGTCGCCCCGCTGGAGCGCACCCGGCTGGCGACCGCGCTCAGCGGGCGGCTGCGGCAGTGTCTGACGAAGGGCGGCGCCTGGCGGCTCACCCTGGAGACGTCCGGGGGGTCGCTGCGCGCCGAGATCGTCTCCTCCCCCGCCGCGGCGGAGCCGCCGTGGCATGTCGCCGTGCCCTGCCCGGAGCCGACCGACGCCTCGCTCTTCCACGGCGTGGCCGACGATCCGGCCGTGCTCGCGGAGGCGCTGCTCGGCGCCGACGAGGACGCCGCCGTCGTGCTGGACAGACTCTCCGAGCAGGAGGAGCTGGTGCTCTTCCACCGGGAGGAGCTGCACCAGACCAACCAGGGCGTCCTGGCGCTGCACGCCGAGCTGGACGCGGCGGGGCGGGCGCAGCGGGAGGCCTTCGCGGCGGAGCGCGCGGCGCGCCAGGAGGCGGAGAACGCCCGGCGCCGGCTGACGTTCCTCGCGGACGCGAGCGCGGCGCTGACCGCGTCCCTGAACCATGAGGAGATCGTGCGCCGGCTGCCCGAGCTGCTGGTGCCCGAGTACGCGGGCACGGTCGACGTGTGGCTGTTCGACACCGAGGACGACCGGCATCCGCCCGTCCCGCAGCCGGCCTCCGCGGCGACGAGCGCGGCGACGAGCGCGGCGGCGGCCGTGGTCGCGGCCCGCACCGGGCGGCCCCAGTACGCGGCCGACCACCCCGGCGGGCTGCCCGGCGTGGACGATCTGCCGCCGTCGGCGACGCATCCCGGCCGGCCCGTGCTGTGCATCCCGCTGCCCACCCGGCGCACTCCCCTGGGCGTGCTCACGCTGACCCCGCCGGGCGAGCGCTGGGACCCGGACGACGCCGTGATGCTGATCGAGCTGACCCGGCGGGCCAGCACCGCCCTGGACAACGCGCGGCGCTTCGAGCACAACCGCGACATCGCCGAGACGCTCCAGCACGCGCTGCTGACCCAGCTGCCGGTGATCGAGGGCCTGAACATGTCCGCGCACTACCTGCCGGCGACGTACGGGCTGAACATCGGCGGCGACTGGTACGACGCGTTCCGGCAGCCCGACGGCAGTCTGATCACCGTCATCGGCGACGTGACCGGGCACGGGCTGCACGCGGCGGTGATGATGAGCCAGCTGCGCACCGCGCTGCGCGCCTACGCCGTCGACGGCGGCAGCCCCGGCGTGCTGCTGACCCGGCTGCACACCTTCCTGCACCACCTCCAGCCCGATCTGTACGCGACGGCCGTGATCGCCCGTTTCCAGCCCGGCGAGCCGGTGTTGACGTGGGCGGCCGCCGGGCATCCGCCGCCGGTACTGCGGGAGCCGGACGGCCGGGTGCGCACCCTGGACGCCAAGCCGGGGGCGATGCTGGGCATCCCGCTGAAGCAGGAGATCGCCGACCACACCGAGCCCCTCGCGCCGGGCACGACGCTGGCGCTGTACACGGACGGCCTGGTCGAGCGGCGCGCCCAGGGGATAGACCCGGGCATCGAGCGGCTCGCGGCGGCGCTCGGCTCGTTCCGCACGGAGGAGCTGGACGCCGATCTGGGCGGCTCGGCGGAACGCATCCTGGAGCCGCTGCTGAGCGACTCCGAGCGCGACGACGACGTGTGTCTGCTGCTGTCCCACATCGACAGCCGGACGGGGAGGGTGTCGGTGGGCGACCGGGCCTGAAAGGGGGATGCTGGGATCGATGAGGTGCGAAGCGCCGCCGGGTGGGCACGCGCATCACGTCGAGGCAGACCGCCTGGAGCCGCAGAAAGGGATGGACATCGTGACACGACCCAGGATCCTGGTGGTGGGCGCGGGCTTCGCGGGAGTGGGGTGCGTTCGGCGTCTGGAACGCAAGCTCTCCCCCGGCGAGGCCGAGATCACCCTGGTGACGCCGTTCAGCTACCAGCTCTATCTGCCGCTGCTGCCGCAGGTCGCCTCCGGGGTGCTGACGCCCCAGTCGATCGCCGTTTCGCTGCGCCGCAGCAAGAAGTACCGCACCCGGATCATCCCGGGCGGGGCCATCGGCGTGGACCTGAAGTCGAAGGTCTGCGTCATCCGCACCATCACCGACGAGATCGTCAACGAGCCGTACGACTACATCGTGCTCGCTCCCGGCAGCGTCACCCGCACGTTCGACATCCCGGGCCTGACCGATCACGCCTTCGGGATGAAGACCCTCGCGGAGGCCGCCTACATCCGCGACCACGTCATCTCACAGCTGGACCTGGCCGACGCCAGCCACGACCCCGCCGAGCGGGCCTCCCGGCTCCAGTTCGTGGTCGTGGGCGGCGGCTACGCCGGCACCGAGACCGCCGCCTGCCTCCAACTGCTGACCCACAACGCGGTGAAGCGCTATCCGAGGCTGGACCCGAGCCTGATCAAGTGGCACCTCATCGACATCGCGCCGAAGCTGATGCCGGAGCTGGGCGACAAGCTCGGCCGCAGCGCGCAGGAGGTGCTGCGCAGGCGCGGCATCGAGGTCTCGCTGGGCGTGTCCATCGCGAAGGCGGGCCCGGAGGAGGTCACCTTCACCGACGGGCGGGTGGTGCCGACCCGGACGCTGATCTGGACGGCCGGAGTCGTGGCGAGCCCGCTCATCGCCACCCTCGGCGCGGAGACCGTCCGCGGGCGGCTCGCGGTCACCTCGCAGATGTGCCTGCCGGGCCACGACGGGGTGTTCGCGCTCGGCGACGCCGCCGCGGTGCCCGATGAGGCCAAGGGCGAGGAGGGCGCGGTGTGCCCGCCGACGGCGCAGCACGCGATGCGGCAGGCCACCGTCGTCGCCGACAACGTCATGGCGACGCTGCGGGGCGGGGCGATGAAGCCGTACGCGCACAAGGACCTCGGTCTCGTCGTCGACCTCGGCGGCACCGACGCCGTGTCCAAGCCGCTCGGCATCGAGCTGCGGGGGCTGCCCGCGCAGGCCGTGGCCCGCGGGTACCACTGGGGCGCACTGCGCACGGGCGTGGCCAAGGCGCGGGTGCTGACGAACTGGACGCTCAACGCGATCGCGGGCGACGATTTCGTCCGTACGGGGTTCCAGGCCCGTCGCGCGGCCAAGCTGAAGGACTTCGAGTACACGGACAGCTATCTGACGCCGGAGCAGGTGCGGACGCACGTGGAAGGCGCCGCGGGGCCGGGTGCCGTGGGTCCGGGGCCGGGCGCCGTAGGTCCCGGAACGGGTGCCGAGGCCGGGTGAGACGCGGCGAGCACCTCTGAACGGCGGGCACGGCGAGCGGGGCGGGAGAGAGTACGGCGGCGTGAGGGCAGCGGCAGCACGATCGTTCGGAGCACGATGGCGGGACCGGGTCGTGGCGTCCGACCCGGGACTGCTGCGGCTGGCCGCGGGGCTGCGCACGGTCGGTGCGATCGCCCTCACGCTGGCCGTGCTCTCCCTGTTCGGCGCGAGCGTCTCGCACCTGGTCGCCGGGGCCATCTCGGCGATGGTCGCGACCTTCGCGATCCGCGAGAAGCAGCGCGGCCCGCAGGCCGTCACCCTGGCGCTGGGGCTGCCCGTCGCGCTGGTCTCCGTGACGCTGGCGGCGCTGCTCAGCACCCGCACCATCGCCGGCGACCTCTTCTTCGTCGCGCTGATCTTCAGCGCGGTCTACGGCCGGCGGTTCGGCGACCGGGGCACGGCGCTCGGGCTGGTCGGCTTCCAGGTCTACTTCATGTCGCTGTTCGTGGGCGTGACGCGGGAGAGCCTGCCCGGGTACTGGGGGGCGATCGCCGTCGCGTTCGCGTGCAGCGCGACGGCACGGTTCGCGCTGGTGCCGCAGACCCCTGCGGGCATCCTCGCGCGGCTGCGGCACGCCTTCCGGGCGCGGCTCGCACAGCTGATCGACGCTCAGGTGGAGCTGCTGGACGCCGGTCCGGACGAGGTGGAGAAGGCGCTCGCGCAGGTGCGCGACGGCACCGCGCGGCTGCACGAGACGGCGATGATGATCCAGGGCCAGCTGGAGGAGGGCACCCGCGACGAGGCGACGGCGCGGCTGGTGCAGCGCCGTATCGCCGACGCCGAGATCGCCGCCGAGCGGCTGGGTCTGCTGCTGCTGACGGCGCGCAGCGCCGAACGGGCGGACACCCTGACCCTGCATCTGCCGGGCGCGCCGGTGCCCGAGGGCGGGCATCTGCCGGTGCGGGAGGAGGCGACGGACGTCCTGCGCCGTGACCTGCGGGCGCTCGGTCTGCTCGTACGGCAGCCCGTCGCGGACGGGACGGGGCTGGCGCAGGTGCGCAACCGGCTGCTCGGGTATCGCGACGAGGAGAACCTGCCGAGCGCGTCGCCGCCCGTGCAGGACGTGTTCCGGGGCGTCGGTGAGGCGGCCCGCGCGGTGCTGGGGCTGCGGATCGCGCTGGACGGGCCGCAGGACGAGTCGGACGACAGTCCGGAGACGGCGCGTTCGCGGGAGGAGCTCGACGCGGAGGACGCGGCGATCGGCGGGGCCGAGGAGGAGGGGGAGGCCGCGGAGGAGCCCAAGGGGCTGCGCCGGCCGACGACGCGGGCCGCGGTGCAGGTGGCCCTCGGGTCGTCGCTGGCCATCCTCGCCGGGGAGCTGCTGTCCACGCAGCGGTGGTACTGGGCGGTGCTGACCTGCTGGATCGTGTTCATCAACACGGCGTCCACCGGGGAGATCCTGGTCAAGGGGTACCGGCGGCTGCTGGGGACGGTGTTCGGGGTGGTCGCGGGGATCGGGCTCGCGGCGCTCGTCGGGCACCACACGTGGACGGCGTTCGCGGTGGTGCTGCTGTGCGTGTTCGCCATGTTCTACACGGCGCCGCTGTCGTACACGCTGATGTCGTTCTTCGTGACGGCCGCGCTGGGCGTGCTGTACACGCTGCTGCACACCTACAGCCTGTCGGTGCTGCTGCTGCGGGTGGAGGAGACGGCTCTGGGGGTGGTCTGCGGGGTGGTGGCGGCGGCGCTGGTGCTGCCGGTGCGGACGGACCGCCGTACGAACGAGCTGCTGACGACGGTGCTGGACCGGCTCACCGACGTCACCTCGGCCGCCGTCGAGCAGCTCAGCGGCGGCGCGCCGGCGGATCTGCTGGACCGGGCGCGGGACCTGGACCAGGCGCTGGCGGACCTGCGGGCGGCCACGCAGCCGCTCACTCACCCGGTCACCCCGCTGCGGGCCCGGCGCGACACCGCCCAGTACGTGGTCGCGCTCCTGGAGACCTGCGCCTACCACGCCCGCTCGCTGGCCGCCACGGCCGAACTGCTCCCCTCCCATCCGTCCATCGCGGCGGATCCGCGGCTGCGGGGGGCCGGGCAGCGCATCCTGCACAACGTCGGCGCGATCGCGGACCGGGTGGAGGACGAACACAGCACCGCCGAGGTCCAGACGGGCCCGAGCATCGCGTCCCTCCTGAAGCCGACCACCCGCACACCCCCCGGCTACGCCCGCGTGACGGACCGGGTCCTACGCCACCTCCAACGCCTGGACGAAGCGGTAACGGGCCTGGCCCGCCCCTTGAGCGTCCCCGTCGCCCAGGACCCCGGGTAGACCCAGCCGAACCAATCCCACCCGACCTGGCCCGGCACCCCGGCTCCGGGCTACCACCCGGCCGGGTAAGCCCAACCGGGCGATCCGGTGAGCCGAGCCGCCGTTCATCGCCTTAGCAGCGTCGACGGGCCGTCGTTGCCGGCGGACCGGTGTCGACGGGGCCGTATCAGCGAGCCGATGCTGCCGGACCGGTTCGGCAGGCCGGAGTCACCGGGGCTGCGGCGCCCGGTCGGCGGGCCGAGATCGCCCGGCGGCCGGGCCGACGTCGGAGGGCCGATCGCACCGTGCGGCGCCGGCGGCCGGCGTTGCCGGCAGACCGGTCCTCGGCAGGGCCGTATCAGCGAGCCGATGCTGCCGGACCGGTTCGGCAGGCCGGAGTCACCGAGGTTGCGTCACCCGGTCGGCGGGCCGAGGCCACCCGGCGGCCGGGCCGACGTCGGAGGGCCGATCGCACCGTGCGGCACCGGCGGCCGGCGTTGCCCAGCGGACCGGTTCTCCGGCAGGACCGTATCGGCGAGCCGTCGGCGGCCGGCGTTGCCGGCGGACCGGTCCTCGGCAGGGCCGTATCAGCGAGCCGGTAATTGCCGGCATGGCATGGCAGGGCTGCGTCGCCCGGCCTGCGGCGGCGAGCCGATGTCGCCGGGCCAACATGGCGGGCCTGCGTCACCCAGCCTGCGGCGGGCCCGATCTCGCCGGGCCGGCATGGCAGGCCTGCGTCGCTCAGCCGCCGGCGGCGGGCTGTGTTGCCGGGGGCGGCCTAGCGCCCGTCGCCCAGGTGGGGGGCGGCGGGCGGGGGGGTCAGAAGTCTGTCGGGAGGCCGCTTGCTGCGGCTATGCCCCGGAGTTCTTCTGTGTCGCTCTGGCGGCGGCGGATGCAGCCGGCGATCTCGGCCAGGCGGGCCGGGTCGGAGGCCGTGGCCGCGTCGGTGACCACCCGGACCGGGCCCGTCCCGTCGACCTGGATCTCCACCAGCTGGTTGTCGAGACGGCCCGTGACGGCCGTGGCGATGACCAGGGCCGCCTCGTCACGGATCTCCTGGGGCAGATCCTCCGTGTCCTGCGGATCCAGCGCGAAATCCAGGGTCTCGGGGGACTGCTCGTCAAGGGCGCGCAGGGCGGGCGCGACGACCTTGAGCAGCATCTCGTAGTCCTCGTCGTCCATGCGGACGCGCAGGAGGTCGAGGTACATGTCCACGGGCCGTCCGTCCGGCGGGAACTCGGATTCGTTCATTCCCCCCGGGTTCCCCGACACCCCCACCTTCAGACCTTTTCAGACCTTGCGCCAGCGAGCCATCGCGAACGAGAACAGTCCGAAGAGCACCAGACCGGCCGCGACGCAGGCCAGGAGCCCCGGCCCGACCGGGGTCTCGGCGAAGGAGCGCAGCGTGTCGTCGAGGCCCTTGGCCTGGTCGGGCTGGTAGTCGACGGCGGCTCGTACGGCGAAGGATCCCACCGCGGCGAAGACCAGTCCGCGGGCCGCGCCCCCGCCGACGCCGGTGATGTCCACCGCGCGCCGCACGGTCGGCGACATCTCGCCCATCCGCATCTTGTCGTGGTACTTGCGCATCACGGCCCGCCCGCCGATCCACAGGCCCGCCACGACGATCCCGGCGCCGCCCGCGCCGACGATCCACTGCCCGCCGGGCAGCTCCAGCATCCGGGCCGTGACGTCCCGTGACTGCTGGTCGCTGGACCCTCCCCCGCTGCCCGATCCCGCGGCGAAGGCGAGGACGGAGTACGCGACGAAGGAGTAGAAGACGCACCGGGCCGCCGCCAGCAGCCGCTTCTTGGTCTTGCGGCCGTCCGGGCCGGCCGACCCGAAGACCACCTCGGACAGCCGCCACAGCGCCATGCCGACCAGGCCTATGCCGAGGGCCCACAGCACCACGGAGCCGAAGGGCCGCTCGGAGATCTCCGCGAGCGCGCCCTGCCGGTCGGCCTCCTGGCTCTTGTCCTCGCCGAAGGCGATCTGCAACGCCAGCAGCCCGACCAGCAGATAGATCACACCGCGCGCCGTCAGTCCGGCCCTGGCGGCCCCCTTGGTGACCGACCCCCGCGCCGCGCGCTCGGCCCCCGTACGGCCGTTCCGCGCCAAGGCACCCGCGTTCATCCATACCTCCCCTGAAGACTCCGCATCCGGATGCCCCGCCGACGGCTCCACACACCCGGACGCCCCGCCGCGAGCAACCGCTGCGGCGGGGCGTACGTAAAGCCGTGCATGTGTCCTGAGGCCCTCTCACGCGTACGCGTGGGGCCCTTCCTCCGCGGTCCGGCGGGGCAGCGCGTCGGCCTCCGCCGCCGCCGCGAGCCAGCCGCGAGCCGCCTCCAGGGCGAGGGTTATGTCACGTGTCCCGGTGGAGACGCACAGCGTGTACGCGAGGTCCTGGGCCCGTGTGTTCCCCTCGGCCGGCCCGGTCGCCGTCACCGCCTCGTACTCGTCGACGAGCTTGCGCAGCACGGCGGGATGGGGCATCAACATGCGGGGACTCCTTGTCCGGGACATCCGTACGGTCCGTAAGTGGATGGGTGAGGAAGGCGTGTTCGCGGCGCGGTGCGCCGACGCGGGGTCAGCCACGCTCGCTCCGGTCGCTCCTGTCGTTGCGCCGGCCGAGTGCCTCCGCGCGCACCTGCGCGCAACTGCGGCTGATGAGGCGGGAGACGTGCATCTGGGAGATGCCCAGGCGGTCGGCGATGCGGCTCTGGGTCATGTCCTCGAAGAAGCGCATGTAGAGGATGGCCCGCTCGCGCTCCGGCAGCCGCCGCAGGCTCTCCTTGGCGGACTCGCGGTCCACGACGACGTCGTAGGAGGCGTCGGGGCCGCCGAGGGTGTCGACGAGGCTGTACCCGTCGTCGCCGGCGGGGAGTTCGGCGTCCAGCGAGAGGGTGCTGAAGCTCTCCAGCGCCTCCAGTCCGGCCCCGACCTCCTCCTCGGTGAGTCCGGTGTGGGCGGCGATGTCGGCGACCGAGGGCTCGGGGGCGCCCGGGTTCTGGTTGAGCTCCCGGCGGGCCATGCGCACCTTGTTGCGCAGCTCCTGCACCCGGCGGGGCACGCGCAGCGCCCACATCCGGTCCCGGAAGTGCCGCTTGATCTCGCCGGTGATGGTGGGAACGGCGTAGCTCTCGAAGGCTCCGCGTTCCGGGTCGAAGCGGTCGACGGCCTTCACCAGGCCGAGCGCCGCGACCTGCCGAAGGTCCTCGATCGCCTCGCCCCGGTCGCGGAAGCGCCCCGCGATCCGGTGGGCCATGGGCAGCCAGGCCTCGACGATCTCGTCGCGGACGGCGTCCCGCTCGGGCCCTTCCTCCAGGGCGACCAGTCGGGAGAAGCGGGTTGCGGTGTCGGGAGCGTCGTCATGGTTCCGGCGCGACGGTGCGGTGGTCGGGGCGGATGTGACGGGACGGCTTGTCGACATGTCGATGAGCATGCGGAATCGCTCCTGAACGAGGATTTCAGGGAATGACCACGGGAGGGCCGCTGTCGACCGGGGCGTCTGGAGCGCCCTGGAGCAGTCGTACCACTCCCGTCGGCGCGCCTCCGGTCCGAAGCACGAACCTCCGTCTGCCCGACCCCCGGAGGTGCAAACTCCTCATGTCTGAAAGGTGTTCAGACGGCCGGGGGAAGGCGGTCGGGGCCGCGCGGGGCGGGGCGAGCCGAGGGGCTTTCAGAACACGGGGACGACAGCGGTGATGCGCTTGCCCCCGGAGGGCGTTTCGGACACCCGGACGTCCCGGGCCAGTCGGCAGACGATGGGCCAGCCGCGTCCGCCGGCCCGCCGTCGTCCGCGCTCGTCGAGCGGGTCGACGGCCACCGGGAGCCGGTCGCTGCGGTCGCTCACGGAGACCCGCACGGCCGGCCCGTCGACGTCGACGTCGTAGTCCGTGACGCCGCCGCCGTGGAGTATGGCGTTGGTGGTGAGCTCCGAGGCGACGAGCAGCGCGTCGGAGAGGGCTTCCTCGTCGTACGGACGGCCGGTGGTCCCGCGCTGCCCGGTGACCGCTCGTCGTACGGCGCCGCGGACGTCGGACGGCCGGTACGGGCCGGGTCCGTCGTGCCGGGCGAGGCCGTCCGGCGTGTCCGTGCGGTCGGTCGAGTGGTTCGCAGACATCCTTTCGCTCCCTGGGTCTTTCCGACTGGTGAGTCCTGGTCAAGTGAGGGGCCCGGAGCCGGTCACCGTCCGCGCGGCGCTCCGCCGGTCGCGGTGTGCGCCACGGTCGGTGGCGGACCCGGTCCTTCCCACGGCCGCGCCCCGGCCTCTCCCCGCCGGACCGCACGACCCTCATCAGTTCGGCTGGCCGCCCACGGGCCTGCCCAAACCTGCTGTTTCCGACGACATCACGAGGTCATCGACGCGCCGCGGCTGGGTAGGCGGAGGGCATGACGGATGTCGTGGACTCGGGTGAACTGTTGCGTCGCATTCAGCGGGCGAGGGCCTGCGCTCGGGAGGAGTTGAAGGGCTTGCGGACCCGGAGCGAGGATCTCGGACGGACCGACCCGGACGCGGCGCGGGACGCGTACGTACGCGGTCTGGCCTACGAGGCGGTGGTGGACGTGCTGGACGAGATACTGACCCCGGGCCACCACCCCGGCACCCTCTGACCTGGCCGTATCGGGTCGGGACGGGTGCGACGGCCGGACCCGCCCCGACCCGCCCGGACCGCCGGACCCGCCCGGACCGCTGACCCCGCCCGGACCGCCCGCCGGCGCGGACGCGCCGATTGGCGGACGACCTCGCGGGAACACGGCCGGCATGGCAGCCGATCACACCAGCGCACCCGTCCTGGAAGCCCTCGCCGACTACCACCGCCAGGGGCGGTTGTCGTTCTCGCCGCCCGGTCACAAGCAGGCGCGCGGCGCCGATCCGCAGGTGCGGGCGCTGCTGGGGGACGCGGCTTTCCTGGGCGACGTGCTGGCGTCGGGCGGGCTCGACGACCGGCTCACCCGGGGCCGGGTCCTGGAGCGCGCCGAGGAGTTGATGGCGGACGCGGTCCACGCGGACCACACGTTCTTCTCGACCTGCGGCAGCTCCCTGTCGGTCAAGGCGGCGATGCTGTCGGTCGCCGGTCCGCACGAGAAGCTGCTGATCGGGCGGGACGCGCACAAGTCGGTGGTGTCGGGGCTGATCCTGTCGGGGATCGAGCCCGTCTGGGTCGAGCCGCGCTGGGATCCCGAACGGCATCTGGCGCATCCGCCGTCCGCGGAGATGTTCGAGAAGGCCTTCGAGATCCATCCCGACGCCAAGGGCGCCCTGGTCACCAGCCCGACGCCGTACGGGGCCTGCGCCGATCTGCGGGCGATCGCCGACGTGTGCCACCGCCGCTCGCGTCCGCTCGTCGTGGACGAGGCGTGGGGCGCGCATCTGCCCTTCCATCCGGACCTGCCGTCCTGGGCGATGGACGCGGGCGCAGACATCTGCGTCACCAGCATCCACAAGATGGGCAGCGGTCTGGAGCAGGGCTCCGTCTTCCATGTGCGGGGCGATCTGGTGCCGGCGGAGCTGCTGAAGATGCGCGCGGACCTGCTGGGCACCACCAGCCCGTCGGTGCTGCTGTACGCCGGGCTGGACGGCTGGCGGCGGCAGATGGCCCTGCGCGGCGAGGAGCTGATGGGCGGGGCGCTGGAGCTGGCGGCGGAGGTGCGGGCCGCGGTCGATCAGATCGACGGGATGCACGTCAACGACCGTGAGGACTTCTGCGGGCCCGGGCGGGCCGACGACTTCGACCCGCTGCCGGGCGTGATCGACGTCAGCGGGCTGGGGATCTCGGGTTTCCAGGCGGCCGACTGGCTGCACGAGAACCGCGCCGTCGACATGCATCTCACCGACCACCGGCGCATCGGCGCCCAGATCACCCACGGGGACGACCGCGCGACGACCGGCGAGCTGCTCGCCGCGCTCAAGGACCTCGCGCGCGCCGCGTCGGGGATGCGGCCCGCGCCGCCGATGGAGGTGCCGCAACCGGCGGAGCTGCGCCTGGCGCAGGCGCTGCTGCCCCGGGACGCGTTCTTCGGCCCGGCGGAGCACGTCCCGTTGAAGGCGGCGGCCGGACGGGTCGCCGCCGAGATGGTCACGCCGTATCCGCCCGGCAACCCCGCCGTCCTGCCCGGCGAACGGCTGACCGAGCCCGTGCTGCGATATCTGAGCAGCGGGCGGGAGGCGGGCATGAACCTGCCCGACCCGACCGACCCCGACTTCAAGACCATCCGGGTCGTGAGGCGCGAGGCGGAGTGAGCGACGCCGTCGGCGGGTAGGAGTGAAAAGCCTCCGGGAAGTGAAACGGGTCACGCGACCGGGTTAGGGTTGCGCGGTACGCCCCCCGATGGTTTACGGTTCATACATACGTGGTTACGGAGTCGAGACCACTCCCCCGTACACCACCCCCAGAACGGCCCTGGCTGGCTTCCCCCGTCCAGCCAGGGCTTTTCCTTGCCCGGAACCGGAAAATCCCGCTCCCCGAGGTGCCCGCACCCCTGACAGGCGCTGAAATGGGCATTAGGGAAAATCCGAGACCAGAAACCCGGAAGGCCCGGAGGAGCCGGGCCCATCGCCGGCGAGGAGCCCTGCGCCATGACCAGAGCGACGAAACTGCTGACCGCCCTCCCCCCGCCCCAGCGCCGGCGTCTGACGTCCCTCGCCCGGGAGGTGTCCTTCGCGGAGGACGCCCGGATCTTCGAGGCGGGGGGCACCGCCGACCGCTTCTGGGTCATCCGCTCCGGCGCGGTCTCGCTGGACCAGCAGGTGACGACCGCGCAGCGGGTCGTCGTCGCCAGCCTCGGCGCGGGCGACCTGCTCGGCTGGTCCTGGCTCTTCCCGCCGTACCACTGGGACTTCGGCGCGGAGGCCTTCAGCCCCGTGCGCGCCTACGAGTTCGAGGCGCAGCCGGTGCTGAAGCTGTGCGAGGAGGACCCGGCGCTCGGCATGTCGCTGGTGCGCATCGTGGCCGAGATCCTCGCCCACCGCCTGGAGATGACCCGGGGCAAGCTGATGGAGCAGTACGGGATGCAGCGCCGCCGGGCCATCTGATCCGCCGGGCCCGACGGCCGCTCGCCGCCGCCGGCGGCGCGGGGCTCAGACGCGGTAGCGGCGCAGGGCCGGCGTCGTCGCCGCCAGGACCAGCATCGTGACGACGACCAGGAGGCCGCCGCCGGCGACGGCCGCCCGCGGGCCGAAGGCGGCGCCGGCGGTGCCGTGCAGGACGTCGGCGAGGCGCGGGCCGCCCGCGACGACCACGGTGAAGACGCCCTGCATCCGGCCGCGCATCTCGTCGGTGGCCGCGGAGAGCAGGATCGCGCCGCGGAACACCATCGAGACCATGTCGGCGATCCCGGCGGCGGCCAGGAACACCACCGCGAGCCACAGGCTGCCGCTCAGCCCGAACCCGGCGATCGCCGCGCCCCAGGCGACGACCGCGCCGATGACCATCCAGCCGTGCCGCCGGGCCCGGGAGAACGTGCCGGAGAACAGCCCGCCGAGCACCGCGCCGATGGGGATCGCCGCGAACAGCAGCCCCAGCGCGAGGCCTTCGCCGTAGGGCGCGTAGGTCTCGGCGGCGAGCTGCGGGAAGAGCGCGCGGGGCATGCCGAAGACCATGGCGATGACGTCGGCGAGGAAGGAAAGGAGCAGCACCTTGTGCCGGGCGATGTAGCGGAAGCCCGCCGCGATCTCGCGCAGCCCGGCGCGCCGGGCGGTGGATCCCGCGAGGGGCGGCAGGGCGGGCAGCCGGACGACGGCCCACAGCGTCACGCACAGGGCCACGGCGTCCAGGAGGTACAGCTCGGGCAGGCCGATGACGGGGATGAGCGCGCCCGCGAGGAGGGGTCCCGCGACGAGGCCGGTCTGCATGACGGTGGAGCCGAGCGCGTTGGCGGCGGCCAGCTCCTCGGCGGGGACCAGCCGGGCTATGGAGGCGTTGCGGGCGGGCGCGTTGAGGCCGAAGAAGGCCTGCTGCGCGGCGAGCAGCACCATCAGGACGGCGACGGAGTCCAGTCCGGCGAGTGCCTGGAGCCAGAACAGCACGGAGGTGACGGCGATGCCGGTGTTGGTGATCAGCAGCAGCCTGCGGCGGTCCATGGTGTCGGCGACCGCGCCGCCCCACAGCGCGAACACGACCATGGGCAGCAGACCGGCGAGGCCGGCGTAGCCGACCCAGGCCGAGGAGCCGGTGATGTCGTAGATCTGCTTGGGCACGGCGACGGCGGTGAGCTGGCTGCCGACGGCCGTGACGATGGTCGAGGACCACAGCCTGCGGTAGGCGGGGCGGCGGAGGGGGCGGGTGTCCATCGCCCAGCGCCGCCAGCCGCGCCGGGGGTGTTCACGGGCGCCTGGAGGACCCTCGGTCTCGGGTGGGGTGCTGCTCTCGCTCGTGTCCACGGGGTCCCTGGGTGCTCGATACATCTTTCGCGTCGGGGGTCACTATCGCAGCACCGGCTGTGGTTTCGCGCCGTCCATGAACAAGCGGTCTCACTCCTTGGAACACTCCTTGCTCCTTGGAACACTCCTCGGAACGCTCCTTGGACCGGCCGCTGACTCAGGCGCCCGCGATGAGCATCCCGCCGAGGCCGAGCATCGTGGCGGCGACCAGTCCGTCCAGGACGCGCCAGGCGGCGGGCCGGGCCAGGAAGCGGCCGAGGAGCCGGGCGCCGAACCCCAGCGCGGCGAACCAGCACAGACTGGCCAGCGCGGCCCCGAGGCCGAACGTCCAGCGCAGCTCGCCGCGGTCGGCGGCGACGGTGCCGAGCAGGAAGACCGTGTCGAGGTAGACGTGCGGGTTGAGCCAGGTCATCGCCAGGCAGGTGAGCACCGCCTTGCGCCGTGAGCCGGCGGTGTCCCCTTCCGTGCGCAGCGCTTCGCCGCCCGGCTTCAGCACCCGGCGGGCGGCGAGGACCCCGTAGCCGAGCAGGAACGCGCCGCCCGCCCAGGCGACGACCGTCAGAGCGCTCGGCCAGGCCACCACCAGCGCGCCCACCCCCGCCACCCCAAGGACGATGAGCAGGGCGTCGGACAGGGCGCAGATGCCGACGACGGCCAGGACGGCGTCACGGCGGACGCCCTGGCGCAGGACGAAGGCGTTCTGGGCGCCGATCGCGACGATGAGGGACAGTCCGGTGCCGAAACCGGCGGCCGCGGCGGTGAGAGCGGGGGTCATGGCGTCCACGCTAGGCAGCCGTCGCACTGTAGGTACAGCTAAAGATCCTTACGTATCATTAGCGCTCGTGATGACCGACCTGCCCCTGGACCAGGTGCGGACGCTGCTCGCGGTGGTCGACGAGGGCACGTTCGACGCCGCCGCCGCCGCGCTGCACGTGACGCCGTCGGCGGTCAGTCAGCGGGTGAAGGCGCTGGAGCAGCGCACGGGCCGGGTCCTGCTGCTGCGCAGCAAGCCGGTGCGGGCGACGGAGTCGGGCGAGATCGTGGTGCGGTTCGCCCGCCAACTGGCCCGGCTGGAGCGCGACACGCGGTCCGAGCTGGGCCTGAGCGGGGACGGCGAGCCGATGCGGGTGACGGTCGCGGTCAACGCGGACTCCCTCGCCACCTGGTTCCTGCCGGCGCTGGCCCGTGTCCCGCAGGAGCCGCCGCTCGCCTTCGAACTCCACCGCGAGGACGAGACGCGGACGGCGGAGCTGCTGCGCGAGGGGCTGGTGATGGCGGCGGTGACCTCCTCCCCCGAGCCGGTGGCCGGGTGTTCGGCGCACGCGCTGGGCAGGATGCGGTACGTCCCCGCGGCGCACCCCGATTTCGTCGCCCGTCACCTGGACGGCGTACCGCTGGCGGAGGGACTCTCCCGGGCGCCCGTGGTCACCTTCGACCGCAGCGACGACCTCCAGGACGCGTTCGTACGACGCCTGCGGCGCGGGCGGGGCGGCGCGGGCCCCGTACGGCACGCCGTGCCGACCTCGGAGGGCTTCGTGGACGCCGTCGCGGCGGGGCTCGGCTGGGGCATGGTCCCGGAGACGCAGGCGGGGAGCCTCCTGAAGTCGGGCGCGCTGACTCCCCTCGCACCGGGACGCTTCCTGGACGTCCCGCTGTACTGGCAACAGTGGAAGCTGGACTCCCCGGCCCTGGCAGCGGTCGCGTCCACCGTGACCGCGGCGGCGGCGGAGACCCTGCGGGGCTGAGCGGCCCTGCGGGGCTGAGCGGCCCGACGGGGCTGACGGGCCCGGTGGGGCTGATGGGTGTGTGGGGAAGTTCGGTGTGTGGGCCGCGTCAGGTGGTGGGGGGTGGGGGGAGGAGGGTTGCGGCGCTGTCCAGGAGCATGTCCAGGGCCGTCGGGTAGGCGCTGGTCGGCATGCGGGTGGACAGGAGCGGGGCCGCCTCGGCGATGCGGGGGTGGGTGGCGGCGGGCAGCCGGGCGTACGTGGAGTGCCAGACGGCGTCGTCGGCGCGCTGCGCGGCGCGTGGGAGAGCCAGGGAGGCCGCGTCGAGGGCGGCGAAGGCCAGCGTCTGGTCGATGAACGCGTGGTAGACGCGCACCGTCTCGGGCAGCGGGAAGCCGGCCCGGCGCAGCACGTCCAGGACGGCCTCGTCGGCGGCCAGCTCGTTGGCCCGGCCGGTGACCCGGCTCGCGGTGAGCTGCGCCGCCTGCGGGTGGGCGACATAGGCCGCGTGGATGCGCAGCCCGATCGCGCGCAGGTCCGCCCGCCACTCCCCCGTCGGCCCCCAGCCGCGCAGCGCCTGCCCGATGAGCGCGTCGCCGATGGCGAGCGTCAGGTCGTCCATGCCCCGGAAGTACCGGTACAGGGTGCTCGGGTCGCAGTCGAGGGCCAGACCGAGCCGGCGGGCGGTGAGCCCGGTGCTGCCGTGCTCGCGCAGCAGCCGCAGCGCGGCCTCGACGATCAGCCGCTCGGACAGGACGGTGCCGCTCCTCGTCGGCCGGCGCCGACGGCGCTTCTCCTCCGGTACGACCTGTTTCGCCACGGTGTCTCCCGCCCTTATGCCAACGCCATTGACCTTACGCGGGCCGGGAGCGTTGGATCCAGAGCACGGCGCGCCCCACCCGAACGGCAGATCGGCTCCTCGACTACCCGAGTTGTGGATCTGTCGACTTGTCGATAGGAGTGCTTGTCATGCGTGTACTGCTCGTGGGTGCCGGCGGCGTGGGCACGGCGATCACCCGGATCGCGGCCCGACGCCCGTTCTTCGAGGCGATGGTGGTCGCCGACTACGACCGCGACCGCGCCACCGCCGCGGTGGCCGCGCTCGCCGGCGACGCCCGCTTCCGGGCGGAACGCGTCGACGCCGGCGACGAGGCCGCGGTGACCGCGCTGCTCGCCGAGCACCGCTGCGACGTGCTGCTCAACGCCACCGACCCGCGGTTCGTGATGCCCCTGTTCCAGGCGGCGCGCACGGCGGGCGCCACCTATGTCGACATGGCCATGTCCCTGTCGCATCCGCACCCCGAGCGCCCGTACGAGGAGTGCGGGGTCAAGCTCGGCGACGACCAGTTCGAGCAGGCCGCCGACTGGGAGCGGGCCGGCGCGCTGGCCCTGGTGGGCATGGGCGTGGAGCCCGGCCTGTCGGACGTGTTCGCCCGGTACGCCGCCGACGAGCTCTTCGACGAGATCGAGGAGATCGGCATCCGCGACGGTGCGAACCTCACCGTCGAGGGCCTCGACTTCGCGCCCTCCTTCAGCATCTGGACGACGATCGAGGAGTGCCTGAACCCCCCGGTGGTCTACGAGGCCGACCGCGGCTGGTTCACCACCGAACCGTTCAGCGAGCCCGAGGTGTTCGACTTCCCGGAGGGCATCGGCCCCGTCGAGTGCGTGAACGTGGAGCACGAGGAGGTCCTGCTCGTGCCGCGCTGGGTCGACGCACGCCGGGTCACCTTCAAGTACGGCCTGGGGCAGGAGTTCATCGACACGCTGAAGACGCTGCACCGGCTGGAGCTGGACCGCACCGCCCCGGTGACCGTGCCGAGCGTGCTCGGTCCGGTGCCGGTCTCGCCCCGGGACGTCGTCGCCGCCTGTCTGCCGGACCCGGCGACGCTGGGCGAGCGGATGCGCGGCAAGACCTGCGCGGGCACCTGGGTGCGGGGCGTGAAGGACGGCTCGCCGCGCGAGGTGTACCTGTACCACGTGGTCGACAACCAGTGGTCGATGGCCGAGTACGGCAGCCAGGCCGTGGTGTGGCAGACCGCCGTGAACCCGGTCGTCGCCCTCGAACTGCTCGCCATGGGCGCGTGGTCCGGCGCGGGCGTCCTGGGCCCCGAGGCGTTCCCGGCCCGCCCCTTCCTCGACCTGCTGACGGCGTACGGCTCGCCGTGGGGCATGCGGGAGCACTGACGTTCTTCCGGGCCGATGTTGTTTCACCGTCGTCGCTGCGGTGACCCGAACGGGAGCAACTCATCCGGAAACGCACTCGACTTCGATCGCAGGTGACTTTCGATGGACGACTGGCGACAGCATGCGGTGTGCCGCCACGAGGACCCCGACCTCTTCTTCCCGATCGGCACCACCGGCCCGGCACTGCTCCAGACGGAACAGGCGAAGGCCGTCTGCCGACGGTGCCCGGTGCGGGAGCCGTGCCTGGAGTGGGCGATGGAGACGGACCAGACGCTGGGCGTCTGGGGCGGCACGAGCGAGACCGAACGACGGTCCCTGAAGCGCCGCCTCCGCGCCCGCCAACGCAGCGGCTCCTGAACCGCGTTCACCCGTCCGGCGGGGCCGCGGCCGCCGGCAGCCGCAGGGTGAACACGCTGCCGGCGCCCGGTGTGCTCGCGGCCTCGACCGCACCTCCGTGCGCGACGGTCAGCTGACGCACGATGGGCAGTCCGAGCCCGCTCCCGCCGGTGCGCCGGCTGCGTGACTTCTCGGCCCGCCAGAACCGCTCGAAGACGTGCGGCAGATCCTCGGGAGCGATGCCGCTGCCGGTGTCGGCGACGGCCAGGAGGACCTGTTCGCCGTCGCGCCGGCCGGTGAGGGTGACCGTGCCGTCGGGCGGCGTGTGGCGTACGGCGTTGGTGACGAGGTTGCCGAGCGCCTGCCGCAGCCGCACCGGATCGGCGTCCAGCCACACGGCCCCGCCGGCCGCGTCGGCCTCAACTCCCGCCCCTGCCCCCGCTCCCGTGCCCGGCTCCGCCCGTGTCTCCGTCCGCAGCGTCACGCCCGCCGCCTCCGCGGCGACCCGGTGCGCGGCGGCCACCTGGGCGAGCAGTTCGTCGACGGCGACGGGCTCGCGGTGCACGCGCAGCGTGCCGGCGTCGGCGGCGGCGAGGTCGCGCAGGTCGTCGATGACGCGCTGGAGGACGAGGGCCTCGTCGTGCAGCGCGGCGAGCAACTCGGCGTCGGGCTCGACCAGTCCGTCGCGGGTGACCTCCAGCCAGCCCCGGATGTTGGTGAGCGGGCTGCGCAGTTCGTGCGCGACATCGCTGACCAGGGCCTTGCGCTGGGCCTCCAGGCGTTCGCGGCGCTCGGCGAGGTCGTTGAAGGCCTCGGCCAGGATGCCGGTCTCGTCCCGTGTGGTGACCGGCACCCGCGCGTGCCGGTCGGGCGGCTGCTGGGCGGCCTCGGTGAGGGCGCGCAGGGGCCGTACCAGCCGGGTGGCGACGACGGCGGTGACGGCGACGGTGACGGCGAGCACCAGCCCGGCCGCGCCGACGACCTTCGCCTTGTTGGCCGGGGACAGGTTCCAGCGGGGCGGCGTCCCGTTGTCGCCGCCGCCCAGGAAGAGTTCGGCGACCGGGGCGACGTACGGGTCGAGCTGGGCGCGGCGGCCTGCGTCAGACAGCTCTGCGCGGCGCGCATCGCCCCGGTCTCGCCCTTCATGACGAGACCGGGCACCGGGGCGGCGGCCCGGGGTTCCCCGCCGACGAGGGCGGGGGCGAGGAACAGGTCCCGGGCTCGGTCCGGCCCGTACTCCCGGCCCAGACAGTCGTCCACCAGCTCCTGAAGCGCGGTCAGCGCCTTCTCCTCCGTCCGCGTCAGCGCGTCGGGCAGCTCCTCGGCGCACCCGTCGCGCAGATAGCCGGAGTCGGCCGCGCCGTCGGTGACGGTGAGGCCCGTGCGGCCGGACGGGGCGCGGGTGAGGGAGGTCTCGATGCCGTACTCGGCGAGGCACTCCTGCCGTTTGCGGGCCAGGGCGTCCAGCCGGTCGCTCTCCCCGGCGGTGAGCCGGTAGGGGCCCACCACGCGCGGGTCGGTGCCGCTGAGCTGCGCGCCGGGCTCGCTGAAGGTGTCGGTGCGCAGCGGGTCCACGGTGGCGGCGGCGCGCGGCGGCAGGGAGGCGCCGCGGGGCGCGGAGTCGGCGATCGGGGTGCGGTCGGCGGTGGTCAGGGCGATCCGGCGGCCGGTGCGCGCGGAGAGGTCGCGCACGGTGGCCTGGACGCCCTTCCAGTCGGGGTGGGCCGCCGCGTAGCCGCTGAGCCGGGCGAGGATGTCCATGTCGTCGGCGATGGCCTGGCCCTGCTCCTCGCGCAGCGCGCGGGTGGTGGTGGTGACCGCCAGCCAGGCCGTCGCCGCGACCGAGCAGACGGCGATGAGGACGGAGGCGATCAGCAGCCGGACCGACAGCCGCTTGCGCAGCGGTATGCGGGCGCTCCGGGTGCCGCGCGCGCCGCGCGCACGTCTCACGCCCGGCCGCCGCTGAGTTTGTAGCCGACGCCGAAGACGGTGAGCAGCCGGACGGGTCTGCGCGGGTCGGCTTCTATCTTGCGGCGCAGGTTCATGATGTGGACATCGACGGCCCGTTCGGTGGAGGCGCGGTCGTAGCCGCGGGTGCACTGGAGCAACTGCCGCCGGGAGAAGACCCGTTCGGGTTCGCCGGCGAGGGCGAGGAGGATCTGGAACTCGGCGGGCGTGCACTCCACGGGTTCGCCGTCGCAGCGCACCTCGTGCCGCTCGGGGTCGACGGAGAGGCCGGCCGCCCGGACGACGGGGTCCTCCCGCCGGCTGTCGGCGGCGGACCGTCCGCTGCGGCGCAGGACCGTGCGGATGCGGGCCATCAGCTCACGCGGGCTGTAAGGCTTGGTCATGTAGTCGTCGGCGCCGAGTTCGAGGCCGAGCAGGACGTCCTCCTCGGCGGCGCGGGCGGTCAGCATCAGCACGGGGATGTCGTCGCCCTGGCGCAGCACCCGGCACACCCCGAAGCCGTCGATGACCGGCAGCATCAGGTCCAGCACGACGAGGTCCGGGCGGTCCCGCCGGACCGCGTCCAGCGCGGCGGAGCCGTCGTGCACGACGGTGGCGGTGTGGCCCTCGGCGAGCAGCGAGCGGCGGATGAGCTCGGCCTGCATGGCGTCGTCCTCGGCGACCAGTACATGTGCGCACACGCGGCGGATCCCCCCTCGGGTCGGCGGTCTCGGTTCAGCGGGCCAGCCAGTCCCGGTCGCCCATGACGACGACCGGGCGCAGGGCGGGGTCGAGGGTGCGGAGCAGGTCCCTCATGTGCGGTTCGGCGATGCTCACGCAGCCGTGGGTGGGGCCGCCGTGGTCGACGTGGATCCAGATGCCGCCGCCGCGCTCCGCGCCGAGCGGCCGGGTCCAGTCCAGCGGTGAAGTCCCCGGCTCGCGGTTGTAGTTGATGGCGACGACGTAGTCGAAGGCCCCGGCGAGGGGCTCGCCCTCGAAGCCGGTGCCGGGGGCGACGAACCCGCGGGCGGACCGGTCGTAGGGCAGCTTCGCGCCGGGGTCGGGCAGCCGGCCGCCGGCGTCGGTGAGGCCGTACACGCCGGTCGGTGAGCGCAGGTCGCCGACCAGGTGGCGGTCGGTCCAGCCGCGCAGCGCGTTGTGGGCGGGCCAGGCGGTGCCGGCCTGCCAGCCGTCGGCGGTGCGGTGGTAGAGGACGACCGTGGAGAGCGGGGAGTCGCGGCCCCGGCCGGCGGCGACGACGACCTGGCGGGCCGTGGCCGGCACGGCGGCGCGGGTCTTCGGGCCGAGGCCCGGGATCTCCCGTGTCCCCGCCCCCGCGGTGCCCCCGGGCGCGGGGGCTCCCGGCGTGGCCGTCGGCGCGCCGTCGGACGCCGTCCCGCCGGGCCGGGAGTCGGGCGAGGCCGCCAGACCGCCGCCGCATCCCGTCAGCAGGAGGGACGCGGCGAGCAGCGCGACGCGGGTTCGGTACGTTCTCATGAGGTGAGGTTCGCCGACGGGTGTGAGGAACTGGTCAGGAACTAACGGGTTTTCTGCGAGACGTTCGGCTTCCCCCGAGCGTACAGCCAGGTGCGGAACAGCCCGCCGAGCTCCTTGCCGGACAGCCGCTCCGCCAGGCGTTCGAGCTGGGCGGTGGTGCCGTTGCCGTGACGGTGTTCGGCCGCCCAGGCGCGCAGGACGCGGAAGAACGCGCGGTCGCCGACGGCGGTGCGCAGGGCGTGCAGGGCCATCGCGCCGCGGGCGTAGACGGGGGTGCCGAAGATGTTCTCGCCGCCGGGGTTCCCGGGCGGGAACGCCCACAGCTCGTCGCCCGCCGGGGTGGCGTACAGGGCGTCGAAGGTCTTCTGGGCGCTGTCGCCGCCGTGCTGTTCGGCGTAGAGCCACTCGGTGTAGGTGGCGAAGCCCTCGTTGAGCCAGATGTCCTTCCAGGAGGTGAGGGAGACGGAGTCGCCGAACCACTGGTGGGCGCTCTCGTGGACGAGGGTGCCGAGGTCGGGCGCCCGGTCGTACACGGGCCGGGTCTGGGTCTCCAGCGCGTATCCGGCCTGGGGGGCGCGGTCGACGACGGCTCCGGCGGCGCGGAACGGGTAGCGGCCGAACAGCCGGCTCTCCCACTCCAGGACGGACGGCAGCTTCTTGAGGACGGGTGCGGCGGCGCCGGCCTCGCGCGGGTCGACGGCGTTGTAGACCTTGACGCCGTCGCGGGTGGTGAACCGCTCGACCCGGAACTTCCCGATGGTGGCGGTGGCGAGGTAGGCGGCCATGGGTTCCGTCTGCCGCCAGCGGAAGGTGGTCTTCCCGTGCGCGGTGCGCTGGCCGAGGAGGACGCCGTTGGCGACCGCGGTGCGGCCCTCGGGGACGGTGAGGGTGATGTCGTAGGAGGACTTGTCCGTGGGGTGGTTGTTCGCCGGGAACCAGGTCATCGCGCCCTGCGGTTCGGAGGCGACGAACGCGCCGTCGTCGGTGGGGATCCAGCCGTCGAGGGAGCCGTCGGGGTCGGTGACCGGGCCGGGGACGCCGGAGTAGGCGACGGTGACGCGGAAACGTTCGCCCTTGCGGAGGGCGCGGCGCGGGGTGACGACGAGTTCCTGGCCGTGGCGCCGGTGCCGGGCCTCGGCGCGGTCGACGGTCAGGCCGGTGACCTTCAGTCCGTGCAGGTCGAGGTCGAAGCGGGTGAGCCGCTGGGTGGCGCGGGCGGTGAGGACGGCCTTGCCTTCCAGGCGTCGGCTGACCGGGTCGTAACGGACGGTCAGGTCGTAGTGGTCGACGTGGTAGCCGCCGTTGCCGGCCAGCGGGAAACAGGGGTCGCCGACGCCGGGGGCGCCCACGCCGCCTGCCGCGAGCGCGGGGTCGGCCGCGGCGAGCAGCGCCGTCACGGCGAGGGGCACGGCCGCCAGGAGGGCGGGACGTCTGCGGAGGTGGGTCACGTGCGCTCCTTGGGGGGTGGCGTGTGAGCAACCTGGCCAGACTAGGCAGCCGTCCGATCCGATTCCCCGTCGAACAGGTCAAGTTCCGTCGCGTCGCCCACCGGACGCAGTCGTCCCCGGCAGTACGCTCACGGCGCCGGCCGCCGGTCCGAGGAAAGGCCCCGCCCATGAGTGTCCGCGTGCGTCGCGTCTACGACCCGCCCGAGCCGGACGACGGTGTCCGCGTCCTGGTCGACCGGCTGTGGCCGCGCGGCCTGTCCAAGGAGGCGGCGCTGGTCGACGAGTGGCCCAAGGGCCTGACCCCGTCGACGGAGCTGCGGCGCTGGTATCACGCGGGCGAGGGCTCCTACGAGGAGTTCGCCCGCCGGTACGAGGCGGAGCTGACCGCCTCGGAGGCGGCCGAACTCCTCTCCCACGTACGTGACTTGGCGAGCGCGGGGCCGGTGACCCTGCTGACGGCGGCGAAGGAGCCGGAGCACAGCCACACCGCCGTCCTGACCCGCCTCCTGAGCCGCCGGGACTGAGGTCCCGGCCCGGGAGGCTGGGCCGTGCCCCCGGCCCGGGAGGCGGGTCGTGTTGCCGTCAGCCCGTCTGGTCCGCCGCCGCCCGTCCCGCCGCGCGGCCGGAGAAGAGGCAGCCGCCGAGGAAGGTGCCCTCCAGGGCGTTGTAGCCGTGGACGCCGCCGCCGCCGAAGCCGGCGACCTCGCCCGCCGCGTAGAGCCCCTCGATCGGCTGTCCGTCGGCGTCCAGGGCGCGCGAGTCCAGGTCGGTCTGGATGCCGCCGAGCGTCTTGCGGGTGAGGACGTGCAGCTTGACGCCGATGAGCGGCCCGGCCTCGGGGTCGAGGAGGCGGTGCGGGGTGGCGACGCGGCCGAGGCGGTCGCCGATGTAGCGGCGGGCGTTGCGGATGCCCTGCACCTGGGCGTCCTTGGTGTAGGGGTTGGCGATCTGGAGGTCGCGGGCGCGGATCTGCCGGCGCAGGTGGTCGGCGTCCAGCAGCGCCTTCTCGGTGAGCCCGTTCATCTTCTCGACGAGCCGTTCGAGGGTGTCGGCGACGACGAAGTCCGCGCCGTGGTCGACGAAGGCCTGCACGGGCCCCGGAGCGCCCTTGCCGAGGATGCGGTCGCGCAGGAACGCCTTGCGGTCCTTGGCGGTGATGTCGGGGTTCTGCTCGGAGCCGGAGAGCGCGAACTCCTTCTCGACGATCCGGCGGGTCAGCACGAACCAGGAGTGGTCGTGTCCGGCGAGGTCCTCGGCGGTGCGCAGATGGCGGAGCGTGCCGAGGGTGTCGTAGCCGGGCAGGCAGGGGTCGGGCAGGCGGCGGCCGAGGGCGTCGAACCACATGGAGGACGGGCCGGGCAGGATGCGGATGCCGTGGCCGGCCCAGATGGGGTTCCAGTTCTGGACGCCCTCGGTGTAGTGCCACATGCGGTCGCGGTTGACCAGGCGGACGCCGGCCTCGGCGCTGATGTCGAGCATGCGGCCGTCGACGTAGGCGGGGACGCCGGTGACCATCTCGGCGGGCGGGGCGCCCAGGCGCTCGGGCCAGTGGCGGCGGACCATCTCGTGGTTGGCGCCGATGCCGCCGCTGGTGACGACGACGGCCTGGGCGGTCAGTTCGAAGTCGCCGACGCGCTCACGGCTGGAGGCGGCGCCGCGCGGGGCGTCGTCGGGCGCGAGGACGGTGCCGCGCACCCCGCGGGCGGCCCCGTTCTCCAGGACCAGTTCGTCGACGCGGTGACGGTGGTGGAAGGTCAGCAGCCCGTCCTTGGCGGCCTGCTTGGCGTGGCGGACGAACGGTTCGACGACGCCGGTGCCGGTGCCCCAGGCGATGTGGAAGCGGGGCACGGAGTTGCCGTGGCCGTCGGCGCGCAGATCGCCGCGCTCGGCCCAGCCGACGGTGGGCAGGAAGCTGATGCCGTGCCCGGCGAGCCAGGACCGCTTCTCCCCGGCCGCGAACTCGACGTAGGCGCGCGCCCAGCGCACCGCCCAGGAGTCCTCGTCCTCGGTGCGGTCGAACTGCGCGCTGCCCTGCCAGTCGTTCCAGGCCAGGTCGAGGGAGTCCTTGATGCCGAGCCGCCGCTGTTCGGGCGAGTCGACGAGGAACAGGCCGCCGAAGGACCAGAAGGCCTGGCCGCCGAGGTTGGCGGCGTTCTCCTGGTCGACCAGGGCGACCCGTCGGCCCTTGCTGGTGAGTTCGTGCGCCGCGACGAGGCCTGCGAGGCCCGCTCCGACGACGATGACGTCCGCGTCCATGGCGACCGTTGCCCTTCCTGTTCTGTTCGAAGCTGTCCGTCCCCGTTCGTCACGGGGTGGTGCTGCCGTCGGTCAGCAGCGCGGTGAGCAGTTGCTTGAGCCAGGCGCGGGCGCCGTCCACGTCCTTGTCCAGCAACAGTTGGGTGGTGACCCCGTCGTAGGCGGCGACCACCGCGTGGGCGGCGGCGTCGGCGTCGCCGAGCACGGCGGGCAGCTCGGTGTGGCCGCGGGCCCGGGCGAGCCGGTCGGCGATGGCGCCGCGCAGCCGGGCCCGGTGTTCCAGCAGGGTCTTCGCCACGGCGGGGTCCCGGGCGGCGTGGACCAGGAAGTCGGTCTTCACCAGGAGCCAGTCGAGGTCGAGGAGGAGGACCTCGGTGACGCGGTCCACGGACGCGGGCACGTCGAGGTCGGGTCCGTCGCCGGCGAGGGCGTCGGCGACCTGCCGGGCGATCAGGTCGGCGCGCTGCCGGTACAGCGCGAAGAACAGCTCGTCCAGGTTGGCGAAGTTGGAGTAGAAGGCGCCCCGGCTGTAGCCGGCGGCCTCGCAGACCTCCTCGATGGAGACCCGCCCGAAGCCCTTGGCGGCGAACACCCGGAAGGCGGCGTCGAGCAGGTTGGCCCGCGTGCGCACACGGCGCTTGGTGACGCGCCCGGCCGTCCGCTCCGTCGCCATGGTGTCGCACCTCCGTTCGATGCGTGAATGTATCGGATACACCGGTGTATCGAAAGAGTTACTCCATATGGAACACATTTTCGATTCAGGAGTACGCTGGACCCATGACCAGGCACCTCCAGGGCTCCCTCTTCGACCAGACCGACGAGCTGCGCCTCGGCCCCCTGGACGGGATCCGCCGCACGGCGCTGGACGCGGGCGCGTGGATCGACGTGCTGCCGGGCTGGCTCGGCGGCTCGGACGCCCTGTTCGAGCGGCTGGCCGCCGACGTGCCGTGGCGGGCCGAGCGCCGGCAGATGTACGACCACCTGGTGGCCGTCCCCCGGCTGCTCGCCTACTACGGACCGGACGACCCGCTCCCCCACCCGGTCCTCGACGAGGCCCGCGACGCCCTCACCGCCCACTACGCCGAGGAGCTCGGCGAGCCCTTCGTCACCGCGGGCCTGTGCCACTACCGCGACGGCCGCGACAGCGTCGCCTGGCACGGCGACCGGACCGGCCGGGGCGCGCGTGAGGACACGATGGTCGCGATCCTCTCGGTCGGCTCGCCCCGCGATCTGCTGCTGCGTCCCCTGCGCGGCGGCGAGACGGTTCGCCGTCCGCTCGGGCACGGCGATCTGATCGTGATGGGCGGCTCCTGCCAGCGGACCTGGGAGCACTGCGTCCCCAAGTCGACGCGCGCCGCGGGCCCGCGCATCAGCGTCCAGTTCCGTCCGCACGGCGTGCGCTAGGTGTTCTGTCTCGGGAGGTTGTGGACGGGTCCCGGGCGCCTGACGGGTCCCGGGGCGGCACCGGCGCGGAATGCGCGCCTCCGCCCCGCCGTTCCGGCTTCCGGCGGGGTCTGCTTTGCTGTCCCCCGTCGAGCACGGACCTCACCCCACGGGACGATCATGCGGGCAGACGTACGGCAAGTCGCGGACGGCACCTACCTGGTGCACGGCAGCAACACCAACTGGGTGATCCTCACCGAGGGGGACGCCGTCACCCTCATCGACACCGGCTACCCGGCCGACCGCCCGCAGCTCCTCGACTCCCTCGCGCAGGTGGGCAGTTCACCGGGGGCGGTCGCGGCCGTGCTGATCACCCACGCCCACAACGACCACCTGGGCTCCGCCGAGCACCTGCGCACCGAGCACGGCGTCCCCGTCTATCTCCACCCGGCCGAAGTCCCGCACGCGCGGCGGGAGTTCCTCCAGCAGGTCAGCGTCGGCAAGGTGCTCGCCAACGCCTGGCGCCCCGGTGTGCTGCCGTGGATGGTGCACGCGCTGCGCTCCGGCGGCACCGAGCAGCACCCGGTCTCCGCGCCCGAGCCCTTCCCGGCGGCGTCCGGGCCGCTGGACCTGCCCGGACGGCCGGTGCCCGTGCACACCCCCGGCCACACCGACGGCCACGCCGTGTTCCACCTCCCCGAGGCCGGCGCGGTCGTCTCGGGCGACGCCCTCGTCAGCGGGCACGCGACCTCCCGCCTGAAGGGGCCGCAGCTGCTGCCCGCGATGTTCCACCACGAACGGGCCCGCGCCGTCGCCTCCCTGGACGTGATCGAGGAACTGGCGGCCGACTCGCTGCTGCCCGGCCACGGTCCGCTGCACCAGGGCTCCGTACGGGAGGCGGCCCGCCGCGCCCGGGAACTCGCACTCGCACTCTAAGGTCAGGCCATGGCTTTGCAGATCAGTGCCACCAATCCGGAGCATCCGGCCCTCCTGCTGGAGCTGCCCTGGCAGCTGCCGCTGGAGGAGTGGCCCGAAGAGGTCCTCGTGCCGCTGCCGCGCGGCATCTCCCGGCACGTGGTGCGCTACGCCCGCGCCGGCGACGAGGTGATCGCCGTCAAGGAGCTGGCGGAGCGCCCGGCGCTGCGCGAGTACGAGCTGCTGCGCGACCTCGACCGGATCGGCATCCCGGCCGTCGACCCGCTCGCCGTGGTCACCGGCCGCACCGACGGCTCCGGCGAGGCGCTGGAGTCGGTGCTCGTGACCCGGCATCTGGGCGGCTCGATGCCGTACCGGTCGATGTTCGAGACGACCATGCGGCCGGCGACCATGCACCGGCTGATGGACGCGCTCGCCGTGCTGCTGGTGCGGCTGCACCTCGCGGGCTTCGCGTGGGGCGACTGCTCGCTGTCCAACACCCTGTTCCGGCGGGACGCGGGCGCCTACGCCGCCTACCTCGTCGACGCCGAGACCGGCGATCTGCACCCGCAGCTGAGCACCGGGCAGCGCGACTACGACCTCGACCTGGCGCGGGTGAACATCAGCGGCGAGCTGCTCGACCTGGAGGCGTCGGGCGCGCTGCACCCGTCGGTGGACCCGATCGAGTTCGGCATGGAGATCTGCGCCCGCTACCACGGCCTGTGGGAGGAGCTGACCCGCACCTCCGTCTATCCGGCCGGGAAGTACCACTACATCGAGCGCCGCATCCGCCGGCTCAACGAGCTCGGCTTCGACGTCGCCGAGATGCAGATCGAGCACTCCTCCAACGGCGACACGGTCACCTTCGTGCCGAAGGTCGTCGACGCCGGGCACCACCAGCGGCAGCTGCTGCGGCTGACCGGCCTGGACACCGAGGAGAACCAGGCCCGGCGTCTGCTGAACGACCTGGAGAGCTGGATGGCGACCCAGGACGACTACGCGCCCGGCGACCCGCTCGCCGCCCGACCCGAGGTGCTGGCGCACCGCTGGGTGCGGGACGTGTTCCGGCCGACCGTGCGGGCCGTGCCGGTCAAGCTGCGCGGCTCCATGGACCCGGCGGAGATCTACCACGAACTCCTGGAGCACCGCTGGTACTTGTCGGAGCGCGCGCAGCACGACATCGGGCTCGACACGGTCGTCGAGGACTACATCGTCAGGATTCTGCCCCGGGCACGCGAGACGCTGGAGCCGACCGTGCCGGAGTGAGGGGTCACCGGTGCGGGACGACGGCGACCGGGCAGTCGGCGTGGTGCAGGACGCCGTGCGCGACCGAGCCGATGCGGGCGCCGACGGCGGTGCGGCGGGCGCGGCGGCCGACGACCATCAGCTGGGCCCGCCCGGACACCGACAGCAGCACCTGTCCCGCGCTGCCGATCTCCACGTGCTCCACCACGGGCACGTCGGGGAACCGCTCCCGCCACGGGGCGAGGGCGTCGGTGAGCGCCTTGCGCTCGTAGGGCTCCAGACCGCCGGCGTCGTCGAGGAGCTTGAGCGAGGCGGGGCTGTAGGAGAACACCGGCGGCAGCGTCCAGGCGCGGACCGCGCGCACCGAGGCGCCGCGGGCGGCGGCCGTCTCGAACGCGAACCGCAGCGCGGGCGCGCTGTCCTCGGGGGCGCCCTGCTGGCCGACGACGATCTCGTGCCCGGCCACCTCGTCGCTGGGCTTGTCCCCGGCGCGGACCAGGACGACCGGCCGCGCGGCCTCGGCGATCACCTGCTGGCCGACCGAGCCGAGCAGGAACCCGACGACCGGGCCGTGCCCGCGCGAGCCCAGCACCAGCAGCTCCGCCTCCGTCACGGCGTCGGCGAGCGCGTCGACCGGGTCGCCCTCCAGCACGTCGGTGGTCACCGGCAGGTGCGGGTGCCGTGCGGCGACCTCCTCGACGGCCTGCTCGACGGAGGCCCGCACCCACTGCTCCTGCGCGTCCCGGTCCGCGACCTCGGCCGCCGCGTCCGGCTGGAACCGCCAGGCGTGCACGACCCGCAGCGCCAGATCGCGCCGGACGGCCTCCCGCGCCGCCCAGGCGAGCGCCGCCAGACTCTCGTCGGTCCCGTCGACCCCTGCCGTGATCGGGCGCGTCATCCCGGTGCCTCCCTGGTTCGTGTGTGATCGGTTCTTGTGCGATCGGTTCATAGGTGATCGGTTCGTGTGATCCGTCAGGTCCAGTCTTCACCACCGCGTTTCACGTCATGACGGCGGAGCGGGCGCCTTGCTCACGCGTGCCCCGTCCTGAACCGGGGACGCACGGTCCCCCCCGCCCCGCAGCGGTCGCGGCCGATCGAACATACGATGGCGGGAGCCGGCGCGGGGCCCGCCGTGCCGCTGGGGCCTGGGGCCCTGATCCTGACCGCTCTCGGGGTGGAGACGTATGGCACAGGCCGCCGAAACAGCGCGGACCGTCATCCTGACCGTGGACGACGACCCGGGGGTATCCCGTGCCGTCGCCCGTGACCTGCGGCGTCGCTACGGCGCCGCGTACCGGATCGTGCGCGCGGAGTCCGGCGAGTCCGCGCTGGAGGCGCTGCGCGAGCTGAAGCTGCGCGGGGACCCGGTCGCCGTGATCCTCGCCGACTACCGGATGCCGCAGATGAACGGCATCGAGTTCCTCGAACAGGCGCTGGACGTGTACCCGGGCGCGCGGCGCGTGCTGCTGACCGCGTACGCCGACACCAACGCGGCGATCGACGCGATCAACGTCGTCGACCTCGACCACTACCTGCTCAAGCCGTGGGACCCGCCGGAGGAGAAGCTCTACCCGGTCCTGGACGACCTGCTGGCGGCGTGGCGGACGAGCGACCACCGGCCGGTGCCCAGCACGAAGGTGGTCGGGCACCGCTGGTCGGCGCGCTCCTCCGAGGTGCGGGAGTTCCTGGCCCGCAACCAGGTGCCCTACCGCTGGTACTCCTCCGACGAGCCGGAGGGGCGGCGGCTGCTGGCCGCGGCCGGGCAGGACGGGCAGCGGTTGCCGCTGGTGGTCACCCCGGAGGGCGCGCCGCTGGTGGAGCCGGACGCGCCGGAACTGGCCGCGCGGGTCGGCCTGGCGACGACGCCGACGGCCGAGTTCTACGACCTGGTGGTGATCGGCGGCGGACCGGCCGGGCTCGGCGCGGCGGTGTACGGGGCCTCGGAGGGGCTGCGGACGGTGCTGGTGGAGCGGTCGGCTACCGGCGGGCAGGCCGGGCAGAGCTCGCGGATCGAGAACTACCTCGGCTTCCCCGACGGCGTGTCCGGCGCCCAGCTCACCGACCGGGCCCGCCGTCAGGCCGGCAAGTTCGGCGCCGAGATCCTCACCGCGCGCGAGGTCACGGGTCTGGAGGTGAACGGGGCCGCGCGGGTGGTGCGGTTCTCCGACGGCTCGGCGATCGCCGCGCACAGCGTGATCCTGGCGACCGGCGTGTCCTACCGGCAGCTGCGGGCGCCCGGCACGGACGGCCTGACGGGCTGCGGGGTGTTCTACGGTTCGGCGCTCACCGAGGCGGCGTCCTGCCAGGGGCACGACGTGTACATCGTGGGCGGCGCCAACTCGGCGGGCCAGGCGGCGATGTACCTCTCGCGGGGCGCCAAGTCGGTGACGCTGCTGGTGCGCGGGCCGGACCTGTCGGCGTCGATGTCGCACTACCTGATCCAGCAGATCGGCGAGGCGCCGAACATCTCGGTGCGCTGCGGCACGGTGGTGGACGCCGCGCACGGCGACGGTCATCTGGAGCAGCTGACGCTGCGGGACGTGGAGAGCGGGGCGACCGAACTCGTCGACGCGCAGTGGGTGTTCGTGTTCATCGGCGCGGCCCCGCTGACGGACTGGCTGGACGGCACGGTGCTGCGCGACCGGCGCGGGTTCATCCTGGCCGGGCCGGACCTCACGCCGGACGGGCGGCCGCCGGCGGGCTGGGAGCTGGACCGGCCGCCGTACCACCTGGAGACCAGCGTTCCGGGCGTGTTCGTGGCGGGCGACGCGCGTGCGGAGTCCGCGAAGCGGGTCGCGTCCGCCGTCGGAGAGGGAGCCATGGCCGTGATGCTCGTCCACCGGTATCTGGAGCAGTCGTGAGCGGGCGGCTGATGCCCTGCAGCCCCGGGGAGATCAGCTCGCTGTTCCTGTTCGAGAAGCTCTCCGCCGAGCAGCTCGGGCGGCTGTGCGGCGAGGGCCGCGTGGAGCGGTTCGAGGCCGGGCCGGTGTACGCCGAGGGCGATCCGGCGACCTGCTTCTACGTGATGATCGAGGGCACGGTGGTGTTGTCCCGCCGGGTCGGCGGGGACGACGTCGAGGTCATCCGCTCCTCGCAGCGCGGGGTGTACTCCGGGGCCATGCAGGCCTACCTCGGGGACCGGGTGCCGCAGGTCTACAACAACTCGATGCGGGTGACCGAGCCGACGCGGTTCTTCGTGCTGCCCGCGCAGTCGTTCTCGGACGTCATGCGGGAGTGGTTCCCGATGGCCGCGCACCTGCTGGAGGGGCTCTTCTTCGGCACGAAGAACACGCAGCGGGCCGTCGGGCAGCGTGAACGGCTGCTCGCCCTGGGCTCGTTGTCGGCGGGGCTGACGCACGAGCTGAACAATCCGGCCGCGGCGGCGGTCCGGGCCACGGCGACGCTGCGGGAGCGGGTGGCGAAGATGCGGCACAAGCTCGCCGTGATCGCCCAGGGCGCCTACTCCCGCGAGACGATCGCCGAGCTGATCGAGATCCAGGAGCGCACCGCCGAACGCGTCGCGAAGTCGACGGCGTTGAGCCCGCTGGAGGCGTCCGACCGGGAGGACGAGCTCACCGACTGGCTCGACGACCACGGCATCCCGGAGGGCTGGCGGATCGCGCCGACGTTCGTGCAGGCGGGGCTCGACGTGGACTGGCTGGAGCAGGTCGCGGGGGCGGTGGACGCCGAGATCCTGCCGGGCGCGATCGGATGGCTCAACTACACCGTCGAGACCGAGCTGTTGATGGACGAGATCGACGACTCCACCACCCGTATCTCCCATCTGGTGGACGCCGCCAAGCAGTACTCGCAGCTCGACCGGGCCCCGTACCGGGTCGTCGACGTCCATGAACTCCTCGACAGCACGCTGCTGATGCTGTCCGGGAAGATCGGCCGGCGCATCGAGGTCGTCAAGGACTACGACCGTACGGCGCCGAAGGTGCCGGCGTATCCGGCGGAGCTCAACCAGGTGTGGACGAACCTCGTCGACAACGCCGTCTTCGCCATCAACAGCACGGGCGGGGAAGGCACGTTGACCGTGCGGACGGCGCGGGACGGGGAACGGCTGCTGGTGGAGTTCCGCGACACGGGGCCCGGCATCCCCGCGGACGTCCGGGACCGTATCTTCGACCCCTTCTTCACCACCAAGCCGGTGGGCGAGGGCACGGGGCTCGGGCTGGACATCTCCTGGCGGATCGTCGTCAACAAGCACCACGGCGGCATCCATGTCGAGTCGGCGCCGGGCGACACCCGCTTCCAGGTCCTGCTGCCGCTGACGGCGCCGGACCCCGAGGAGGCCGGGACCACTGAGGAGAGCGCACCCGCGGAGGAACCCGTATGAGCGACACCAACGCCATCGACCCGAACGTCCCGCCGAGCGGCGCCGGCTGCGTCGAGTGCGACGCGGCGGGCGGCTGGTGGTTCCATCTGCGGCGGTGCGCGCAGTGCGGCCACGTCGGCTGCTGCGACTCCTCCCCCGCCCAGCACGCCACCGCCCACTGGAAGGCCACCGGGCACCCCCTGGTGCGCAGCTTCGAGCCGGGCGAGAAGTGGTTCTGGGACTACTCCGCCGACGAGCTGTTCGACTCCGGCCCCGAGCTGACCCCGCCGGTCAGCCGCCCGGAGGACCAGCCGGCGCCGGGCCCGGCGGACCGGGTGCCGTCGGACTGGGCGCGGTCGCTGCACCGCTGACCTGGCGGTCGCCGCACCGCTGAATCCACGGTCGCCGCGTCGCCGACCCCCGCACGGGGCCGGCGGTGCGGCGACTTTCGCGTCTCCGGGTACCGGGCGCGTACATGGTGCGCGCCCAAATGATCGCTTTCGGCCTTCCCCGCGCACATACTGAGCCGACCACGCGCGGTGACGTCACCGTCACCAACTGCGCTTCGACTGCGGAGATGTGACGGGACGGAAGCATGACGCTCGGGGTGTTCGGAAAGTGGAGAAGGACGGCGCTGGGCGCGACACTGGGGGCCACCCTGGTCCCCCTCCTGGCGTTCCCCGCACAGGCCGCGCCGCCGAGGCCCGACCTCACCGGGCTGCGGGGCGTCCTGCGCACGGCGGTGAGCCAGGGCGCGCCCGGGGCGACGGCGCTGCTCGACGACCACGGGACGGTGCACCGGCTCGCCGTGGGCGTCTCCGACCGGAAGACGGGCCGCGCTCTCGCCCCCGGCGACCGGTTCCGCATCGGCAGTGTCACCAAGGTGTTCTCGGCCGTGGTGCTGTTGCAACTCGTCGACGAGCGCAAGCTCGTCCTCGACGCGCCGGTCAACCGCTATCTGCCGAAGCTCCTTCCCGACGACCGGATCACGGTCCGGCACGTGCTGAGCCACCGCAGCGGTCTGTACGACTACTCCACCGACCTGTTCGCCCGCAGCGTGGCCGGCTTCGAGGCCGTCCGCACCAAGGTGTTCACCTACCGTCAGCTCCTGGACCGCTCGCTGCGCCGCCCCCGCACGACCGCGCCCGGCGGCCCCTACTCCTACTCGAACACCAACTTCGTGGTCGCCGGGCTGCTCATCGAGAAGCTCACCGGGCGTCCCGTGGGCACGGCGTACCAGAACCGGATCATCAAGCCGCTGAAGCTGCGCGACACCTTCTACGTGCACCCCGGCACCGGCATCCCGGGCGTGCACACGCGCGGGTATCTCACCCCCGACGCGCCCGCCACCGCCCTGGTCGACGCGACCCGGCAGACGGCGTCCTGGGCGCAGAGCGCGGGCGCGCTCATCTCCAGCAGCCGGGACCTGACGACGTTCCTGTCGGCGCTGCAACGCGGCCGGCTGACCTCGGCGGCGGCGCTGACGCAGATGCGGCGGTGGTCGCCGGCGGGCGCGAAGCAGGCCTACGGCCTGGGGCTGCGGCGGCGCGACCTGTCGTGCGGGGTGTCGGTGTACGGGCACACGGGCGCCGTGCAGGGCTACTACACGTACGCGTTCACCACCCTGGACGGCCGCCGCAGCCTGGCCGCGCTGGCCAACGCCTCCAACAGCTCGCGCGTCCACAACACGATGCTGCGCACGCTGGAGTCCGCGTTCTGCGGCAAGTCCGCGGGGACGAGCGCGGGCAAGAGCGGCGTCCGCAGGGGCTCCGCGGTGCCCAACGAGCGGGCCGAGGACAGGCCGGAGCCGCACGGCGTCTGACGGCCCGTCGACTCCGGTGGGTGATCTACGCCTCGCAGGCAACCCTGTTCCCCGGGCGTGCGTCTTGACCGACGACAGCGGATCACCACGCCCCCCGCCCCCTCCGCTCGCGGACCGGGGCCGGGGTCCGGCGTGCTATACACACCATGTATACACAGAGCGTATACATGGTGTCCGAAAGGACCTGATGTACGGCAAAGCCTTCGCCCCGGAGTACCAGGGCGCGCTGACCACTCTGTCCGTGAACTCCTCCCTGGTGGACGTACTGGCCGCCGGCGCCGAGCAGTTGGAGGCGGCCCGGCGGGCCGGGAAGCACGCCGAGGCGGCCCGCTCCGGGCTCGCGGTGGCCGAGGCGCACCGCAGGCTCGGCCAGGTGGGAGAGGCGGACCGGGCCTGGAAGGCGAGCTACCGCGCCGCCCGGTACGCCGAGGACGTCGCGGCGATGGCCTGGGCGCTGTGGAGCGGCGGCACCCTGGCCCGCCAGCGCGGCTCGTTCGCACTGGCCCGGCGGCTGCTGGCGCTCGCGGCGGAACTCGGCGAGCGCGGCGGGGACGTCGTCGTACGGGGCTACTCGCTGGCCGGGCTCGCGGAGACCGGCCGGATCCAGGGCGACTACGAGGCGGTCGGCAGGCTGCACGAGCAGTTGCTCGCCGAGGCCCGCAGGCGGGGCGAGGCACGGCACACGGTGTGGGCGCTGGAGGGCATCGCGCAGATGCACCGCAACTCCGGCGCGTACGACACCGCGTACGCCCTGTTCGAGGAGGCCGCCGAGATCGCGGGGCGCGCGGACGACCGGCGCGGGCACGCGTGGGCGCTGCGCGGGCTGGCCGACATCGTCTCCGAGCGCGACGGCGACGTCGAGCGGGCCCTCGCCCTGCTGTCGGAGGCGGAGACGACGTGCCGGGCGATGAACCTGTCCAGCGCGCTGGCCTACAACCACAAGATGCGGGGCAACGTCCTGTACCGGGCGGGCCGTTACGCGCAGGCGCGGAACCTGTACGAGCTGGCGCTCGAGGAGTTCGGCGCGATGAGCGAGCCGCGCGGGGAGGCGCTCGCCCGCCTCGGCCTCGCCAAGTCCCTGGCTCGCCTGGGCCGCGACCGGACCGAGACGGCGACGGAACTGGCCGACCTGGCGGACAGGCTGGAGCGGATAGGCCTGCGGCACGCCCGCCGGATGGTGGCCCAGGCACACGAGGAACTGGGCCTCGGGACGGACACCGGCTCGCCGACCGCCGGCAGCTCCCCTGCCGGTGCCGCCGCTCTGGAGGGGGCGCGGTGACGGCGTCGTCCTCCGCCGTCATCGACCCGGGCGCGTCCGCCGCGTGCGCTTCGCCGCCGCTGGTGCTCGACCGGTGCCGGGTGCTGGTGCGTCCCGCGCTGGCCGAGGCCGTCGGGCGGCTGCATCCGTGGGTGGGCGAGATGGCGGCGTACTCCCTGGGCTGGTGCGAGGTCGGCGGGGCGCCCGCCGCCGGGTCCGGCGGGAAGGGGCTGCGGCAGGCGCTGGCGGTGCTCGGCGCGGAGGCGGCGGGCGCGCCCGCGCGGGCCGGGGTCGCGGCGGCGGTCGCGGTGGAGCTCGTGCACACCTTCTCGCTGCTCCACGACGACATCATGGACGGCGACCCGACCCGGCGCCGCCGCCCCACCGTCTGGAAGGCCTACGGCACGGGCCCGGCGGTGCTCGCGGGCGACGGCCTGTTCGCCCTGGCCGTCGAGACGCTGGCCGAGGCTCCGGGCGGCGCGCCCGGCGTGCGGCTGCTGTCGGGGGCGCTCACCGAGCTGGTGCGCGGGCAGGCCGACGACCTGCTGTTCGCCGCGCGCCCCTGGTCGGGTCCGGAGCGGGTGCGGCCGGCCGCGTACCGGGCGATGGCGGAGGGCAAGACGGGCGCGCTGCTGGGCTGCGCGGCGGCGCTGGGCGCGGTGCTCGGCGGCGCGCCGCAGTCTGCGGTGACGGCGCTGGAGAGGGCCGGACGGCATCTCGGCGTCGCCTTCCAGGTCGTCGACGACATGCTCGGCATCTGGGGCGACCCGGCCGTCACCGGCAAGCCCGTCCACGGCGATCTGCGGGAGGGCAAGAAGACGTTCCCGGTGCTGGCCGCGCTGGCGTCGCCGGGGCCCGCGGCGCGCCGGCTGGCCGTGCTGCTGGAGTCGGACGGCGATCCCGCCGAGGCGGCGGCGCTGGTGGAGGAGGCGGGCGGCCGTGCGGCGGCGCTCGCCGAGGCGCGACGGCAGACGGCCGCCGTGCGGGCCGCGCTCGCCGGCGCGCCGCTGCGGGCACCGGCGGTGGACGAACTGCGGTCGCTGCTGGACTTCCTGGTGCGGCGGGACCTGTGACCGCCCCCGGGGCCGGATCCCGCGGTGCCCCGGCGCGCGCCCGGCGGCCCCGACCCCGTCCCCGGCCCCGGTCCCGGCTCGCTGCCGACCGCTGTTGACCTGGTCCGTCACCGCGCGAAAGGCTGCGTGGCGGGCGCACGGAACCGTGCGCATCAGGAAGGTGATCGTCTTGATCGGCATCCTCGGTGTCTCGGACATCGAAGCCACGGCGGAGCGCATCGCGGGGCACGTGGTGCGCACCCCGACCCTTGCGAGCCCCGGGCTGACCGCGCTGCTCGGCGTCCCCGTGACCGTGAAACTGGAGTCGTTGCAGCGCACCGGGTCCTTCAAGGCGCGCGGGGCGACGGCGAAGCTGCTGTCGCTGGGCCGGGCCGAGCGGGCGGCCGGGGTGGTGGCCGTCAGCGGCGGCAACCACGGGATCGCGGTGGCGGTCATGTCCGCCGCGCTGGATGTGAAGGCCACGGTGGTGATGCCGCGCTCGGCGCCGGCGCGTTCCGTCGCGATCGTCGAGGAGGCGGGCGCGTCGGTGCGGCTGACGGACGGGATGGCGGAGGCGTTCGCGCTGGTGGACCGGCTGCGGGAGGACGGTCTCACGCTCGTCCACCCGTTCGACGATCCGGCGGTCGTCGCCGGTCAGGGCACGGTCGGGCTGGAGCTCGACGAGGACGCGGACGAGCTGACCGACGTCGTGGTGAGCGTCGGGGGCGGCGGGCTGATCTCCGGGGTCGCGGCGGCTCTGCGGGCCCGTCGGCCGGGGGTGCGGGTCTGGGGCGTGGAGACCGAGGGCGCGGAGGCGATGTCCCGGGCGCTGGCGGCGGGCGGTCCGGTGCCGGTGGAGCTGTCGTCCGTGGTGTCCACGCTGAGCGCGCCGGCCGTCTCGCAGCTGACGTACGACCATGTCGCGGCGCTGGTGGACGAGGTGCTGGTGGTGCCGGACCGGGAGGCGGTGCGGGGCTCGGTGGAGTTCGCCGAGCACGCCAAGGCGTGGACCGAGCCGGCCGCCGGGTGCCTGCTGCCGGCGGCCCGGCGGGTGGTGGAGCGGGTGGGGGACGGCGCGCGGATCGGATTGGTGGTGTGCGGGGGCAATGCGTCGACCGGGGACATCTCGTCCTGGGTCGAGCGGTTCGGGCTGCGCTGAGAAAGAAAAGCCTTCGAGGGGCCTCCGTCGTGCAATGCGCCGGGCACGGCGGAGGACGTTTCCGGAGACGCCGGACGAGACGCGCACGAGACGCCCCCTGAGACGCCGCACAACTGTTTACCGCTGGTTACACCCCTGGACGGCCCGAAGTAATTTCATTTCGTCGCACATATGCTCGGCGTTTTTGAATGAAAGACAGGAATCGCACCGGAGTTGCGGCCGTCTTGAACACATCACCTCTCGGCCGCCGTACCACTGGGAAAGGGAACTCCGGCGGCTCAGCGAAGGATGACCATGGTCAAGGCGCACGTCTCCAGGAACGAGTTGATCGCCGGGCGGTACCGGCTCCTCGACGTCGTCCACCGCGAGACGAACCGCGTCGGCTGGTACGGGGAGTTCGTCGAGGACCCGGCAGGCCCCCGGCCGTGCCTGGTCACGCGCATCGGACTGCCCGAGGGCCTCGGCCCGGAGGACTCGCTCCAGATCGCCGACCGCGTGCTGCGCATGTCGGAGACGATGGCCGGGCTGTGTCCCGGCCGGGTCGCCACGGTCCTCGACGCCGTCGTGGAGGACGGCGCCCTGTGGACCGTCACCGAGTGGATCGACGGACTGCCGCTCGGCCAGCTCCTCGAACAGAAGGGCGCCTTCCGCACGACCAGGGCCGCCGCGATCGGGCTGGAGCTGCTCGACGTGCTGGAGGCCGCGCACGGCGAGGGCATCACCCACGGCGAGCTCAGCCCCGGCCAGATCTACGTGCGGGCGCGCGGACCGGTCGTCGTCACCGGGTTCGGCCTCGCCGGCGCCACGCTCGTCCCCCGGGTGGCCGCGCCTGCGTACGCCTCCCCGGAGCAGGCGCGGGACGAGCGCATCGGCCCGGCGGCCGACCTGTGGGCGCTGGGCGCGATCCTCTACACGATGGTCGAGGGACGGCCGCCGTACCGGGACCGGGACCGGCCGGAGACCACGCTGAAGGGCGTGGACCGGCTGCCGCTGCGCACCCCGCTGCGGGCCGGGCCGCTGGGGCCGACCGTGCAGGGGCTGCTGCGCAAGGACTCCCGGGAACGCCTGACCCGGCCGGTGGTGCGCCAGACCCTGGCCCGCGTCCTCGACGAGGACCCGCACGCGCCGATGCTCGAGGAGCCCACGCCGCGCGCACCCGGGTTCGCCCGGCTCGCCGGCCCGCGCTGGAGCGGGCGCACGGTGGCGGCGGGGACGGCGCTGGCCGTCGTCGCCGTGGCGGTGGCCGCGCTCGCCGCGACCGGACGGCTGCCCGGCACCGACGACACGGCGGCCACCGGCGCGCAGACCCAGCCCAGCGCGTCCCCGCCGCCGCCCGGCGACGACCTGGGCGGCAGAGGCTCCGGCGCCCCGTCGGCGCCGCCGGCCGAGACCGTCGCCCCGACGACGTCCGCCCCCGCGTCGCCGCCGGCGACCTCGCCGAAGCCGTCGCCGTCGCCGAGCGCCTCCGCCGGCGCCCTGCCGGCCGGGTTCGCCGTCTACCGCGCCCCCGAGGGCTTCTCGGTCGCGCTCCCGAAGAACTTCAAGCGGGTGGACACCTCGCGCTCCTCCGACCTCGCCTACCGCGTCACCTTCGGCGCGGCGGGCGATCCGCGCACCCTCGCGGTGACCTACAGCGAGGTGCTGGGCCCGGACCCGGTGGCCGTGTGGCGCGAAACCGTCGAGCCCGACCTGCGCAAGAAGGCCGGCTTCCGGCGCCTCGGCGCCATCGAGGCGACGACGTACCAGGGCTACAAGGCGGCCGACATGGAGTGGGTCGTGGACGTCGACGGCGAGCAGGTGCGCACGTTCGGGCGAGGCTTCCTCATCGGCGACCACAGCGGCTTCTCGCTGCGCTGGACGACGCCCGCCGCGGACTGGCGGAAGAGCGGGAACCAGCAGGCCCTCGCCGCGTTCCTGAAGACCTTCCGGGGCACGCCGGCCTGAGCCCGCCCGCGTCCGCGGCGTGATCCGAACGGCCCGTTTCCTCCCCCGTCCCCCGGGGACTCGGGGCGCATGGTGCGAATCGGATACACGATGATGACCGAACAGGCCGGCCCGCGTGAGCTGGTCGACCACGTGGTGCGCGCCGAGGAGGTCGGGTTCGACTTCTCGGTGACGTCGGACCACTACTTCCCGTGGCTGCGGTCCCAGGGCCACGCGCCGTACGCGTGGAGCGTGCTGGGCGCCGCCGCGCAGGCGACGTCGCGCATTCCGCTGATGACGTACGTGACGTGTCCCACCGTCCGCTACCACCCGGCGGTCGTGGCGCAGAAGGCGGCGACCCTCCAACTGCTGGCCGAGGGCCGCTTCCGGCTGGGCCTGGGCTCCGGGGAGAACCTCAACGAGCATGTGGTGGGCGGCGGTTGGCCCTCCGTGGACGTGCGGCACGAGATGCTCGAGGAGGCCGTGGACATCATCCGCGCGCTGTTCGAGGGCGGGCACGTCACCCGGCACGGCACGCATTTCGACGTGGAGTCGGCGCGGCTGTGGGACCTCCCCGAGAAGCCGCCGGAGATCGGCATCGCGGTCTCCGGTGAGCAGTCGTGCCGGCTCGCCGGCCGGCTCGGCGACCTGGTGATCGCGACGGAGCCCAAGGCCGGTCTGCTGGAGGCGTTCGACCGGCACGGCGGCACGGGCAAGGCGCGCGTGGGCCAGCTGCCGGTCTGCTACGACCCCGACCGGGACACGGCGGTGAAGCGGGCGCACTCGCAGTTCCGCTGGTTCGGCAGCGGCTGGAAGGTCAACTCCGAGCTGCCGCACCCGGATTCCTTCGAGTCGGCGACCCAGTTCGTACGGCCCGACGACGTCGCCGCCGCGATCCCCTGCGGCGACGACCCGGAGGCCTTCGTCGAGGCCGTACGCCCGTACGCGGAGGCCGGGTTCACCGAGGTCGCCCTGGTGCAGATCGGCGGTGACTCACAGCCGGCGTACCTGGACTGGTCGGAGAAGACGCTGCTGCCGGCGCTGCGGAACGCCTTCGGCTGACGTCACTGACACCGGCCGGGGCGTCGCCGGCGATGGCCGGCGCGTCGGCAGCTTCCGGCCGGGGCGTTGGCAGCTTCCGCCGGGGCGTCTTCGGCTTCCGCCGAGGCGTCGGCAGCTTCCGCCGGGGTGTCGTCGGCGTCGCCGGAGCGTCGGTGGCGTCCGCCGGGATGTCATCGGCGTCGCCGGAGCGTCGGTGGCGTCCGCCGGGATGTCGTCGGCGTCGCCGGAGCGTCGGTGGCGTCCGCCGGGATGTCGTCGGCGTCGCCGGGGTGGCGTCGGCGTCCGCCGGGGCCGGGTCCGGATCCCGGTAGGCTGCCGGTCCGCGCGTTCGTGTTCCGCGTCGTGCGTTCCGGCAGCCTGCGAGGAGATGCGCCCGTGACCCTGGCGATCGAGAGCCCGAGCGACGCGCCCGCGTCCGAGCTGGTGGCGCGTGACGCGCGGGAGTTCGGCGCGTACGCGCGGACCGGCGGCTGGGCCTTCGGGCTGAAGGTGGCGCGCAGTGTCCGGCCCGGCGGGCAGATCGCGGGCGAGACGCCCAAGGTGTCGGCGAAGGAGTTCGCCGAGCTGGCCGACTGCTCCCCCGAGCGCGTGATGCGCTACTACAAGGCCTGGGACCGCGCCGCCGACGACGGTCTCGTCCCGCACTTCGAGGAGCTGGCCCCCGGCCAGGAGGTCGAACTCCCGGACGCCGACGTGTGGTCGGCGTACTACGTGGCCCGCTCCAGCGCCGGCTCCGAGCGCGGCACGGCGATCGCCGAGGCCGCCGAGGCCGAGGGGATCCGCCCCACCAAGGCGCTGGAGGTCGCGGAGAACCCCACCGCCCTGCGCGCCGCGATCCTCGCCGACCCCTGCACCGCCCGAGCGGCCCGCGCCGCCCTCCTGGACCGGCTCCGGGAGGACCCGGAGCTCCAGACCGAGCTGGCCCGCGACGTCGTGCGCACCGACGACCTGAAGAAGGCCGTCGCCAGCGAGAGCCGCTCCGCCGACCGCATCGGCTACGTCCGCCAGATCGCCGAGTCGGGCCTGATCAAGACCCCGGCCGGGCAGACCGTCGACGCCCCCGTCGAGCTGCGCGAGGAGGCCGAACGGCATCTGTCGCTGATCGACGAGCTGGACGAGGGCGAGGACGCCGCCGAGTGGGCCACCGAGGCCTACGGCACGCTCAAGGGCCTGGTCGTGGAAGCCGTGGAGGCCGACCCGGAACTACGGGTGCGGGAGCGCCGCACGAAGTTCTACAGCAGCCTCCAGAAGGCGACGAAGGCGTTCGAGGAGCTGACCTTCGACGACGCGCAGGACTTCTACGAGGACGACATGGTCCAGCAGTTGGAGGAGCTCCAGCAGGCGATCGGCAGCTGCCTCACGGCCCTGCGCGGGACCCGTGGCCCTCGGGAGTGAGAGCGCCGGTGCGGGGCGTCACCGCGAGGTGTAGCGGCGACGCGTCCACAGCGGCACCCCGAACCAGAACAGCAGGTACCAGAGGACCACGGCGGTGACGAGGTAGGGCACGAAGTCGTCGTGGGTCGCCACCCGCAGGACCAGCAGCAGGGCCGAGGTCATGGTGGCGAGCAGGAGGATCAGACCGATGAAGGTCATCCTGGAGGCCCAGGTGACGGCCTGCGGCTTCACCCGGCGCCCGGAGACGAGCCGGTGCAGCGACACCGGGCCTATCAGGGCGCCGGTGGCACAGGCCCCCAGGACGACCGTCACGATGTAGATGGCCTTGTCGACGTCCGCCAGGTCCGCGTAGCGCGGTGTGAACACGACGGTGAGCAGGAAACCGAAGAGGATCTGCACGCCCGTCTGGGCGACCCGGACCTCCTGGATCAGCTCCCCCCACATCCGGTCCGCTCTCTCCTCCTCGGTCTCGTCGCGCCCTCTGCGCCGCTCGACCCCGGCTGCGGTGTCCGTCACCTGATCCTCCCCAGTTCGTATGACCGTTCGGTCTCCTCCCCGGCGAGTACCCACTGATCGGCGTTTCCTGCCGACCGGCTTTTGCGCGGTCCGGCTACCAGCGCCCTTCGACCTGCTGCTTGATGCGCCGTTCGTACAGTTCCCTGACCGCCGCGAGGGTCTCCCCAGGGAGGTCGGGCAGCTTGGCGGCGGCCGCGTTGGCGCGGGCCTGCTCGGGCGAGCGGGCGCCCGGGATCACGGTGGTCACGCCGGGCTGCTGAATGATCCAGCGCAGGGCCAGCTGGGCCGGGGTGCACCCGTCGGGGGCGAGGGCGGCGAACTCGGCGGCGGCCCGCACGCCGGTCGCGTAGTCCACGCCGGAGAAGGTCTCGCCCTGGTCGAAAGCCTCGCCGTGCCGGTTGTAGGTGCGGTGGTCGTTCTCCGGGAAGACGGTGGCCTCGGTGTACTTGCCGGACAGCAGCCCGGAGGCGAGCGGGACGCGCGCGATGACGCCGACGCCGGCCTCCCGGGCCGCGGGAAGCACCTCGTACAGAGGCTTCATCCGGAACGGGTTCAGGATGATCTGCACGCTGGCCACGCCGGGGCGGGCGATCGCGGTGAGAGCCTCGGCGCAGGTCTCCACGCTGACGCCGTAGCGGGCGATGCGCTCCTCCGCGACCAGGGTGTCGAGCGCGTCGAAGACCTCGTCGGAGGAGTAGACGGGGCTGGGCGGGCAGTGCAGCTGCACCAGGTCGATACGGTCGACGCCGAGGTTGCGGCGGGAGCGGTCGTTCCAGGCGCGGAAGTTGTCCAGGACGTAGTTCTGGGGGATCTGTTCGACGCGGCGGCCCATCTTGGTGGCGACCAGCACGTGCAGATCGGGCCGGCCGCTCAGGAAGGCGGCGATGGTCTGCTCGCTGCGCCCGTCGCCGTAGACGTCGGCGGTGTCGAAGAAGGTGACCCCCGATTCGGCCGCCGCCTCCAGGACCGTGAGGGCCTCCTTGTCGTCGACGTCTCCCCAGTCGGCGCCGAGCTGCCAGGTGCCGAGACCTACGACGGATGCGTGCTGACCAGACCTACCGAATTCGCGCTCGTCCATGGCGTCAGTCTGTCACCCGCCGCACCCCCTCGCGGACCCGCCGGGGGCTACTTGCGGGAGGTCAGCTCCCGGGCGTGCGCCGTCCGGGCGAGCTTCGGGCCGAGCCAGCGCTTGAACCGGCGCAGCGCCTCCATCTGCCCCGCGGCCCGGTCGAGCCGGTAGTACAGCTGGGGCGGGACGTAGGGCAGCAGGGGTGAGTGACGCTGGCCGAGCAGGGCGAACATCCGCTCCGGGGGGAGGTGGATGTAGCGGGTGAGGTTCTCGTACCACTGGGCGCTGTAGCGGGCCGCGCTCTGGAGGGAGAGCAGCTCCGACTGGCGTCCCCGCTCGTAGCGCAGGAGGGCCTGCGGGAGGTCGGGGCCCTCGCGCAGGGCGTCGGCCAGCGCGAAGGCGTCCTCCAGGGCGAGGGTGGTGCCGGCGCCGATGGAGTAGTGGGTGGTGTGGGCGGCGTCGCCGAGCAGGACCAGGTTGCCGCGGTGCCAGGTGCGGTTGGTGAGGGTGCGGAAGGTCAGCCAGGAGGTGCTGCCGTCGGCGGCGGCGCGGCCCACCAGCCGGTGGCCGTCGAGGATGTGCGCGAAGAGCTGCTCCAGCCGGGCGAGCCCGTCGGCCTCGGCGGCGCTGCCGGTCACGCCGGCCCCTTCGGGACCGGTGGCCCGGTCCAGGCCGAGTCCGGCCAGGGTCTCGGGGCCGCACTCGATGACGACGGTGCTCTGCTCGGCGCTGAACGGGTAGCCGTAGCACCAGATCCAGCCGTGGTCGGTCTCGACGAAGGCGAAGGTGAAGGAGTCGAAGACCTTGGTGGTGCCGAGCCAGACGTAGGGATTGCGGCCGGGCTTGAGCTCGGTGCCGAAATGCCCGGCGTGCGGGGAGCGCAGCGCGCTGTGGACGCCGTCGGCCGCCACGACCAGGTCGGCGTCCGGGATGTCCTCCGCCGTGATCTCGTGCTCGAACTCCAGCCGTACGCCCAGCGTTCGGGCGCGGTCGGCGAGGATCTCCAGCAGCCGGTGCCGGCCGATGCCGTGGCCCGCGTCGCCGGGCTGACGGGTCGACAACTCCCGTACATGAGCGATGCCTTGGTCCCAGCGGACGGAGCTCTCCTCGACGGCGCGCGCCGACTCCGGGTCGTGCGCGTGCAGTTGGTCCAGGAGCGCTCGCCAGTAGGTGACGCCCCAGCCGTAGGTGGAGCCCTCCGGGTTGCGTTCGTAGACGGTGATGTCGTGGGACGGGTCCTGCCGCTTGAGCAGGATCGAGAGATACAGGCCGGCGGGCCCGCCGCCGACACAGGCGACCTTCACGCACACCCCTAGGTATTACCGGACGCGGTCAGTTGACGACGCAGGGTAGCAACGGTCGGGGAGTGCCTCGGACGGCCCGGGTGCCGGATTCCGTCACTTTTCCCACGTGAGCCACACCACCGCCGGTGCAGCCGTGCGCCAAAAGTCCCCCGAAAGGGTGGCTCGTACGGAAAGGAATTGCCTCTTCCACCCCTGCCGTGCCATCTCGGCGGCAAGATCATCTTCATTCAACATTGCACGACATGTGATTGATTGTCCTGATCACAGCCAACCCCTCCGAAGCGATTTCTCCGGCTCTCGGACCGGCCGATAGGCATGCGGGGTCGTCCACCGAACCCACCCCAGGAGGTCCCGCATGCCGGAAATCAACCGTCGTCGCGCGCTCACCGCCGTGGCCGCCCTCGCCGCGACCGCCGGCGTCCAGACCGTGGCCACCGCCGCCGCCAGGACGGGCGACCACCACACCGCCGACCCGGCGCACTCCGCCCACTCGGCCCACTCCGCCCACGCCGGCGGCCGGCCCCGTGCCGCCGGTTCCGCCGCCGCCACCCCCGCCCCCTTCGACGAGGTCTACAAGGGCCGCCGGATACAGGGCCGTTCGACGACCGGAGGCGGCCACCACGACGGCGGGAACCACGACGGCGGGAACCACGGCGGCGGCGATCACGGCGGAGGCCACCACGGCGCCGGATACGCCGTGTTCGTCGACGGCGTCGAGTTGCACCTGATGCGCAACGCCGACGGCACCTGGATCAGCGTCGTCAGCCATTACGACCCGGTGGCCACCCCCCGCGCCGCCGCCCGTGCCGCCGTGGACGAACTGCGCGGCGCCACGCTCCTGCCGTTCCCCGCCAACTGACCGTCCCTCCCGCACACCTGGAGCATCCGCACATGACCGTCCGCAAGAACCAGGCGTCCCTCACCGCCGACGAGAAGCGCCGTTTCGTCGCCGCCGTCATCGAGCTCAAGCGCAGCGGCCGCTACGACGCGTTCGTCACCACGCACAACGCCTTCATCCTCGGCGACACCGACAACGGCGAACGCACCGGCCACCGTTCGCCGTCGTTCCTGCCGTGGCACCGCAGATTCCTGCTGGAGTTCGAGCGGGCGCTCCAGGCGGTCGACTCCTCGGTGAACCTGCCCTACTGGGACTGGTCCGTCGACCGCACGGTGCGCGCCTCGCTGTGGGCGCCGGACTTCCTCGGCGGCACCGGCCGCAGCGCCGACGGCCGGGTGATGGACGGGCCGTTCGCCGCGTCCACCGGCAACTGGCCCATCACGGTGCGCGTGGACGGCCGCACGTTCCTGCGGCGCGCGCTGGGGGCGACCGGACGCGGGCTGCCCACCCGGGCCGAGGTGGACTCGGTGCTCGCGATGTCGACGTACGACATGGCGCCGTGGAACAGCGCCTCGGACGGCTTCCGCAACCACCTGGAGGGGTGGCGGGGCGTGAACCTGCACAACCGGGTCCATGTCTGGGTGGGCGGGCAGATGGCGACCGGGGTCTCCCCCAACGACCCGGTGTTCTGGCTGCACCACGCCTACATCGACAAGCTGTGGGCCGAGTGGCAGCGCCGGCACCCGGGCTCCGCGTACGTCCCGGCCGCGGGCACGCCGAACGTCGTCGACCTCGACGAGACGATGAAGCCGTGGAACGACACCACCCCGGCGGACCTCCTCGACCACACCCGGCACTACACGTTCGACACCGACTGACCGGGCGAGCCGACCGTCCAGGCCGTCGAATGATCAAAAGGGTGGTTCGCCCGGGAGGCCCCGGGTACCCGGGCGACACGTACCCGAAGAGAGCCAAGGAGGAGACGACCGTGACGCAGGTCGAGGAATCCATCGAGGTCGGCGTGCCCGTGCACACGGCCTACAACCAGTGGACGCAGTTCGAGTCGTTCCCCGAGTTCATGAGCGGGGTGGAGCGCGTCGAACAGCGCACCGACACGCTCACGCACTGGGTCACGGAGGTGAACGGTGTGCATCGCGAGTTCGACGCCGAGATCACCGAACAGATCCCGGACGAGCGGGTCGCCTGGACGACGGTCTCCGGGGAGACCCGGCAGGCCGGCGTGGTGACCTTCCACCGCCTCGACGACGAGCACACCAAGGTGATGCTCCAGCTGGACTTCGAGCCGCATGGTCTCGCCGAGACCGTCGGCGACAAGCTCGGCTTCGTCAAGCGGCAGACGAAGGGCGACCTGTCGCGCTTCAAGGAGTACATCGAGGAGCGCGGCCGCGAGTCGGGCGGCTGGCGCGGCGTGGTCACCTGACCGACGCCGCGGCGCCCACCCGGCGTGCTCAGTCCGCGGCAGCGGTACGGCACTCCGGGTGGCCCCAGCCCTGATCGTTCTTGGCGATCGGCTCCCCCGCCGCATAGGAACGCCCGCACACGCAACGGCCGGGGAACTTGGCCTTGATGGTGCGGGCGGACGAACCGCCGGGCCGCCGGGGCGACTTGCCCCCGGCGGCCTTGCGGCGTGCGCCGCCGCCGGACGGCGGGGTGTCGGGCGAGGGCGGCGGCTCGGGCGAGCCGAGGTCGCTGCCCGCGGGCTGCTGGACGCTCGCCGCCTGGCTGGCGGCCCGGTCGGCGAAGTCGTTGAGCGGGTCGCCGTCCACCTGGTGGGCGGGCACATAGCGGAAGTCGACCGAGCGGCCGTCGAGCAGTTCGTCGATGCGGACGACGAGTTCCTGGTTGGCGACCGGCTTGCCGGCGGAGGTCTTCCAGCCGTTGCGCTTCCAGCCGGGCAGCCAGGTGGTGACGGCCTTCATGGCGTACTGCGAGTCCATCCGGACCTCGAGCGGCACGCCTGGGTCGGTCGACGCCAACAGCTTTTCCAGCGCGGTGAGTTCGGCGACGTTGTTGGTGGCCCGGCCGAGCGGGCCGGCCTCCCAGCGGGCCGGGGTCCCGGCGTCGTCGGAGACCACCCATGCCCAGGCCGCGGGTCCCGGGTTTCCCTTCGAAGCCCCGTCGCACGCGGCCACCACTCGTTCACGCATGCGCACGATCATGCCATGGTCGGCCGACTGCCCGGTCCTGGACTACACCTCGGTGGTCGTCGGCATCTCGCCCTCGGTGGTGTCGACGTCGATCACCGAGAGGTCGGCGCCCTGCGGGTCGGTGAGGGCGGCGAACCGGCCGAACGGGGTGGTCATCGGGCTGGACCGCAGGACCGCGCCGAGCTTGGTCGCCTTGGCGACGGCGTCGTCGCAGTCGGGGACGGTGAAGTAGACGTTGACGTAGGACGGGACCTCGGGCGGGAAGTCGTCCGTCATCCGCAGCCGGCCGAGGAGGGGGCGGTCGCCGAGGTCGTACAGGCGGAAGTCCATCTCCTCGCCCTCCAGCCGGTGCTGCCGGTAGCCGAAGACGGCGGAGAAGAAGGCGTCGGCCTTCTCCGGCTCGCGGGTGAAGACCTCGCACCAGGCGTAGGCGCCGGGTGTGCCCATCGTTTCGAAGCCCTCGTGCGTGCCCGCCTGCCAGACGCCGAAGACCGCGCCGCTGGGCTCGCGGGCCAGGCACATGCTGCCGAACTCGCCGACCTGCATGGGCTCCATCAGCAGTTCCCCGCCGTGCTCACGGATCTTCGCGGCGGTGGCGGACGCGTCCGCGGAGGCGAGGTAGAGGCACCACTGGGACTGGCCCTCCTGACCGGGCATCGGCGGGACGACGGCGGCGACCGCCTTGCCGTCGGCGTAGGCCTGCGTGTAGTTGCCGTACTCCGACGACGACTCGCCGAAGGTCCAGCCGAGGACGTCGCCGTAGAAGCTCTTGGCCCCCTCGACGTCGCTGAACATCGCGTCGGCCCAGCAGGGGGCTCCCTCGGGTTGCACGGCCATGGCGGCGGCCCTTCCGCAGAGGTGGACGTCCGTTCCCTCACGCTATCCACCCGTCTGGCCCCCCGCGCGCCGAACGGCGGTTCTGTCCCGTCCGCGTGGGCCGGGGCGCGGGGAGGCAGCGGCCCGTTGCGACCGGCCGGGCCCCAAATCCGTTGGACGGCCGGGGTGTCGGGCACGTGGAATGTGGCGCATGTGTGCTGTGAGGATGCGGCCGGACGAGGTCGACGTGGACGCGGAGCTGGTGAGCCGGCTGGTGGCCGCGCAGTTCCCGCGGTGGGCGGGGCTGCCGGTGCGGCGGTTGCCGTCCGCCGGGACCGAGAACGCGATGTTCCGGCTGGGGACCGACAAGGTGGTCAGGCTGCCCCGGCATCCCGGCGCGGTGGCGGACGTGGCGCACGAGCAGCGCTGGCTGGCCCGGCTGGGGCCGCGGCTGACGGTTCCCGCGCCCGTGCCGCTGGAGCGGGGCGGGCCGGGCGAGGGGTTCCCCTGGCCGTGGTCGGTCTACCGGTGGCTGGAGGGCCGCAATCCGGTCGCGGGCGCCGTCGAACGGCCGGAGGCGCTGGCGGCGGAGCTGGGGGCGTTCGTCGCCGGGCTGCGCGGGGTCGACACTCGGGACGGGCCGCCCAACCACCGGGGTGTGCCGCTCGCGGAGCGGGACGCGGCCACCCGGGCCGCCGTCGCGCAACTGGACGGGCGGATCGACACCCGCGCGGTCACCGCCCTGTGGGAGGAGTCCCTGCGCGTGCCGGCCCGCACCGCGCCGCCCGTGTGGGCGCACGGCGATCTGTCGCCGATGAACGTGCTGGTCGAGGACGGCCGGCTGACCGCGGTGATCGACTTCGGCACCGTGGGGGTGGGCGATCCGGCGGTCGACCTGATCGTGGCCTGGAACCTGCTGCCGGCGTCGGCCCGCGCCCGCTTCCGGGAGGCGGTGGGCGCGGACGACGCCGAGTGGGCGCGCGGCCGGGGGTGGGCGCTGTCGATCGCGCTGATCGCGCTGCCGTTCTACTGGGAGACCAATCCGCCGCTGGCGGAGAACTCCCGGCATGTGATCAAGGAGATCCTGGCCGAGGCGGACGACCGCTGACGGTCACTCCCCGTCGTAGGCCTTCTGGAGGGCGGCGAGGTCGAGCTTGCCCATGGAGAACATGGCCTTCATGGCGCGGGCGGCCTTCTCCCCCGGGCCGGCGACCATCTCCAGGAACTGCCGGGGGACGATCTGCCAGGACACGCCGTACTTGTCCTTGAGCCAGCCGCAGGGGCCGGGTTCGCCGCCGCCTTCGAGCAGCTTGTTCCAGTAGTGGTCGACCTCCTCCTGGTCCTCGCAGTCGATCTGGAAGGAGATCGCCTCGTTGAACTTGAACTCGGGGCCGCCGTTCAGGCCGACGAACTTCTGGCCGTTCGCGGTGAACTCCACGGTGAGCACGGTTCCGGGGACGCCCGGCCCGGCCTCGCTGTAGCGGATGACGTCTCCGACGCTGGAGTTCTTGAAGATCGACGTGTAGTGGTGGGCTGCTTCCTCGGCCTGGCCGTCGAACCAGAGACACGTGGTGAATCCGTCGGTGTTCATGCGGTCCTCCTCGGAGGGGGAACGGGGCGCGGAGCGCGGTCAACAGTGTCGACCGGTCCGCGCCCCGGAACTCATCGGTCGGGCGTCAGGCGGCCAGAGCGAGTCCCCGGTACGGACGGGCGGCGGCGGAGGGCAGGACGGCGCTCGACGGCGTGTGCGCCGGGCGTCCGGCGCGGTGGCGGCGGCTGTCGAGCCGGACGAGTTCGCCCTGTGCCCGGGTCAGCAGGTCGCCGAGGCCGAGGCCCAGGGCGCGGGCGGCGGCGGCGAGGACCTCCGAGGAGGCCTCCTTGCGGCCTCGCTCCACCTCCGACAGGTACGGCATGGAGATGCGCGCCGCGTCGGCGACGTCCTTCAGCGTGCGCCGCTGGGCCTGGCGTTCGCGGCGCAGGACGTCACCGACGAGGTCACGCCAGAGGGGTTCGGCGGGGCGGGCGGGGTTCGGCGCTTCGTTGCTCACCCTGACAGCCTAGGAACGAAGATCTCCTGGGGAAGGGTCCGGCGTTCCGCCCAGAGGGGAAGCGGAGCGACGGCTACCGCACCGGGCGGGTGTTGGGGCGCGCCGGGCAGGGGGAAGCGGGTGTTCCGGCCGTTCCGCGAACGGGTGCGCATGGGTCGGCGAAGTCGGGGTATTCGCCCGGTGAGCGGGCCTGCCATGCCCCGGGCCGCTCACGCACCGAGTACAGCGGACACCGAACCGTGACGTCGTGACTTCCGCAGGGAGAGGCTGGGAGAGGCAATGCACACCGCCGTGATCGGGTCGAAGGCACAGGTCGTCGAGAACCCCAGGAGTGTGGCCCCCCGCGACGCACGGGAGCTGTCCCGTCAGTTCTTCCAGCGGCTGACGGAGCTGGAGGAGGGCACGCACGACTACCAGTACGCGCGCAACACGCTCATCGAGATGAACATGTCGCTGGTGCGGTTCGCGGCCGGGCGCTTCCGGGGCCGGGGCGACGACATGGACGACATCGTCCAGACCGGCATGATCGGCCTGATCAAGGCCATCGACCGGTTCGAGATCTCCCGCGAGGTGGAGTTCACGTCGTTCGCGCTGCCGTACATCGTCGGCGAGATCAAGCGGTTCTTCCGGGACACGACCTGGGCGGTGCACGTGCCGCGGCGGCTCCAGGAGCTGCGCGTGGAGCTGGCGAAGGCGCGCGACGAGCTGGCCGGCCGGCTGGACCGCGAGCCGACGGTCGCCGAGCTGGCCACGCTGATGAACCTCGCGGAGAGCGAGGTCGTCGAGGCGCAGATCGCCTCCAACGGCTACAACTCCTCCTCGCTCGACGCGGCGCTCACCGGCGACGGCCCGGAGGGCGGCGAGGCGGTCCTCGCCGACTTCATCGGGGTGGAGGAGGACGGGCTGCGGCTCGTCGAGGACTTCCAGTCACTCGCCCCGCTGATGGCCGAGCTCGGTGAGCGCGACCGGCGGATCCTCCACATGCGGTTCGTGGAGGAGGCCACCCAGGCGGAGATCGGCGAGCGGCTCGGCTGCTCCCAGATGCACGTCTCCCGCCTGATCAAGCGGATCATCGCGCGACTGCGTCAGGGCATGCTGGGCGAACTGGGCTGCGCCTGAGCGGACAGCGGACGGGGCCCGTGCGGACGGGGTCCGAGCGGGCGGGGACGGCGTACGGGGGTCATCCGCCGAGCTTGAGCCGGGCGCGTACCCGCTTGCCGACCGGCACCCGCTCGGCGGTCACCTCCGCCGCCACCGCGTGCACGATCTCCAGCCCGTGCCGGCCGATCCGCGTGGGGTCCTTGGGGAAGCGCAGGGGCAGCGCGTCGCTGCTGTCGTAGACGGCCACCGACACGACGGAGTCCGTTCCCTCCAACTCCAGGATGTACGGGCCGTTGCTGTGCCGTTCGGCGTTGGTGACGAGTTCGCTGACGACCAGCATCAGCTCGCCGTTCACCCGCTCGTCGACGGCGGCGCACCATTCCGTTCTGAGCTGGTCGACGAAGTGGGCCGCGAACTCGCGTGCCTCGGCGATGCAACCGGGCTCGCCGGTGTAGTGCGCCGCTCGCCGGAGCGGTTCCACGGGTACGTCGAAACCAGTCGGTATCACTGCCCCGTCCAGGTGCTCGATCATGCGATTCTCTCTAGGAGGCCGGACTGGCCGGACGCTGCTGCACCAGTGCTCGTACCCCGTGCGGCGCGTCGCAGTCCACCCGCTTCTGCGGCCCGGACATGGAGTGGCTCACAGCGTGGGTTCGCTGGTCAGGGGCTCGGGAGAGGCAGGTTTCTCGGCCGAGGGCGACGCCGGGCGGCTCGGCGCGTCGCTCGGCGGCGGGGCGGGCGTGGGCGGCGCGTCCTCGGTCTCGGGTTCGTGTTCCGGCTCGCTCTGCGGCTCGGTCGACGCGCCGGGCGGTGAGGCCGGGCCGGTCGGCGCGGTCCCGGAGGGCGGGGGCGCGTCGGACCGCGGGCTCGGCGCCGAGGGGCCGGTGGACGGTCTGCCGGGGTCGCGGGTCGTCGTGCCGTTCGGGAGGGAGGGGCTCGCGGACGGCGCGGTCGGGGTCGTCCGGGGTTCGGTGGGGCGGTCCTTGTCGCCGGTGTCGCCGCGGTCGCGGGTGAACCAGGTGTCGGTGTCGGCGTCGTAGAGCACGAAGGCCTCGACGACGGTGGCCGAGGGGGTGATCACGACGACGTTCGCGGCCCGGTAGCCGGGCCAGGGCTCGCCGGTGGTGCGGGGAGTGGTGCGCTGGGCGACGGGCGGGGTCAGCGGGTTGCCGCAGGCGCAGCGCACCCGGGGCACTCCGTGCGCGTCCACGAGGACGGCGGTGCCGCTCTGGAGGACGGCCTGGTAGGGGGTGGCGGCGCCGTCGCGGTAGCCGTGGTTGGTGACGCGGGTGTCCATGCGCAGTTTCACGGGGGTGAGGGAGCGCAGGTAGGCGGGGACCGCGCCGGGGCCGACGCCGGCGACGGAGGCGAAGGCGCTGTTCTTGGCGGGCTGCGCCTGGAGGGCGGTGATCTGCTTCTCCACGTCGCAGGCGGCGACGCTGCGGGTGCCGCCGTACAGGCCGGGGGTCGCGCCGTCGACGCCGCGCAGGGCGTTGGCGGACGGGGTGGCGGTGTCGAAGGCGGTGACGGACGCGGTGGTGGTGGGCGGGACGGAGCTGTCGGTGGCGGTGGACTCGGTGAAGGGGTCGGGGCCGGTCCCGCCGGCCGCCTGGAGGAAGACCTCGCCCTCCCCGGCGGGCGCGGCGCCGCCGTCACCGCCGCCGCCCCGGCCGAGGGTCACGACGAGGACGACGGCGACCGCGACGACCAGGGCGGTGGCGAGCAGGGCGGTCCGGGGGACGGACTTCCACCACGGGCGGCGCGGCTCGGGGCCGCCGCCGGACGGCGGCCCGCCCGGCGTTCCACCCGAGGCCCCGCCCGAGGACCCGCCCGAGGATCCGCCGGGCGGGCCGCCCCAGGAGCCGTCGGGCGGCGGGACGGGCGGGGGCTGGGAGGGGCCCGACAGGGGGCCGGAGGGCGGACCCGTGGGGCGGCCCGAGGACGGGGGTTCGACGCTCACCGGCACTCCCCACCTGCGCGTCTGCCATGCGCGTAGTCTGCGGCGGCTCAGGCGGAATACGCCGCTTTGATCCAGATCATCCCCATTGTGTGCATCGGTCGCGTCCCGCCCGCAAGCGGACACGGGGGCCGCGGGGCAGGCGGCGGACGGCGGAACGCCCGTGGCACGCGGACGGCCCCTCCCGGCGGGCGGGCGGTCCGGGCGCTGCCTAGCGTGGGCCGGGTGAGCCGGACCGCGCCCTCCCCTCAGGCAGTCGCCCGGCACGGCTGGGTGCAGGCGCTCGCCGTGGCGCTCACCGGGCTGGTCGTCATGGGCGTCGTGGCCGCGCTCGGGCTGTGGGCGGCGGGGGCGGCGGATCTGCCCGACGGCGCGTTTCCCCGGGTGGTCGCGGCGACCGTCGTCACGGCCGTGGGCGGCACGGTCGAGCTCTCCGGGGACGCCGGGGGCATCGCCGACACGCAGGCGGGGCTGACGGTGGTCCCGCTGTCCGTGAGTCTCGCCGGGGCCCTGGTGACGGCCGCCGGGTTCCTGTGGCCGCTGCGCCATCGCGCGGTCGCGGGCGCGCCGGAGCTGGCCGGCTGGGCGGCCCGGATCGCCGTGGTGTGGCTGCTCGGCGTGCTGGCCCTGGCCCTCGCCGCCCGGCAGACCTTCGCGGTGTCGCTGGGCGACGACACGCTGACCGACCTGGGCGAGGTCTTCGGCGTGAGTCCGCGCGTGGGCTTCACGACGAACGTGCCGCTGACGCTCGTCGTGGGACTGCTGTGGCTGGCCGGTGTGCTGGTGCTGGCCCTGCTCGTGTCGCGCGGGGCGCCGCTGCCGGCGCGTCTGCTGCGTTTCCAGGAGTCGGTGCGGCCGGCGGCGTACGCGATGGTGGCGCTGCTCCTCGCGTGCGTGGCGCTGGGCGTCGTGGTCGCCCTCGTCGTCGCGGCGACCCGGGGCCGTCCGGCGCAGACGCTGGCGGTGGTGCTCCTGGGGCTGCCCAACCTGGTCTGGTTCGCGTTCACCATCGGGCTGGGCGCGAGCTGGGAGGGGCGGGTGCAGGGGCCGTTCGGGCTGCCGATGCCGAGGGTGCTGGACGAGGCGATGCGCGGCTCGGACACCGCCACGCTGAACCTGAGCACCCTCGCCGAGCGCGACGGCCGCGTGTGGTGGCTGGTCGTCGTGGACGCGGTGCTGCTGCTGGGCGCGGCGTTCGTGATGGCGGCCCGTTCACCGGCCCGGATCCCGCTGTGGCGGCATGCCGTGCGCATGGCGGTCGCCCTGCTGCTGACGGTGCTGACGATCTGCCTGCTCGGCCGGGTCTCGGCGCACTACGGCCTCTCCCTGTTCGGGATCAGCGACCTGGGCGGCGCCGGCCTGTCCGGCGACCTGTTCCTGCGCCCGCGACTGTGGACGGCCCTGGGTTTCGCCGTGCTGTGGGGGCTGGTCGCCGGGTTCCTGGGCGGGCTGCCGGCCCGCCGGGTGCGGCACCGGGGCGAGCCGCCGGGCGGGACCGGCCGGTTCAGGGGGCCCGGCCCCTGACGACCGGGGCCGCCCAGCGCGGCGGACGGGGCGCGGTCGCGGGCCGAGGCGTCGGCTGGGGTGTCGACCGGCGCATCGGCTGGGGTGTCGACCGAGGTGTCGGCTGGGGCGTCGGCTGGGGTGTCGACCGGCGCATCGGCTGGGGTATCGCTTGCGTCGGCGGGTGGCCCGCGGGCCCGGGGCCACTGCCCGCGCCGGCCGCTCGCAGCGCGGCGACGAAGGTGAGGCAGGTGGGGTGGCGTTCGTCGGGGCTCTTGGCGAGGGCCCGCGCGAACACCTCGTCGACGGGCGGCGGCAGATCGGGGCGGGTCCCGGTCAGCGGGGGCGGTTCGTCGTACTGGTGGGCCCAGAGCAGGGCCATGTCGTCGTCGCGGCGGAAGGGCGGGCGGCCCGCGAGGCTCTCGTAGACGACGCAGGCGAAGCCGTAGACGTCGCAGCGGCCGTCGACCGGGCGGCCGGAGATCTGCTCGGGGGCGACGTAGTCGAGGGTGCCGACGAACTGGCCGACGCTGGTGAAACCGGTGAGGGACAGCGACTTCTTCGTCAGGCCGAAGTCGGTGAGATAGACGTGCTCGGGGTGGTCGCTGTCGGTGCCGCGCGCGACCAGGATGTTGCCCGGTTTGACGTCCCGGTGCACCAGACCGTGTTCGTGGGCCGCGTCCAGCGCGGAGGCGACCTGCGCGGCGATGCGCACGGCGGTCGGCAGCGGCAGGGGGCCCCGGCTGTCGATGAGGTGGCGCAGGTCGCTGCCGGCGACGTAGCGCATGGCGATGTACAGCACGCCGTCGGTCTCGCCGGCCTCGAACACGGGCACGATGTGCGGGTGGTCGATCGCCGCGGCGACCCGGGACTCGTGGGTGAACCGCTTGCGGAAGGTGTCGTTGCGGGCCAGCTCCGGAGCGAGCAGTTTGAGCGCGACCGTCCGGTCCAGGCGCAGATCGCGGGCGCGGTAGACGACGGCCATGCCGCCGCGGCCGATCTCCTCCTCGATGCGGTAGCTCGCCACCTGCCGTCCGATCGGTTCGAAGGGCCGGCCGGAGAACAGGCTCGACTCGCGGGCCATCAGGGTTCTCCCTTCGGGGTGACGACCCGGGTGGGGGCGTGCCCGAGGTCCTCGGCGGCCCGCGCGTGGCCGCTGTCCTCGGCGGCCCGCGTCCGCTCGGCGTCCTCGGGCGCGGCGGGCGGTTCGTCGGCCGCGTAGGTGCTCAGCGCCGTGCCGTCGCCGTACGCCCAGCGCTCCTCGGCCGGGTCGTACACCCACATCGACTCGCCGTCGACGACCACGCCGACGCGCAGGCCGTCGGTGCGGCGGCGGAAGGTCTCGCCGTCGAGGCCGCCGCCGGCGAGTTCCTCGACCGCGGCCCGGTAGCGCGCGAGGGCCGCTTCGGCGCGGCCGAGGAGGGGGCGCGGGTCGGCGACGGCCGTGAGGGGGTCGTCCGCGCCGGGCGGCTCCTGGGGCACGGCGACCAGCCGGCGGCCGTCCACCCAGGCCGACCAGCCGTTGGCGCACAGCACGTGCCCCCAGTCGCCGCGCCGCTCCATGAGCCGGACGGGCAGCAGCGGGTCCAGGGGGACGGTCGGCCGGGCGGGGTCGGGCGCCTCCCAGGCGGGCATGCCCTGCGGGGAGACGACGTGCGTGGGCCGGAAGGCGGGGGTCGCCATCGCATCGCCTACTTCCGCATCACGGCGGGTTCGTGCCGGCGCAGCAGACGGGAGACGACGTACCCGAAGGCGGCCGAGAGGACGACGAGCATGCCGATGTCGAGCAGCCACACGTGCGCGGAGTGCGCGAAGAGCGGGTCGCCGGTCAGGTTGCCGGGGACGATGCGGGCCAGGCCGAGGGTGCCGGCCATCGCGCCGAACGCCCAGCGCGAGGGCACCAGCCACGCCAGCTGCTCCAGCCCCGGCACGCCGTTCAGTTTCAGCAGCGCGCCGCAGAAGACGACCTGGACGATGGCGAGCAGCACCAGCAGCGGCATCGTCACCTCCTCCTTGCGCACGAGCGCGGAGACCACCAGGCCGAGCATCATCGCGGTGAACGCCAGCAGGGCTACGGCGAGGGTGATCTCGATCAGCGGAGGCATCAACACGCCTTTGCCTCCGGGTGCGTTGAGGTCGACGCCGAGCAGCGCGACCAGCGTCAGGACGACCGCCTGGACGATGGTGACGACGCCCAGGACGACGACCTTCGACATCAGGTACGCGGATCTGGACAGGCCGACGGCCCGCTCCCGCCGGTAGATCACCCGTTCCTTGACGAGTTCGCGCACGGCGTTGGCCGCGCCGGTGAGGACGCCGCCGACGCACAGGATCAGCAGCGCGTTCATCGCGGTGTCCCGGGTGAGCTGACCGCCGGCGAGGGCGCGGGCCATGGCTCCCATGACGAACGGCAGCGCGATCATGATGATCAGGAAGGTGCGGTCGGCGATCAGCGCGGCCGAGTAGCGGCGCACCAGCGTGCCGAGCTGGGCGACGCGGCTGCGGGGCCGGGGCGGCGGCGGCATGATCACCGGGCCCGAGCGGTCCAGGTGCGGCTGGGCGCTTGAGTTGACGACGTAGTGCCGCCGGTACGACGAGTCGTGGTACTCCCCCGCCCAGTCCCGTTCCCGGTCGCGTTCGAAGGCCTCGAAGGCCTCGGGCCACTGCGCGAAGCCGAAGAAGGCGAGGGCGTCCTCGGGCGGCCCGTAGTAGGCGACCTTGCCGCCCGGGGCGAGGACCAGGAGCCGGTCGCAGACGTCGAGGCTGAGGACGCTGTGGGTGACGACGATGACGGTCCGGCCGTCGTCGGCGAGCCCGCGCAGCATGTGCATCACCGAGCGGTCCATGCCGGGGTCGAGTCCGGAGGTCGGCTCGTCGAGGAAGAGCAGCGAGGGCTTGGTCAGCAGTTCCAGGGCCACGCTGACGCGTTTGCGCTGGCCGCCGGAGAGGCTGTGCACGGGCTGGTCGGCGCGCTGCTCCAGGCCCAGTTCGCGGATGACCTCCAAGACCCGCTCCCGGCGTTCGGTGGGCGCGGTGTCCTGCGGGAAGCGCAGTTCGGCGGCGTAGGTGAGGGCGCTGCGCACGGTGAGCTGGGCGTGCAGGATGTCGTCCTGCGGGACCAGGCCGATGCGCTGACGCAGTTCGGCGTAGTCGCGGTAGAGGTCGCGGCCGTCGTAGACGACGGTGCCGTGGTCGGCGGGGCGCTGGCCGGTGAGGGCGTTGAGGAGGGTGGACTTGCCGGCGCCGCTGGGGCCGACGACGGCGAGCAGGCACTTCTCCCCCACCGGGAACGACACGTGGTCGAGCAGGACCTTGCGGCCGCGGTCGACGGCGACGGTGAGGTCCTGCACGTCGAGGGAGACCTCGCCGGTGTCGACGTACTCCTGGAGTTCGTCGCCGACCAGGCAGAACGCGGAGTGGCCGATGCCGACGATGTCGCCGTGGCCGATCGGGGCCGTGGTGACGGGCAGGCCGTTGAGATAGGTGCCGTTGTGGCTGTCGAGGTCGGTGATCTCGTAGCCGCCGTCGGGCAGGGCGCGCAGTTCGGCGTGCCGGCGGGAGACGACCAGGTCGTCGATGACGAGGTCGTTGTCGGGGGCGCGGCCGATGCGGACGGTGCGGGCGGTGCGGGCGGGCAGCGGGCGGACGCTGGTGGGATGGCGGAAGGTGCCGGTGAGCGCGGGCTCGGACACCGCGGAGGGGCCGGGCGGCTCGGGGGCGGCCGGGGCGGGGTGGCCGGTCAGCAGGACGCTCGGGCCGTCGTCGGGGCTGCCGAAGCGCAGGACGCTGCCGGGGCCGATGTCCGAGGCGCGGACGCGGCGGCCGTCGGCGTAGGTGCCGTTGGTGCTGTCCGCGTCCTCCACGGTCCAGTGGTCGCCCTCGGGGCGCAGCACCGCGTGGTGCCAGGAGACGCGGACGTCGTCGAGGACGATGTCGCTGAGGGGGTCGCGGCCGACGCGGTAGTCGCGGCCGGGAAACATCACTGTGGAACCCGTCGCGGTGTTCAGGACGAGTTCGGGAGCCGTCGAGGCGAACGGGCGCTCCACCATGACCGAATTCTATCGATTTGGCACCGGGTGCGCCCATTCGGGTATCGGCGCCGGTCCCGGGAGTGCGGTCAGCCGACCGGGAGCACCAGCGCCGGGATGGTGCGCTGCATGCGCAGGGCGTCGACCGACTCGGCGAGCAGTTCGTACTCGGTGGTCTCGTCGCAGACGGCGATCCGCACCAGGCGTCCGCCGGCCAACTCGTCGGCGACCAGTTCCTGCTGGTCCATGTCGGCGCACCAGGCGCGCAGCAGCCGGGGCACGTCCGCGACGGTGTCGGAGACGGGGACGAGGGCGCCGGGCGGGTAGGGCGCGTCGTCGGGGTGCGGGTCGAGCCGCTCGGCGATCCAGGAGGCCCGGTCGCGCAGCCACCACAGGGCGAGCGCCAGGGTCGGAGCCCGGTAGGTGCCGAGCGGGACGCCTATGCGCCGGCCGTCGCAGACGCCGTATGCGGTGACATGGCACAGGAATTCGTCGTGCACGACCTTCTCCCCCGTCGCTCGCTCGCCGGTGCGGCCTCGCTTTCCGTGCGGCTCCTCTGGGGTGAACTGCCCCTGACCTTCGAGTATGTTCACAACTGAAACACTGTCACCATGACATTCCGGCCAGTCTCCTGGCATATTCACCGGCGTTCATGGCCGAAACCGTGTGCCGGTCGGGGACGGGGGAGGTCATGGACACGGGGTGCTCGAGGCGGGGTTCGCCATGGGCCTGCGCGTCAGCGGGGGCTGGTCCGGATTGCGGGGGGCGGGGTCCGGATCGCGGGGGCGGAAGTCCGTCGGCTTCTTCCGGACCCGTGGACTTGTCAGGATCCGCGGGTGAGGTAGAAGCCGCCGGACGTCCGACGCCCCAATCGCCGTTCCGGGGCTAGCCGTTGATCACGGCGTCGATGCGGGCCAGCTCCCCGGCGGCGAAGTCCAGGTTGTCCAGCGCGCCGACGCTGTCCTCGATCTGCCGGGCGCTGCTCGCGCCGACCAGGGCGGACGTCACCCGGCCGCCGCGCAGCACCCAGGCCAGCGCCATCTGGGCCAGGGACTGGCCGCGGGACTTGGCGATCTCGTCCAGCGCGCGGAGCTTGCCGACCAGTTCCCCGGTGAGCTTGTCCGAGTTCAGGAAGGGGCTGTCGCTCGCGGCCCGCGAGTCCTCCGGGATGCCGTCGAGGTAGCGGGCGGTGAGCACGCCCTGCTCCAGCGGGGAGAAGACGATGGAGCCGACCTGGAGCTCGTCCAGGGCGTCGAGCAGGCCCCCGGACTCGGGACGGCGGTCGAGCATCGAGTAGCGCGGCTGGTGGATGAGGAGCGGGGTGCCCAGCTCGCCGAGGATGCGCGCGGCCTCGCGGGTCTGCTCCGCCGAGTAGTTGGAGACGCCGACGTAGAGCGCCTTGCCCTGCTGGACGGCGGAGTGCAGCGCGCCCATCGTCTCCTCCAGCGGAGTCTCCGGGTCGGGGCGGTGCGAGTAGAACACGTCGACGTAGTCCAGACCCATCCGCTTCAGGCTCTGGTCCAGCGACGACAGCACGTACTTGCGCGAACCCCACTCGCCGTACGGGCCCGGCCACATCAGATAGCCGGCCTTCGTGGAGATCACCAGCTCGTCGCGGTAGGCCGCGAAGTCGGTCTTCAGGAAGCCGCCGAGCGCGGATTCCGCCGCGCCGGGCGGCGGGCCGTAGTTGTTGGCGAGGTCGAAGTGGGTGATGCCGAGGTCGAAGGCGCGCCGCAGGATCGCCCGCTGGGTCTCCACCGGCCGGTCCGGGCCGAAGTTGTGCCACAGGCCGAGCGACAGTGCGGGGAGCTTCAGGCCGCTGCGTCCGGTGCGCCGGTAGGGCATGTCCGCGTAGCGGTCGGGGTGTGCGGTGTACAACGCGACTCCAGGAGGGGTTGGCTCGGACGGTCGGTCCGCGGGAACGGCTACCCACTCTGGCGCGACCTGCGGGTAGTGGTCCAACAGAAGAATCCGATGGAATTCAGCGGATAGGCTTCTCAATCATGGAACTGCGCCACCTCCAGCACTTCGTCGCGGTAGCCGAGGACCAGCACTTCACCCGGGCCGCCGAACGCCTGCTGGTGTCCCAGTCGGGCCTGTCGGCGTCGATCCGGGCCCTGGAGCGGGAGCTGCGCGCGCCGCTGTTCGTGCGCACGACCCGCCGGGTGACGTTGACGGAGGCGGGGCGGGCGCTGCTGGCGGAGGCGGAACGGATCCTGGCGCAGGTGCGGGCGGCCCACGAGGCGGTGGCGGCCGTGCAGGGCGTGGTGCGCGGCACGCTCGCGGTGGGCACCGAGCAGTGCATCGCGGGTGTGCGGGTGGCGGGGCTGCTGGCCGCGTTCCGGCGGCGGCACCCGGACGTGGAGATCCGGCTCAGGCAGTCCGGCTCGGGCGCGCTGGCCGAGGAGGTCGCGGCCGGGCGGCTGGACCTGGCGTTCGCCTACCGCACCCAGGCCGACAGCGATCAGCTGCGCTCCGCGCCGCTGGCCGGCGAGCCGATGTACGTGCTCTGCCATCCCGACCACCGGCTCGCCGACGGCGCGGCGGCGCTCGCCCCGGCCGACGTCGCCGGCGAGGTGTTCGTCGACTTCCACCCGGACTGGGGGCCGCGCCGCGCCACCGACGCCGCCTTCGCCGCCGCGGGCGTCCGCCGCACGGTCGCCCTGGAGGTCAACGACGTGCACAGCCTGCTGGACCTGGTGGACGAGAACCTCGGCGTCGCCGTCGTGCCGCGCCACTTCCGGCACAAGCGGGAGGCGCTCACCGCGCTGCCGCTGAAGGGCACGGGCGAGGTGGTGTACGAGACCGTCGCCCTGCTGCCGCCCCCGGAGGCGACCAGCCCGGCGGCCCGAGCGCTGATGACGCTGCTGGAGACGGGGGGCGAGTGAGGCCGAGCCAGGCCGGGAGAGGCCGAGTGAGGCCGAGGGGACGTGAGCAGGCGCGGGCGGACGGGCGGACGGGCGGACGGGCGGGACCAAAGCGGGGGCGGGGGGCCGCGCGGTGCGCGATGGTGGACGTATGCATGCGAAGGACGTCCTCATCGACGCGTACGACCGCATCCGGGAAGAAGTCCACGCCGCCGTCGAGGGCCTGGACCCCGACGACCTCAACGCCCGCCCCACCGCCGAGACCAACTCGGTGGCCTGGCTGGTCTGGCACCTCACCCGCGTCCAGGACGACCACGTCTCGGACGCCTTCGGGCTCGACCAGGTGTGGCTGGCCCAGGACTGGGAGAAACGGTTCGGCCTGGACCTGCCGCGCCATGACACCGGGTACGGCCACGGCGCGGCGCAGGTCGCCCGGGTGCGGGTCGACTCACCCGAGCTGCTGACCGGGTACTACGACGCCGTCCACACGCAGACCCTCCAGGCGCTGCGCGCGCTGACCGCGGCAGAGCTGGAGCGGGTCGTGGACGAGGACTGGGACCCGCCGGTCACGCTCGGCGTGCGGCTGGTCAGCGTCCTGTCCGACGACCTCCAGCACGTCGGACAGGCCGCCTACGCGCGCGGGCTGCTTCAGAGCGCGGCGGCGTAACCCGGCAGGACGACGTCCTCGATGAGGGCGTTGCGCTCGTCGAACGGGATGAACGCGCTCTTGAGGGCGTTGACCGTGACGGTGCGCAGGTCCTCGACCGTCCAGCCGGCCTCCTCGACGAGGAGGGACATCTCGCGGGTCATCGTCGTGCCGGAGACCAGACGGTTGTCGGTGTTGAGGGTGACGCGGAAGCCGAGGTCCTTCAGCGCGGTGATCGGGTGCTCGGCGATGGAGGAGGCGGCGCCGGTCTGGAGGTTGGAGGTGGGGCACATCTCCAGCGCGATCCGGCGGTCGCGCACCCAGCCGGCCAGCCGGCCGAGCTTGCCGGCCGCGAGGTCGGGGATGTCGTCGGTGATGCGCACGCCGTGGCCGATGCGCTGCGCGCCGCACACCTGGAGCGCCTGGTGGATGCTGGGCAGGCCGTGGGCCTCGCCGGCGTGGATGGTGAACGGCACGTTCTCGCCGCGCAGGTACGCGAAGGCGTCCAGGTGGTCGGCGGGCGGGAAGCCGTCCTCGGCGCCGGCGATGTCGAAGCCGACGACGCCGGCGTCCCGGAAGGCGACCGCGAGGTCGGCGGTGGCGCGGGTGCGGTCGAACATGCGCATCCCGCACAGCAGGGTGCCGACCCGGACGGGGGTGCCCGCGGCGGCGGCCTTCGCCATGCCGGCGGCGAGGCCCTCCTGCACGGTCTCGACGACCTCGGCGAGGGTCAGACCGCCCTTGAGCATCAGCTCGGGGGCGTAGCGCACCTCGCCGTAGACCACGCCGTCGGCGGCCAGGTCGAGCACGTACTCCTCGGCGGTGCGCAGCAGGCCCTCCCGGGTCTGCATCACGGCGAGGGTGTGCTCGAAGGTGGCTATGTAGCGGACCAGGTCACCGGAGTTGGCGGCCTCGAAGTACCAGGCGGCCAACTCGTCCGGGTCGGTGGTGGGCAGGGCGTGCCCGACGGTCTCGGCCAGCTCGACGACGGTGGCGGGGCGCAGACCGCCGTCGAGGTGGTCGTGCAGGACGGCCTTGGGGAGCCGGCGGATCAGGTCTGCGTCTACGCGCGTAGCGGTCATGGTGTGTCTTTCCTCGGACGTGCGGGAGGGCGGGGCGGGCGGAAGGGTGAGCGGGCGTGCGGGGCATGCGTGCGGTGCGGGAGGGGCGGGGCGTACGGAGTGCGGCGGGGTCGGCGGGCGGGAGCCGGGGGCGGCGGGCCCGGACCGTGCGGGCCGGAGCCGGGCCCGGGGGTGCTCGGAGGTCTGGCTCGGACGTCAGACTGGAGGTCTGGCTCGGAGGTCAGGCTCGGGAGGTCAGGCTCGGAGGTCAGTCGCCCGTGGCCGGCTGGAGCAGGTCCCAGCGGTTGCCGTACAGGTCCTGGAAGACGGCGACCGAGCCGTACGGCTCGTGGCGGGGCTCCTCCAGGAAGGTCACCCCGGCGGCGCGCATCCGGGCGTGGTCGCCGGCGAAGTCGTCGGTGTGCAGGAAGAAGCCGACACGGCCGCCGGTCTGGTCGCCGACCCGGGCGCGCTGGGCGTCGTCCTTGGCGCGGGCGAGGAGCAGCCCGGTGCCGTCCTGGTGCTCGCCCGGCCGCACGACGACCCACCGGGAGCCGTCGGGCCGCGGCTCGTCCTCGACGAGCCGGAAGCCGAGGGCGTCGGTGTAGAAGCGGAGCGCGTCGTCGTAGTCGTCGACGACGAGGGTGACCAGGGCGATACGAGCCATCGGGACCTCTCGGAGGGGCGATTGACGGGAGAGGTTATACGTAAAACCTGCGGGACGCCAGTCGCGCCGCGCGCTCGCGGGAACGCCGGGGTCGCGCCGGTCAGTAGGCCATCCAGCGATCGATGTCCCGCGCCCGCGCATCGAGCGCGGCGGCGACGGAGCCCGGCGTGGCCCGGGGGTCGCCGGGGACCTGCACATCGCGCCGCCCGCCGCCGCGCACGTCATCGGACTCGGTCGAGGGTTCAGGGATCGGCACCTCGATCCCCGCCCGCCGGGCGAGCGCGACCGCCGTCGCGACGAAGCCCTCGGAGAGCGTGAGGATCACGGCGTGTCCGGTCCGGCAGTGCCGGGCGACCAGGCCGTGCACGAACTCCGCGTACACGGCCGGGGCGACCGCCAGCGTGCTCGGGTCTCCGGGGAAACGACCCGGGCCGATCCCCGAGGGCAGCCCGAGGTCCGCCTCGAAGAGCTCGACCTGCCGCAGGAAGAGGCGGCCGGCTCCGTCGGACGGGTTCCACAGCGTCTCGTCGCCGACCTCGAAGTAGATGCTCATCGCCGTTCCCCCCACAGTTCAGCCGCCCTGATGCCTGCCCATCGTAGGGCAGTTGATCAACTGGGACCCGAACGGCGAACGAGTGATGGACAGTTCGCCAACTGGTCGCTTCACAGGCCCAGTTCGCGCAGCTTTCTCGCCGCGAGCCATTCCCCGCCCTCGGCGAGGGCGCGGAGTTCGGCGATCGCGGCGTCATCGCCCCATCTGGCCAGCAGGTTGACCAGCTGCTCCCTCTCCATGAACGCCCAGTCCTCGGGATCGTCCTCCTCCAGGCGGTCTTCGGGGTCCAGCGTCGCCATGTACTCCGTGTGGAAGCCGGCCGGGTTCTGCCATACGTCGTCCGAGAACCTCCACACCTGCACGGCGGCTGCCAACTCACCGCGCTGTGCCAGCACTTCGGCCAGCCGTCTGGTCGTGGACGCGGTGTCGCCGTAGGTGTGGGCCCACTGCCGCAGCGCGCCTTCGCGATCGCCGTTGCGGGCCAGCAACTCCCCCAGCCGGCCTCCCGCGTTGCGGTCCCCGGCCTCCGCGCGAGCCCGCAGCTCCGCGATCTCTTCGTGGTCCTGCCCCTTGCTGTCTGATCGTTCTTCCACTACCCGTCACCCCGTTCACGAGCCCGAGAAGCACCGGCACAGCCGCTTCTTCGGAGCGTAGACACCGGACGGGGCCGTGACGAGCGTTCGTGCGGGCCCTCGGTCGGGTCCCGGACGGGGTCTCCGGGCCGCCCCCGACATGCGCGTCAGTGAGGCGCGCCGAGTCGCCGCACGTCCTCCTCCGTGAGGCGCAGCCCGCCCGCCGCCACATTCTCCTTGAGGTGAACGGGGTCGCCCGTGCCGGGGATGGCGAGGATGTGCGGGCCCTGGGAGAGGGTCCAGGCCAGTCGGATCTGGGCGGGGCTCGCGTCGTGGACCCGGGCCGTTTCGAGCACGGCGTCGGTGTGGGCGCTGGTCGCGCCCTGGGGGCCCGCGTCGCCGGCGATGGCGTAGAACGGGACGAAGGCGATGCCCTGTCGCCCGCAGACGTGCAGGAGTTCCTCGGTCGCGGGCGGTCGGTCGCCGAGTCCGTAGCGGTTCTGGACGCTGACGATGGGGGCGATGGCCTGCGCCTCGGCGAGGTGGCGGGGTTCGACGTCGGAGAGGCCGAGGTGGCGGATCAGGCCCGCGTCGCGGAGTTCGGCGAGCGCGCCGAAGTGCTCGGCGATCGAGTCCTGCCGCATCCGGCGCAGATAGACGAGGTCGAGGTGGTCGCGGCCGAGTTGGCGCAGGTTCTCCTCGACGTGGCCGCGCAGGTCCTGCGGGCGGGCCGAGGTGCCCCACTCCCCCGTCCAGTCGCGGAACGGGCCGACCTTCGTGGCGATGAGCAGGTCGTCCGGGTACGGGGCCAACGCGCTGTTGATGAGTTCGTTGGCCGAGCGCAGCGACGAGAAGTAGAACGCCGCGGTGTCGATGTGGTTCACGCCGAGTTCGATCGCCTCGCGCAGGACGGTGATCGCCCGGTCGCGGTCGCTCGGCGTGCCGAGGTGGAAGGCGGCGCTGCCCGTCAGCCGCATCGCGCCGAGGCCGATGCGGTTGACGGTCAGGTCGCCGAGTCGCCAGGTGCCTGCGGCGTCCGCGGTGATCGTTTCGGTGGTCATCGGCGGAGTGTGGCACACCCGTGCGAGGCTCAGCAGTAGAGATTTCCTCCGGGCGTCACGCCGAGGAGCTGGGTGAAGCGCTGGTAGTTGGTGACGCGGCTCTGGACCTGCGCGGGGTTCTTGCCGTCGCACTCCAGGGAGCCGTTGATGGAGCGGATGGTCTGGCCGAAGCCCGCGCCGTTGACCATGGCGTTGTGCGGGGTCATGGTGCCGGGGCCGGACTGGGTGTTCCAGTACCACAGGGCGGTCTTCCAGGCGACGGCGGCTTCGTTCTGCACCCGCCAGGGGTTGTTGAGCAGGTCGATGCCAAGGGCGTCGCCCGCCGCCTTGTAGTTGAAGTTCCAGCTCAGCTGGATGGGGCCGCGTCCGTAGTAGGCCGCCTGGCCGGCCGGGCAGCCGTAGGGGCGGCTCCAGTCGCAGTAGTGGGGGTAGTTGGCGGTGTTCTGCTCGACGACGTGGACCAGTCCGCCGGTCTCGTGGCCGACGTTGGCGAGGAAGGCGGCGGCTTCCTGCTTCCTGGTGGTGTCGCTGCCGGTGGCGGCGAAGGCCGGGTAGGCGCTGAGCGCGGCCTTGAGCCCGCTGTACGTGTAGAAGGAGTTCCGGTTCGGGAACATCTGGTTGAACTTCGCCTCGCTGACGACGAAGCCGGACGGGGTGCCCGAGCCGTCACAGGCGTACGGCTCCCAGTACCAGGTGCTGATGGTGGGGTCGTAGCCCGGGTTGGCGTGTTCGGCGATGTACGCCTTGCCGTCGGTGTAGCGGACGACGTCCCCGGCGTTGTACGAGCGCCCGGCCACCCAGGCGGGGTAGCTCGAGCAGGGCGCGGCGGAGGCGCTCTGCGCGGGGAGCAGTACGGGGGCGGCGGTCGCGAGGACGAGAGCGGTGAGGACTGCGGAGAGACGACGCCTCGGCATGGGGTCAACTCCTTCGCGGTGGTGGGGGGTTGACGTTCACCCAACCGCTTTGGCTTGGACCGGTCAAGGGTCTGGACCAATTTGGTACAGACCAATCGGCGATGGCCATGGCAGGCGGGGCGGCGATCCCGGCGGCCGTGGCGGCACCGGGACGCGGGCATGAGGAAGAATCCGTTCATGACCGCGCCCCACCCGCTCGTCCTCCGCGCCCGCCACCTCGCCGACACCCTCCTCGCCCCGCACGCCGAACGCGTCGACCAGGAGAGCGTCCCGGCGAGCCACCTCACGGAGATCAGACGCTCAGGCCTGCTCGGGCTCAACGCGCCCACGGAGTACGGGGGTTCGGCGGCTCCGGCGGCTGTTGTGCGGGAGACGGCGGAGATCCTCGCCGGGGCGTGCTGCTCGACCTGGTTCGTGCAGACGCAGCACCACACGCCGGTGCTGACGCTGACGCGGAGCGAGGGTCCGGTGCGCGACCGCCTGCTGGGCCCGCTCGCCCGCGGGGAGTTGCTCTCCGGGGTCGCCTACGCCCATCTGCGGGCCCATCCGCGGACGCCCGTCCGGGCCAGCCGGGAGCGCGGCGGCTGGCGCTTCGACGGAACGGTGCCCTGGTTCACGGGCTGGGGCTTGAACGACGTGATGCTGCTGGCCGGTGTGACCGACGCGGACGAGGCGCTGTTCGTCTTCACCGAGGCCCGGGAGCAGCCGGGTCTGCACGCCTCGGAGCCGATGCGCCTCGCGGCGCTGACGGCCGCCCGCACCGTCTCCCTGGAGCTGGACGGCCTGCGGGCGCCGGAGGAGGCGGTCGTCCTGCGGACGCCGTACGAGCGGTGGGCGGCGGCGGACCGCCCGAAGACGGTGAGCGCGAATCCGGCCGTGTTCGGCCTGACGGAGGCGGCCCTCGCCCTGCTCGACGAGGACACCGCGACTCCCCTGCGCGCCCGCCTGACCGAGACCCGCCACCACGCCTACGCCCTGGCCGACCACCCCGACCCGCACGAGCACCTGGCGGAGAAACTGGCCCTCAGGACACAGGCGTACGAGATCCTCCAGGCAGCCACGGTCGCCGCGGTGGTGACGGGCGGCGGACGCTCGATGCTGCTGACCCACAGGGCCCAACGCCTGGCGCGGGAGGCCCTGTTCCTCCTCGTCCAGGGACAGACACAGGAGTCACGGGCGGCGCATCTGCGGGCGCTGGCGGGCTGACTCCTCCCCGCGGGCGCGGCGTCAGCCGGCGAACGGTACCTGTGTCGACGGGGCGGTGTCTGTGCGGGAGGGGTGGTGCCACGCGCCCTGCTGGGCCAGGAGCGGCAGTACGCCCTCGCCGAACCAGTACGCCTCCTCCAGGTGCGGGTAGCCGGACAGCACGAACTCCTCGATGCCCAGCGCCGCGTACTCCCGGATCCGCTCGGCGACCTCGGCGTGGCTGCCCACCAGCGCGGTTCCCGCGCCGCCGCGCACCAGGCCGATCCCGGCCCACAGGTTGGGGTGGATCTCCAGCCCGTCACGGCCGCCGCCGTGCAGGGCCAGCATCCGCCGCTGCCCCTCGGACTCGCTGCGGGCCAGCCCGGCCTGGACGGACCGCACGGTCTCGGGGTCGAACCCGTCGAGCAGCCGCCCGGCCTCCGCCCACGCCGCCTCGGAGGTGTCCCGGGTGATGACGTGCAGCCGGATGCCGAACCGCAGGGTGCGCCCCTCCTTCGCCGCGAGCCCACGGATCCAGGCGATCTTCTCGGCGACCTGGGCGGGCGGTTCGCCCCAGGTGAGGTAGACGTCGACGTGCCGGGCGGCGATCTCGCCGGCGATCGGCGAGGAGCCGCCGAAGTACACCTCGGGCACCGGATCCGGCACCCGGGCCAGCCGGGCGTCCTCGACCTGGAGGTGCTCGCCCTGGAGATCGACGGTCTTGCCGTCCCACAACTGCCGGACGATGTCGAGGAATTCGCCGGTACGGCGGTAGCGGCCGTCCTTGTCGAGGAAGTCGCCGTAGGCCCGCTGCTCATGGCTCTCGCCGCCGGTGACGACGTTCAGCAGGAGCCGTCCGCCGGACTGCCGCTGGAAGGTGGAGGCCATCTGCGCGGCCAGCGTCGGGGAGACCGATCCGGGGCGGAAGGCGACGAGGAACTTCAGCCGCTCGGTGTGCTGGCTGACCATCGCCGTGGTCAGCCAGGCGTCCTCGCACCAGGCGCCGGTCGGGGTGAGCGCGCCCACGAAGCCGAGGTCCTCCGCCGCGCGGGCGATCTGGCTCAGGTAGGCGACCGTCGGCGGCCGGTCCCGTCCGGAGGCGGTGGCCGGGGTGCCGTGGCCGCCGCCGACGACATGGCGGCTGTCGCCGTTGGTGGGGAGGAACCAGTGGAAGGTGAGGGACATGTGGGGGTCTCCGTTCGGGGGTGTCGCTAGGGCCTGTCCGGCGGATCAAGTCGCAGGAAACCGACGGTGGCTCATCAGCAGAGGTGAGCGGGGCTTGGTGCGTTCAGCTGCAAGGCGGAGGAGGGAGTCGACGCGATGGGGGCCCCTCCCGCTCGAGCGAAGCCGAGAGTGGGGGAGTCGGCGACCGACGACAACGCCGCTGGGGGTACCCCCACGCCCTTCAGGCAGTGGGGGAGGGCGTGCCAAGCCCCGCGTCTGCGGCATGATCCGCCGGACAGGCCCTAGAGGAGGCCGTGGCGGGGCGGTCGGGTGCCGTTCAGGGTGTGGCGGCCGAGGTGCTGGATCTTCCAGCGGGTCGGGTCGTGCAGGGTGTGGGTGCGGGCGTCACGCCAATGCCGGTGCAGGTTGGCGGAGGCGAGGGCGGACCGGGTGCCGGAGACTTCGAACAGGGCGCTCGACACGTCCACGGCCGCCCTCGCCGCCTGCACCTTCGCGGCGGCGACCGCGAGGGACGCCTCGGCGGCCGTGTCGTCGGTGAGTCGGGCCGTCGCCGCGTCCACGGCGTCGGCGGCCGTGCGCAGCAGCGCCTCCGACGCCCGCACCTGGAGGGAGAGTTCGCCGAACCGCTGGATCAGCAGGGGATCCTCGGCGGCCGTCTCGACGCCGCTCTCGAACCACGGCCTGCTCTTGGTCCGCACGAACTCGACGGCCTCGGCGAGCGCGCCCGCGGCGATGCCGGCGTCGATCGCGGCGTGCAGCAACTGGGCCACCGCTCCGTGGAGTTGCGGCCCCTCGAAGGTGAGGTGGTGCGGCAGGACGCGGTCGGCGGGCACCGGCACGCCGTCCAGCCGGACGGTGCCGCTGGCCGTCGTCCGCTGGCCGAGGCCGTCCCAGTCGTCGATCACCGTCAGCCCGGGGGCGTCGGCGGGGACGTAGGCGACGTGCAGCTTGTCGTCCTCGGCGCGGGCCAGGACGGGGATCCAGTCGGCGAACAGGGCGCCGGTGGAGTAGTGCTTGACCCCGTCGAGGCGGTACGAGCCGTCGGGCTGGGGCTCCAGGCGGGTCCTGATGTCCTGGACGTGCTTGGTGCCCGCCTCGGACTGGGCGTTGCCGAAGCGGCGGCCCGCGAGGAGTTCGGCGAAGAAGAACTTCCGCTGTTCCTCGCCGCCCTGACGGCGTATCACATTGACGTAGGCGAAGTGGCTCTGCGGGATCTGGGCGATGCTGGCGTCCGCGGCGGCGAGCAGCCGGAACACCTCCGCGAGGGTCCGCGCGCCGACGTCCGCCCCGCCGTGCTCGGCGGGGACGGTGACGGCGAGCAGTCCGGACGCGGCAAGGCGGTCCAACTCGGCCCGGGGCAGGCGGCGTTCGGCGTCCCGCGCCGAGGCTCCCGGGCGGAACTCGTCGGCCAGGGCCGCCGCGACCGCGAGGGCCTCCGCGTCGTCGGCGATGACGTGTGCGGCGGCGGTGATGCCGTTGTCGGCGGCGGTGACGTGTGCGGTGGTCACGGTCAGCTCGCCGCGGCCAGGTACGGCGTCCGTCCGAGGGCGCCGGAGAACTGGTCGAGGACCTGGCCGAGGGCCTCGGCGGCGGCCGGGGCGACCGTGATCGAGCCGTCCTCGTGGGCGGTGATGTCCTTGTCCAGGGTGAACCAGCCCTGCACGATGTGGGCCGCGCCCATGGAGTTCAGGACGGGCCGCAGCGCGTAGTCGATGGCCAGGACGTGGGCGACGGAGCCGCCGGTGGCGAGCGGCAGCACGGTCTTGCCGGTGAGCGCGTACTGCGGCAGCAGGTCCAGGAGCGCCTTGAGGACTCCGGAGTAGGACGCCTTGTAGACGGGGGTGCCGACGACGATCCCGTCGGCGCGGGCGAACAGTTCGGTGGCCTCGACGATCGCGGGGTGCCGGAAGTCGGCGCCGAGCAGGGCCTCGGCCGGGATCGTGCGCACGTCGAGGGGGATCACCTCGTGGCCCTGGGCGGCCAGCCGCTGGTCGAGGTGGCGCAGCAGACGGCCGGTGCGGGAGGAGGCGGAGGGACTGCCGGAGACGGACAGGACGGTGGCCATGGGTCCTCTTTCGGGGGTGTGGTCAGGCGTGGGCGTGGGCGGGGACGGACCGCGGATCCCGCGTCTCTTCGTCCGGGAGCGCGGCCTCCAGCTCGCGGACGAGGGGCAGGACGCGCCTGCCGAAGTACTCGACCTCCTCGTGGTAGTGGAGGAAGCCGAGGAGGAAGAGGTCGACGCCGAGCTGCTTGTAGGCGACGATGCGTTCGGCGATCTGCTCGGGGGTGCCGATCAGGCCGGTGCGGAAGCCGTCGTTGTACTGGACGAGGTCCTCGACGCTGGAGTCCTGCCACATGCCCTTGCCGTCGGCGGTGGACTGGCCCGCCTGCTTCACGGCCGCGCCGAAGCCCGCGACGGCCTCGCTGTCGGCGTTGGCGACGATCTCCCGGAGGGTCTCGCGGGCCTCGGCCTCGGTGTCGCGGGCGATGAGGAAGCCGTTGAGGCCGAACTTCGGCGCCGTACGGCCCGCTTGGGCGGCGGAGGCGCGGACGTCGGCGATCTGCTCGGTCACGCCGTCGTAGTCCTTGCCGTTGGAGAAGTACCAGTCGGAGACCCGGCCGGCCATGGCGCGGGCGGCCGTGGAGTTGCCGCCCTGGAAGATCTCGGGGTGGGGCCGCTCGGGCGTGTTGAGGGGCTTGGGCTTGAGGGAGAAGTCGCGCAACCGGTAGAAGTCACCGGCGAGTTCGGTGTGGTCCTCGGTCCAGATCTGGCGCAGGGCGCGGATGAACTCCTCGGAGCGGCGGTAGCGTTCGTCGTGCTCCAGCCAGGGCTCGCCGAGCGCGGTGAACTCCCCCTTGAACCAGCCGGACACGACGTTGACGGCGAAACGGCCGTTCGAGAGGTGGTCGGCGGTCGCGCCGAACTTGGCGAGGACGCCGGGGTGCCACAGGCCGGGGTGGACGGCGGCGATGACCTTCAGCCGCTCGGTGGCGAGGAGCAGCGCGAGGCTGAAGCCGGTCGACTCGTGCTGGTACTCGGCGCCGTAACTGGCCATGTAGCGGACCTGGCTGAGGGCGTAGTCGAAGCCGTTGTTCTCGGCGAGGACGGCGAGTTCGCGGTTGTACTCGTATCCCCAGTCGGTGCGCTGCTCGATCTTGCTGGTGACGAGTCCGCCGCTGACGTTGGGGACCCAGTAGGCGAATTGCAGGGGCTGAACGGGCTGTACGGACTCCACCGTCTGAGGGGTCTTGGCGGTCTGATCGGTCGGCACGGGCTCGGCGGGCATGCGGAACTCCTGTTGCGGAAAGTTTTCGGGCACGCCGAATTCACACGCCGCACAGGCGCGGAGGTGTCGGGGAACGCGCGCGGGCGCTCGGCACGCTGAATTCAGGCGGGGGAAAGGGAAAAGCGCGGCGGATCGCGGAAAGGGGGAGGGATCAGGCCGCGGCGCGACAGGAGGCGCTGGAGACGCGCGCGAGGTCGACGTGGCGTCGCCGCGTGAGGTCCAGTCGCATCTTCATGTCGTCGATCGTGGCAGCCGCCCGTCCGGGCCGTCAAGGAAGACCCGACCGGTCTCGTATCGCGGACCATTGAATTTCACGAAGGTGTGACAGGGAAACCCTTGAACCGGCGCGATATGCGCGCGCATTCTTGCGGCGTGCGAACAGAGCAGCTGGAATACATGGCGGCGGTCACCCGGTTGGGTTCGCTGCGCCGGGCCGCCGAGGAACTGCGCCTTTCCCAGCCCGCGTTGAGCGAGACGGTGCGCAATCTGGAGCGTGAGCTCGGCGTGGACCTGCTGGAGCGCAAACGGTCCGGCGCGACGATGAGCGCTTCCGGCCGTGAGCTGCTGCCCCACATCATCGGCGTGCTCGACGCGGTGGACCGGCTGCGCGCTGCGGCGGGCGAACAGCACCGCATCAGCCGCATGGTGCGCGTCGGCACGGTGAACGCGGCGACGGTGCCGCTGCTCATCCCGGCCGTGCGGGACTTCCGGGCCGCGCATCCCCTGACGCAGGTGGAGGTGGTGGGCGCCCAGCAGACGGACATCCACCGGGCGCTGCTGGAGGGCGGGTTCGACCTCGGGCTGGTGAACCATCTGGACGGCGACGACATGCCGGCCGAGTTCGAGTCCACCGAACTGCTGCGCGGGCGGCCGGTGGTGTGCGTACGCCCCGACAGCCCGCTCGCCTCGCAGCCGACGGTGTCGGCCGACGACCTGGTCGACGTGCCCCTGATCGGGATGCGGTCCGGCTATGTGATGCACCGTTATGTGCACCGGCTGCTGGGCGGCCGGGGCCCGGCCTTCGCCTACTCCACCGACGGGGCGGAGATGGGCAAGCTCATGGTCGCCGAGGGGCTCGGGGCGACGGTGCTGCCCGACTTCAGCGTGGTCGGGGATCCGCTGGAGCGGCGGGGCGCGATCACCTGCCGGCCGATCGCCGGGGAGAGCACCCGGGTGCTGCTGATGCTGCGCCGCCGCCGCGCGGAGTCCGTACCGCAGGCCGCCCGGGATCTGCACGAGGTGTTCGTGCGCACGGCGCGGGAGCTGGGCGCGGCGCGGGGGCTGGGCACGGCCGACCGCTGAGCGGCCGGGCGGCCCGGCGGGCTCATTCCTCGTCGCCCGCCGGCACCACGACGAGGAAGGCGTCCGACTTCAGATCCATGACCACGGTCGCGGGCTCGCCTTCGGCGCGCCGCCGCGCCGCGAACTCCTCCGCCGGCCACGATCCGCGCGGAGCTCCCGCAGGAAAACGCTCCAACACCTTCGCGCCCATAGCGGCAGCCACCTCCAGTATCGACGCCGATGACTTCCTGTCCTCCGGCTTCCTGTCTCCGCGTCTGCCCGGGATCGGCGCGACCATGTTCACGTCCGTACGACGGCGTCTTCCCCTGCTTCCCCTGCTTCTCCCGCGGTGTCGTCGGCGCGGCTGAGCCGTCCCGGCCACCAGGCCCGTCGGCCGATGTCCCGCACCAGGGCGGGCACCAGCAGCGAGCGCACGACGAGGGTGTCGAGCAGGACGCCGAAAGCGACGATGAAGGCGATCTGGGCGAGGAAGGCCAGCGGGATCACGCCGAGCGCGGCGAACGTCGCGGCGAGCACCACGCCCGCCGAGGTGATGACGCCGCCCGTGGTGACGAGCCCGCGCAGGACGCCCTCGCGCACCCCGTGCCGCAGCGACTCCTCGCGGACCCGGGACATCAGGAAGATGTTGTAGTCGACGCCCAGCGCCACCAGGAAGACGAACCCGTACAGCGGCACGGACGGATCCGTGCCGGTGAAGCCGAAGACGTGCCGGAAGACGAGGCTCGACACCCCCAGCGTGGCGAGGAAGTTGAGGGCCACCGTGGCGACGAGCAGGGCGGGCATCAGCAGCGAGCGCAGCAGCGCGGTCAGGATGAGGAAGATGATCACGAGGACGGCGGGGACGATGAGGGCGCGGTCCCGTTCCGCCGTGCGCAGGGTGTCGTACTGCTGGGCGGTGTAGCCGCCGACCAGGGCGTCCGCGCCGGGCACCGCGTGCAGGGCGGTGCGCAGCGCCGCGACGGTGTCCTTGGCGGCGTCGCTGTCGGCCGCCGCGTCCAGGGTGACGTCGACGCGGACGCGGCCGTCGACGACGAGGGGTGCGCCGCCGGGCCGGCCGGACGCGGCGACCGGGGCCGCCGAGGCGACGCCGCCGGTGTCCTCGGCCGTCGCGACCACGCGGTCCACGCGCGCGGCGTCGGCGACGACCACCGTGGGGTTGCCCGCGCCGCCGGGGAAGTGCCGGGCGAGCGTGGTCTGCGCGGCGACGGACGGGGCGTCGTTGACGAAGGTCTCGTCGAGCGGCACGCCCCGGGAGGTGAGGGTCGGGGAGAACGCGGCGCAGGCGAGCAGACCGGCCAGCGACACCGCCCACACCTTGCGCGGCGCCCGGTCGACCAACTCCGCGACCCGGCGCCAGACCCCGGCGCCGGCGCCCGGCCGGGCGTCCGGGCGGGGCGTCGCGGGCCAGTAGGCGGCGCGGCCGAGGAGGACCAGGACGGCGGGCAGGAAGGTCAGGGTGCTGACGACGGCGGCGACGATGCCGATCGCCCCGACCGGTCCGAGGGCCCGGTTGTTGGTGAGGTCGCTGATCAGCAGGGCGAGCAGGCCGAGGGCGACGGTCGCCGCGCTGGCCACGATGGCCCCCCAGGACCGCCGCAGCGCGGCCCGCGCCGCCTCGAACCGGTCGGCGCGCGCGGTGAGTTCCTCGCGGAAGCGGGCGGTGAGCAGCAGGGCGTAGTCGGTGGCCGCGCCGATCACGAGGATGGACAGGATGCCCTGGACCTGCCCGTCGACGCGCACCACGTCGTGGTCGGCCAGCGCGTAGACGACCGCGCAGGCGAGGCCCAGGGAGAAGACCGCGCCAAGGATGATCACCAGCGGGAGCAGCAGGCTGCGGTAGACGAGCAGCAGGATGACGAGGACGGTGACCAGCGCGACGGCGAGGAGCAGGCCGTCGATGCCGGCGAAGGCGTCGGACAGGTCGGCCTGGGTCGCGGCGGGTCCGGCGAGGTGGACGGTGGTGCCCGGGACGCGTTCGGCGGCGGCGCGGATGCCGTCGAGGGCGGCGGCGATCCCGTCGCCGAGGTCGGGGCGCAGGGGCACGACGCCCTGAATGGCCTTCCCGTCCTCGGAGAGCAGGGCGGGCGACGCCCGGCCGGTGACGCCGGGGGCGTCGGCGAGGGAGGCGAGCGCCCGGTCGGCGTCCGCGCGCCGGTCCCCCACCTCGGCGCCCCCGTCGCCGGTCCAGACGACGATCGCGGGGAGCGTCTCGTCCTGCCGGAAGGCCCGTTGCGCGGCGATGACCTCGGTGGACTCGGCGCTGCGCGGCAGGAACGCGGCCTGGTCGTTGGTGGCGACCTCGCCCAGACGCCCGGCGTAGGGGCCGAGGACGCCGCCGACGCCGATCCAGACGACAACGAGGAGGAGGGGGACGAACCAGCGGGCGCGTCGGGGTGTGACGGACATCGTTCTCCCAGCGAACGGCGGGCAGAGGACGGCGACAGGGGACGGCAGACGACTGACGACTGACGACTGACGACTGACACGAACAGGTATCTCAATGGCAAACAATCTCAATCATCGAGTCAGTTTGCCTGGGGATCCTAACCGGCATCTGTTCTTCCGCCGACGGCCGGCCCCCGGATGCGGGAATCGACTCCGGTCTAGCGGGCGGGAGGCGTGACCTCCGCCAGTTCCTCGCCCATCGCCGTGAGGAAGCGCAGCACCACCGACAGCTCGTCCTCGGTGAAGCGGGTGCGGGCGGCCTCGGTCGCCTCGGCCAGCGGCCGGAAGTAGGTGCGGGCGGCCGACCGCGCGTCGGCCGCGTAGTGCAGATGGACCACCCTGCGGTCGGTGCTCTCCCGCACCCGTCGGATGTGCCCGGCGCGCTCCAACCGGTCGACGCACGCGGTGACGGCCCCCGAGGTCAGCCCGAGGTGCTCGCGCAGACGCTTGGGGGTCATCGGCTCCTCGGAGTCGAGGATCGCGGCCAGCGCCTGGACGTCCGTGGCGTGCAGCCCGTGGACGCCGGCGAACCCGTGGACCAGCCGGTTGATCTCGCCGTTCATCCGCCGCAGCCGGACGGCGAAGGCGTGCAGGTCGCTCGGCGCCGCGGGCGCGTTGTCGTTCGCTGTGGCCACGCGGTCAGGGTAGTCGCTGGCCGCGGATCACCCGATCGTGCGCACGGAACCTCATCGCCGCATCCACGACCGGTCTCCGGGTGGAAACGATAGGAAGGGATATCCGGGGGGACCGTCGACACGGAGGACCGAGAACCCATGACCGCAGACGGCCGCGGCGCCGAAGCGCCGCTCTGCCTGGTGACCGGAGCCACGGGCTACATCGGCGGCCGACTCGTCCCCGAGCTGCTCGCGGCGGGCCTGCGGGTGCGCTGCCTGGCCCGTTCGCCGCATCGGCTGCGCGACCACGAGTGGGCCGGCCGGGCCGAGGTGGTGCGCGGGGACGTGACCGACGCCGCCTCGGTCGGGGAGGCGATGCGCGGCGTGGACGTCGCGTACTACCTGGTGCACGCGCTGGGCACCGGCGAGGACTTCGAGGAGACCGACCGGCGGGCCGCGCGGATCTTCGGGGAGCGGGCCCGCGCCGCCGGCGTGCGCCGGATCGTCTACCTCGGCGGCCTCACCCCGTCGGGCGTGCCGGAGCGGGAGCTGTCGCCGCATCTGCGCTCGCGTGCCGAGGTCGGCCGCATCCTGCTGGACTGCGGTGTGCCGGCCACCGTGCTGCGGGCGGCGGTCGTCATCGGCTCCGGCTCGGCCTCCTTCGAGATGCTGCGCTACCTCACCGAGCGCCTCCCCGTCATGGTCACCCCGAGCTGGGTGAGCACCCGGATCCAGCCGGTCGCGGTGCGGGACGTGCTCCGGGCCCTCGTCGGCAGCGCGGGGATGCCGGCGGACGTCAACAGGACGTTCGACATCGGCGGGCCGGACGTCCTGACCTACCGCGAGATGATGGCCCGTTACGCCGCCGTGGCGGACCTGCCCCGGCGGATCATCGTCCCCGTGCCGGTGCTGACGCCCCGCCTGTCCAGCCACTGGGTGGGGCTGGTGACGCCGGTGCCCGCCTCGATCGCCCGGCCGCTGACCGAGTCGCTGCGGCACGAGGTCGTCTGCCGCGAGCACGACATCGCACGCTACGTGCCGGATCCGCCGGGGCATCCGGTCGGCTTCGACGAAGCGGTGCGGCTGGCCCTGAAGAAGGTGCGGGACGCCCAGGTCACCACCCGCTGGTCCTCCGCCTCCCTCCCCGGCGCGCCCAGCGACCCGCTGCCCACCGACCCCGACTGGGCCGGCGGCAGCCTGTACACCGACGAGCGCGAACTGCCCGTCGACGCCTCCCGCGAGGCGCTGTGGCGGGTGATCGAGAGCATCGGCGGCGACAACGGCTGGTACTCCTTCCCGCTCGCCTGGGCGGTACGGGGCCGGCTGGACCGGTTGGTCGGCGGGGTCGGGCTGCGCCGGGGGCGGCGGGACGCGGCGCGGCTGCGGGTCGGGGACTCGCTCGACTTCTGGCGCGTCGAGGAGATCGAGCCCGGCCGGCTGCTGCGGCTGCGTGCCGAGATGCGGCTGCCGGGTCTGGCCTGGCTGGAGATGCACGCGGAGACGGACGACGCCGGCGGCACCCGGTACCGGCAGCGCGCGCTGTTCCATCCGCACGGGCTGCTCGGCCAGGCGTACTGGTGGGGCGTCTCGCCGTTCCACGCGGTGGTGTTCGGCGGCATGGCCCGCAACATCGCCCGGACGGCGGCGACGGAGTCACCGGAGCGGGAGGCGGTGCGGTGAGCGGGGTGCGGGCGGTGCGTGCGGTGAGGGCGGTGAGGGCGGTGAGGGCGGTGAGGGCGGTGTGGGCGGTGTGAGGCCTTGAGGGTCTCCCGTACGGACCCCGTCACCCACACGGGTGGTGTCCCGTCGGCGTGCATCCGCCGGACGCGCCGCGGCGGAAGCACCAGATGGCCCGATCACCTCACCCGGAGTCAGCGTCATGAACGTCTCGGTCGTCCTGTTCACCTCGGACCTGCGTCTGCACGACCATCCGCCGCTGCACGCGGCGCTCGACGGAGCGCGCGAGGTGGTGCCGTTGTTCGTGCGCGACCGGGCCGTGGACGCCGCCGGGTTCGCCGTCCCGAACCGGCTGGCGTTCCTCGCCGACTGTCTGCGGGACCTGGACGCGGGGCTGCGCGAGCGGGGCGGGCGGCTGGTCGTCCGCTCCGGGGAGCTGGTCCGGGAGGTGTGCCGGGCAGCCGCCGAGGCGGGCGCGGACGAGGTGCACATGTCGGCCGACGTGAGCGCGTACGCCAAGCGCCGGGAGGAGCGGCTCCGGCGGGCCCTGGAGGCGGAGGGCGTACGGCTGCACGTGCACGACGCGGTGACGACCGCCGTCACGCCCGGCGTGCTCACCCCGTCGGGCTCGGACCACTTCGCCGTGTTCACGCCGTACTACCGGCACTGGTCGCAGAAGCGGCTGCGGGACGCGCTCGGCGCGCCGCGGACCGTGCGCGTCCCGGACGGCGTCGGCTCGGAGGAACCGCCCTCGTACAAGGGGATCTCGGCGGGTCTGGCGCCGGGCGGCGAGACGGAGGGCCGCCGGCGGCTGACGGCCTGGCTGCGGCACGGGATCGCCGCGTACGAGGACCGGCACGACGACCTGGCAGGCGACGCGACCTCACGGCTCTCGCCGCATCTGCACTTCGGCACCGTCTCCGCGGTGGAGGTCGTGCACCGGGCGCGCGCGGCGGGCGGCCCCGGTGCCGGGGCGTTCGTACGGCAGGTCGCCTGGCGCGACTTCCACCGTCAGCTGCTGGCGGCCCGCCCGGACGCGTCCACCGCCGACTACCGCACGCGGCACGACCGTTGGCGTACGGAGCGCACCGCGCGGGAGGACATCGAGGCGTGGCGCGAGGGCCGTACCGGCTATCCGGTGGTGGACGCGGCGATGCGGCAGCTGCGGCACGAGGGCTGGATGCACAACCGGGGCCGGCTGCTGACCGCGAGCTTCCTGGTCAAGACGCTGTACGTGGACTGGCGCATCGGCGCGCGGCACTTCCTTCAACTGCTGGTCGACGGGGACGTGGCCAACAACCAGCTCAACTGGCAGTGGGTGGCGGGCACCGGCACCGACACCCGCCCCAACCGGGTCCTCAACCCGGTCATCCAGGCGAAGCGGTACGACCCGCACGGCACGTACGTGCGCCGCTGGGTGCCCGAACTGGCCCGGATCGAGGGCGCGGCGGTCCACGAGCCCTGGAAACTACCGGAGTTGGAGCGGGCGACGCTCGACTACCCCGATCCACTGATCGAACTGGCGGAGGGGCTGGCCCGCTTCAGGCGCGCACGCGAACGGGACTGACATGGGCCAACATTACTGATATGCAACGGAGTTGACGGACCGAGTTGACGGGTCGTCATCATCCGTTTCCCGGGCGGAGGTCCGACAAGAGGGCCAGGGCCTCGTTCAGTCCCGTGGGGCGGGGCATGCCCGGGGTGGTGCGGCCCGCCCAGCCGGGGCCGCCGAGCACCACCATGGGGCTGCGCCGGGCGCCGCTCACGCCCCAGCGGGCGTCCGCGAGGTGGCGGGCGAGGGCCGTGCTCGCCGTGGAGCGGGACTGGGCCCACAGGACCACCGCGGCCGGGCCCAGCCGCCGTACCGCCGCCGTCAGCGCCTCCGCGGGCACGGCGGCGCCGAACATCCGGGCGGGGACGCCGAGTCGGGCGAGCCCGGCGTTGAGCGCCTCCAGCGGCAGCGTGTGCTGTTCGCCGGGCACGCAGGCCAGCATCACCGCCCCCGGCGCGACGGTCCGCTCCCCCCGTCCGAGCGGCCGGGTGGCGCGGCGCAGGGTGGTGGAGACGTGCCAGGACAGCAGGTGCTCGACCTCGACGTAACGGTCCCCGGACGACGCCCACTTGCGGCCCACGGCGTGCAGGGTCGGCACCATCACCTCCTGCCAGGCGACGATCAGCCCGTGCCGTTCGACGGCCTCGCCCAACTGGTCCTCCACGGCCGGCGCGTCGAGCCGTACGGCGGCGCGGGCGAGCCCCCGGCACTCCTGGCGCGCGTCCCCGCCGAGCGGGAGTGCGCCGGCCGCGCGCGATCGGCCGACGGGCTTGAGGGGCGGACCGGCGGACGTGGTGCCGGCCGGCGGACTCCCGGTCGCCGGAATCCCGGTCGCCGGAATCCCGCTCGGCAGGCTGCCGGTCTCCGGAGTCCCGGTCGGCAGGCTGCCGGTCGCCGGACTCCCGGTCGCCGGGCTGCCGGTCTCCGGACTCCCGGTCGCCGGACTCCCGGTCGGCGGACTCGTCGGCGGAGTCCCGGTCGGCGGGCTGCCGGTCGCCGGGCCCCCGTCCTTCGCCGCCCGCGCCGCCTCCGCGGGCGGCACCCCCGCGGACGTGAGCCGGCACATCGCCTCCAGCACGGCCACGTCGTCCGCTCGCCAGCGGCGGTGCCGGCCGTCGGCGCGGACGGCGGGACCGATGCCGTAGCGGCGGTCCCAGGAGCGCAGCGTGGTGGGCGCGACGCCCAGTCGGCGGGCCAGCGCTCCCGTCGTCAGACCGGTGTCGTCGGAGGTCGTCGGGGCGGTGCTCATGCTCCCGACGATACGACGCACGAACGACGCATGTTGAGTCGTTCCCGCATCGGTTCGCACGATGGCGGCATCGGGGCCCGTCCCCGGTTGACGTTCGCACCGGCCTCGCGTCAGGCCGCCCGACATGTGAGGAGCCGTCGCCATGACCCTGCAGCCGAGCGCCCCGGCCGCACCGGGGCCCCTCGCCGAACAGGCGCCCGCCGGGGAACCGCTGCCGGACGAGGAGGTGGCCCGGCGTCTCGTCGCCGGCGACGAGAGCTGTCTGACGGTGGCGTACCGCCGCTGGTCCACCCTGGTGCACACGCTGGCCTGGCGCTCGCTGGGGGACGCGAAGGAGGCCGAGGACGTCACCCAGCAGGTGTTCCTGGGCGTCTGGCGCGGCCGGGCCGGCTACCGGCCCGAGCGCGGCACGTTCGCCGGCTGGATCGTCGGCATCACCCGCCGCAAGATCGCCGACGCGCTCGCAGCCCGGACCCGCCGCCGTGATCTCGTCGTCTCGGCGGGCGCGATCCTCGCCCTCGTCGACCCCGCCCGCGGCCGTCCCGAGACCTCGCTCGACCGTGTGCTGCTCCGCAGCGAACTCGCCCGGCTCCCCGCGCCCCAACGGCACGTGCTGCGGCTGACGTTCTACGAGGATCTCACCCAGACGCAGATCGCGGCGCGCACCGGCTGGCCGCTGGGGACGGTCAAGAGCCACGCCCGGCGGGGCATGCACCAACTGCGCCGGCGACTGGACCCGGAGACGTGGGACCGAAGCTACACATAAAGGCCGAATAAGCGCAGAATGGGCATGCGCGGCGCTTACCGCACCCCGCACCAGACGCGGTCAGGCCTGCAAGTCAAAGGAGACGAGTCATGGCCAACGTCTCGCCCACGAGAGGCGACATGTCGACTCACCCGGACGTCTCCGAGATGCGGACGCGCTACGACCGCATGCTCGGTGGCCGTGATGTGGCGCTCGTCGACGGACCGGTGTTCCTGCTCGGTCTGTACTGCGCGGCGTCCCCGTGGATAGTCCACTACAGCGCAGGTCAGCCCGCGCTCGCGACGCACAACCTGATCATCGGCGTGGCGATCGGCCTGCTGGCGCTCGGGTTCACGGCGGCTCCCGCCCGGATGTACGGGCTGAGCTGGGCCATGTGCGCGCTGGGCGTCTGGATGATCATCGCCCCGTGGGTCGTGGGCTCCAGCCCGGACGCCGGTGTGGTGGTGAACAACATCGTCATCGGCGCCCTGGCCCTGATCCTCGGGCTGATGTGCGCCGGGACGGCGGCGAAGAGCGTCCCCAGGTCGTAGCCCCCCCAGGAAGGAAGGCGGCTCGGCCGGTCCGCGAGGCCGCGGACCGGCCGAGCCGCGTCACCGGCCCGAGGCTCGCGGACGGACGACCTGAGGCTTACGGGCGTGACGTGAGGCTTACGGGCGTACGACCTAAGGCTTGTAGACGTACGGCGTCGTCGTGGTGAGCGCGGCGAAGCCGAGGCGTTCCAGGATGGGGCGGCTCTGGTCGGTGGCGTCGACCTGGAGGTAGCGGTAGCCGCGCTCGGCGGCGATACGGGCGCGGTGGGCGATGAGGGCGCGGTATACGCCCTTGCCGCGCCAGGCCGGGGCGGTGCCGCCGCCCCACAGGCCGGCGAACCGTGTCCCCGGGATCAGTTCCATCCGGGCCGAGCTCACCGGCTCGTCACCGGCGAGGGCGACGACGGCGACGATGTCGTCCGGGGCGGAGGCGAGCCGGCCGAGCACCAGGTCCCGCAGCCATCCGCCGTCCCTGCCGAACGCCTTCTCGTTGGCCTCGACCATGAGGTCCACGCCGGCCCGGTCGGTGACGGGGACGATGCGCACCCCCTCGGGCGGCTCGACGTCGACGAGCTGCGCGGCGGTCTCGCCGATCATCAGGGTCTCCTCCGGCTCGGCCGTGAACCCGGCCGCCGCGAGCCGTGGTCCGAGGTCGGCCGGGCGGTCGTGAGCGTACTGCTTCCACTCGAACTCCCGGCCGAGAGCAGTGAAGCAGGCGATCTGCTCGGCGATCACCGCGTCGGCGCCCGCCGGGTCCGCGGGGTCCAGGTCGGACCACAGGACGCCGTTCCAACCGCCGACGGAGGCGATCTGCCGGACCACCCTCCCGGCGCGCTCGACCCGGGCGTCGGGGCTGTCGGGGCGGGCGCCTTCGCGCATGTCCCGGTCGTACAGGGCGAGTACCGCGGCATGATCCATACGCCCACTTCAGCAGCTCGGTCCCGTCCCCTCAACGCAATTACCGTCAGTCGGGGATGCGGACCTTGCCCAGGCGGCCGACCATGACCGGGTCGCGGTGGTCGAAGAACTGGGACCGGCCGGTGTCGAGCGCGGCGATCGACGCCATCTCGTCGTCGGTGAGGGCGAAGTCGAAGACGTCGATGTTCTCCCGCATCCGGTCGGCGCGGACCGACTTGGGGATGACGACGACCTCCCGCTGGACGAGCCAGCGGAGCACGACCTGCGCCACCGACCTGCCGTGCTGCCCGGCGATCCCGCTGAGGACGGGATGTGTGAAGAGGTCGTTCCGGCCCTCGGCGAAGGGCCCCCAGGACTCGATGCGCACGCCCAGTTCGCGCATGAGTTCCTGGTCGGCGGTGCGCTGGAAGAACGGGTGGGTCTCGATCTGGTTGACGGCGGGCGGGACCTCGTTGTTGTCGATCAGGTCGACGAGCCGGTCGGAGTAGAAGTTGGAGACCCCGACGGCCCTGGCGCGGCCCTCCCGGTGCAGGTCCTCCAGGGCGCGCCACTCGCTGTACACGTCGCCGTAGGGCTGGTGGATCAGATAGAGGTCGACGTGGTCCAGGCCGAGCTTGTCCAGCGAGACGCCGAAGGCGCGCTTGGCGTTCTCCCCGGCGGGCGCGTCCTGGATCCACAGTTTGGTGGTGACGAACAGTTCCTCGCGCGGGATGCCGCTGCGCCGGATCGCCCGGCCGACGGCTTCCTCGTTCTGGTAGGCGGCGGCGGTGTCGAGCGAGCGGTAGCCGGCGGCGAGGGCGTCGGTGACGGCCTGCTCGGTCCGCTCCGGGGGGATCTGGTAGACGCCGAAGCCGAGGATCGGCATCTCGACGCCGTCGGTGAGGGTGACGGTCTGCATGGTGCTGCCCTTCCGTGCGGGGCCCCTCGCCCTTCTGGCGCCGACGCGGTGCCGGGTCGCGCTCCGGTCGAGCGGTGGAGCCCCACCCGGGTTCCACGACGTTCGCGGTTCAGACGCGCGAGACGTTCCCCGGCGGGGCAGCGGTGGGCAGCGCCTGTCAGCGGCGGGTCACCGGCGGATCAGCGGTCAGCGGCGGCGCAGGGACGGGTCGAGGAGGGCGGGCGGGGTGTCGAACTTCTCGTGCGGGGCGAGGTCGGCGCCCGGGGCGACGACGGCGTCGATCGCGTCGAGGACGTCGGCGGGCAGGACGGTGTCGGCGGCGGCGAGCTGTGCCTCGAGGTGGTCGAGGGTGCGGGGGCCGATGAGGGCGCTGGTGACGCCGGGGTGCGCGGTCACGAAGCCGAGCGCCAGCTGGATCATGGTCAGGCCGGCCTGGTCGGCGACCTCGGCCAGCTTCTCCACGGCGTCGAGGCGGGCCTTGTTGTGGGGCAGGGCGGTGTCGAAGCGTTCCGGCATGAACGCGGAGCGGCTGGTGGTGACCTCCTGGCCGGCGCGGATCGCGCCGGAGAGCCAGCCCGAGGCGAGCGGGCTCCACACCAGCACGCCGAGCCCGTACTCCTGTGTCACGGGCAACACGGCCGTCTCGACGCCGCGTTGGAGGATCGAGTAGCTGGGCTGTTCGGTGACGTAACGGCTCAGCCGGTGTTCGCGGGCGGCCCACTGGGCCTGGACGATGCGGTGGGCCGGGAAGGTGGAGGAGCCGAAGTAGCGGATCTTTCCCGCGCGTTGCAGGTCGGTCAGCGCGGAGAGGGTCTCCTCGTCGGCGGTGGTGGGGTCCCACCGGTGGATCTGGTAGAGGTCGACGTGGTCGACGCCGAGCCGGCGCAGGCTGTCGTCCAGCGCGGTGACCAGCCAACGGCGGGAGCCGCCGCGGTGGTTGCGTTCGTCGCCCATGGGCATCGCCGCCTTCGTGGCGAGCACGATGTCGTCGCGGCGGCCGGCGATGGCCTTGCCGACCATCTCCTCCGACTCGCCGGCGCTGTACATGTCGGCGGTGTCGATGAGGTTGACGCCCGCTTCCAGGGCGGCGTCGACGAGGGCGGCGGCCTCGTCCTGGGTGGTGCGTCCGATCCGGCCGAAGTTCATCGCGCCGAGTGCGAGCGAGCTGACCTGCACACCGGTGCGGCCCAAGGTGCGGTACTGCATGACCGTGTTCCTCCGTCGAAGGGGGTCGGCTGGGACATTGGCTGGGAGCCGCCCGCTCTGACATCATGAGCGGCGGCAGAAACGGAACCCCGTTCCGGAAATGACGATACGGAACACTGTTCCGCTTAGCAAGCCTGATCGACGGAAGGTGCTGCACGATGAACGACGGCGACGGCGGCGACGGCTGCGACGAAGCCGAGGGCGCGGGCGCGGGACGTACGGCGACGCACGGGACGCGCGCGGCCGAGCCCAAGCGCAAGGACGCCCGCCGCAACAAGCAGACGCTGCTCGACGCGGCGGCCGCGGTGTTCGTCAGGTCGGGCGTGGAGGCGCCGGTGCGGGACATCGCGGCCGAGGCCGGTGTCGGCGTGGGCACCATCTACCGGCACTTCCCCACGCGCGCGGACCTCATCATCGCCGTCTACCGGCACCAGGTGGACGCCTGCGCCGAGGCCGGTCCGGCCCTCCTGACGACGGAGGCGACCCCGCACGCCGCGCTGGGCCGGTGGATCGGCCTCTTCGTCGACTTCCTGGTCACCAAGCACGGCCTCGCCGGCGTGCTGCACTCCGACGACCCCGGCTTCGAGGCGCTCCACGCCTACTTCCTGAACCGCCTCGTCCCCACCTGCGCCCACCTCCTCGACGCCGCGACGACGGCCGGCGAGATCCGCTCCGACATCGACGCGTACGCCCTGATGCGCGGCGTCGGCAACCTGTGCATCGGCGCGGACAACGACCCCCACTACGACGCCCGCCACTTGGTGGAACTCCTGATCGCGGGACTGCGCCTAGGGGATTGAACGGGCTGGGCGGACTGAACGGGCTCGCGGTCACTCCGGGTGTGCCGATGCCTCCTTCTGGAGTCGGGCTGCTGCCAGGAGGGTCAGGGTGGGTTCTGCCTTGCGGAGGGCCTTTACTGCTGCGATCGAGCCGATGTCTCCGGTGAAGCCGACGGCGGCCAGGCGGGTGTGGACCCAGTGGGCGCGCAGGCGGGCTTCGCTGGTGGCCGCGGTGGACTCGACCAGGGCGGCGGCGCGTTCCAGGCCCGGCCGGTCCTCGGGGGAGGCGTCGGCCAGCGCCCGGCGCAGGGCCTCGGCGACGAGGTCCGTGTCCCGGATGACCATGACCACGTCGTGCTTCCGGTTTCGTGTCATGTCGATCATCGTGGCCTCCATGTGACGCCTCCGCCCAGCGACTTGAGGGTTTCCAGAGGCGGCTCCGGACGGTCGTGCGGCAGCGTCGCCGCGCCGTGGGGACTCCGGCGCGGCCGTCTCACGGGTCACGGGACTACCGTGAAACGCATGTCCGACTCGGCACACGGAAGTCACGCGAAGTCGCCGACGCCCGCGGAGCGACGGGCCCGGTTCAAGGAGTCGCCGCTGCTGCCGGCGTCCGTGCTCGTGCTGATCCTCACGGCCGCGGCGGCCCTCTTCGCGGGCTCGTACACCTACTCCATGGCCAAGCCGACTCCCCACTCCATCCCCGTCGCGGTGACCGGCGCCTCCGACGAGCCCCTCGGCCGGACGTTCGTCGACGGCATGGAGAAGGCGCTGAACGCCGGTGTGCGGGTCCATGTCTACGACACGCCGGCCGAGGCCCGTACCGCGGTGGAGGAGCAGCGCGACTTCGCGATCCTCGACGTGCGCGACGAGGGGCGTTCCGTCGTGCTGGACCTCTCCTCGGCCTCCGGGGCCTCGGTGGCCGAGGTGCTGGCGAAGACGGCCCCCGCCGTGGGGAAGGAGACGGGCGTCGCGGTCGCCGTCCGGGACGTCAACCCGCTCCAGGAGGGCGACCCCCGCGGGCTGGCGATCTTCTACGTCTCCCTCGCCGCCGTGATCATCGGCTTCGTCGGCGCGATCCAGCTCAGCGTGCACGCCCGCGCCCTCACCCCGCTCGAACGCATCGCCTTCACCGTCGGTTATTCCCTGCTCGGCGGCTTCGCCATCGCCGCGACCGTGGACTGGCTGCTGGGCGCGCTGGACCTGCCGTTCGTCGAGTCGTGGCTGATCCTGGCGTTCACGATGTTCACCAGCGGCATGGTCTTCACCATGTTCAACACGCTCGTGGGCCGCTGGGCGATGCTGCCGACCTGGGGGCTGATGGTCCTCCTGGGCAATCCCTCGTCGGGCGGCGCGGTGTCGTGGCCGCTGCTGCCGTCCCCGCTGGGCCTCGTCGGCCAGTGGCTGCCGCCGGGCGCCTCGGTGAACGCCCAGCACACGGCCGTGTACTTCGCCGGACACCAGCACGCGTTCCCGTTTCTGGTGCTCGCCGGCTGGGCGCTGGTGTCGTGCGCGGTGTTCTGGATCTGGCGGCACCGCCACCCCGGCGGCCGGGAGAAGAGCCCCGCGCACGCCGCTTCCTGAGCCCGCCGGACAGTTCAGTTCCTCGAACGCCGAGTGACGTGCGCTTCGGCGGGGAACCCGGTCGCCACCCTGTTGTGCCGGTCAAGCTGTCTGGAGAGGACCATGAGTCTGCTGCGTCTGGTCGGTCGGCCCCTGCTCGCCTCGATGTTCGTCTCGGGCGGTCTGGGCTCCCTTCGAGCACCCGAGCAGGTCGCCCCGACCGCCGAGTCCGTCGTCCGGCCCATCACGGACCGGGTGACGGTCCTGCCCGACCGGACCGAGGAGGTCGTGCGGCTCAGCGGGGCCGTGCAGGTCGCGGCCGGTCTGATGCTGGCCACCGGGCGTGTCCCGAGGGTGGCCGCGCTCGCCGTCGCCGCCACCCTGGTGCCGACGACGCTGGCGGCCCACCGGTTCTGGGAGGCGGAGGACCCGGACGAGCGCGCCCAGCAGCGCATCCACTTCCTGAAGAACATGTCCATGCTGGGCGGGCTGATGATCGCCGCCGCGGACACCGGGGGCAGTCCGTCCCTCGCGTGGCGCGGGCGGCACGCCGCGCGGGAGGTCCGGCGGGAGGCCCGGCACGTCCGGCGGGAGGCCCGGCTGGTCCAGCGGTCGGTACGGGCCACCGCCCGCCCCGCGGCCAAAGCCGGCGCGGCCCGCGCGCGGCTCCCCCACTGACCGAACGGCGGTCCGCGCGCGGCTCCCCCACTGACCGAACGGCGGTCCGCGCACGGCTCCCCCACTGACCGAAGGGCTCCCCGCTGACCGTACGACCGATGAGAACGGCCGGGGGGGGGGGGGGCGGGGGGGGGGGGGGGGGGGGGGCCGGCGGGGGGGGGGGGGGGGGGGGGGGGGGGGGGGGGGGGGGGGGGGGGGGGGGGGGGGGGGGGGGGCGGGGGGGGGCGGGCGCCGCCCCCCCCCCCCCCCCCTGCCCGTGCCTGATCCGGCCGGGAGGGGAGACCCGTGCGTGATCCGGCCCGGAGGGGAGAGAGGGAGAGGGGCGAGGGGGATGCGGGTCTGGGCGGTGTCCCCGGCGAAACGCCGCTCCCGTCCCCCTGCGCCGCGCGCACCCTCCCCGCCTCGGCGCACTCCTCAGACGGTCGCCTCGGCAGCCGAGCCGCTAGGGACCACCGCCTCCCGCGCAGCGACCACGCGGCGGCGGCGCGTCGGCAGGCCCATGGTCGGGTTGGCGACGCCCCAGGCCGCGCCCTTGCAGACCACTTCCTTGTAGAGCGCGGCGAGCCGGCCGGTCAGAGCCGCGTTGACGGCTCGGTCGTCGGCGGTGACGTACTGGATCAGGCCTTCCCCGCGGCCCAGCGAGATGCACTGGTTGAAGTAGCGGATCGAGGTGCTCGGCACCTTCCTGCCGACCAGACGGGCCGCGATGGCGTCGGCGGCCTGCCAGGCGGCGGGGACGCCCGAGGCGCACGCCATCCGCAGCGGCTTGTCGCCGGGGCCCATCGCCATGGCCGCGTCACCGATGGCGTAGACGTCCGGGTGCGAGACCGAGCGCATGGTCCGGTCGACCACGATCTGGCCCGTGCCGGTGACGTCCAGGGTGGTGGCCTGCGCGATCGGGTGGACGGCGAAGCCGGCGGTCCACACGGTGACCGCCGCCGGGACGGTCTCGCCGTCGGCGAAGGTGACACGGTCGGCCTCGACGCCGGTGACCGCGGCGTGCTCGTGCACGGTGATGCCGAGCTTGTCGGTGACCTTCCGCAGATGCGCGCGGCCCTTGTCGGAGAGCCAGTCGCCGAGGCCGCCGCGGGCGACGAGGGCGACGGCGAGGTCCGGGCGGGCCTCGGCGATCTCGGTCGCGGCCTCCACACCGGTGAGTCCGCCGCCGACGACGACCACGGGCTGTCCGGCGCTCAGCGCGGCCAAGCGTTCGCGCAGCCGGAGCGCTCCGGGCCGGCCGGCGATCTCGTAGGCGTGCTCGGCGACTCCGGGGACGCCCAGGTCGTTCCAGCCGCTGCCGAGGGCGTACACGAGGGTGTCGTACTCCAGTTCCTCGGCGTCACCGTTCGAGTCACCGTTCGCGCCGCCGTTCGCGTCGACGACGGAGACGGTCCTGCGGTCGACGTCGACGCTGTTCACCCGCGCGAGCCTCAGCTCGACGCCGGTGCCCGCGAACATCTCGCTGAAGGGCCGCGGCTTCAGGTTCTGGCCGACCGCGACCTGGTGCATCCGGACGCGCTCGACGAAGTCGGGCTCGGCGTTGACGAGGGTGATGTCGACGTCGTCACGGTGCAGCCGCTTGGCGATCCGGCCGGCCGCGACGGCTCCGGTGTATCCGGCGCCGAGGACGATGATGCGGTGCTTCATGAGTCTGCTCCTGTCTGCGCGGGTCCGCCCTTGGGTCTTGCGCGGTTTCGCCTCCTGAACCGGGCAGCCCCCGGTTTCCTGACAGGAACACGATGTGAAGCAGGTCACATCAACGGCAGTGTCGAACCTTCCCCGAAAAATCAGGCCGTCGCAACGGGCGGAACTCAGAACATGCTGAGCAAGGGCTCGCCGTGATCGACGGCCGCCCATGCCTCGGTCGCGCGTTCGAGCTTGTCGGGGTTGACCTGGTTGCGGAAGGCGACGATGCCCTCGGCGCCGATCTCCAGGCACATGACGCCGATGACCCTGCCGTCGAGGACCGCCACGACGGCGGGTCCGCCGTTGGCGGTCGTGACGTACACGCCGGGCGAGCCGCCGACGAGGGTGCGCTTGGACTCCGTGGGCTTGAACAGGCCGCGCATGAACTTGGCGACCGCGACGGCACCCTCGAACGCCCTGGCCCGGGCCGGAACCTTCCCGCCGCCGTCGCCGACCGCGATGGCGTCGGCGGTGAGCAGCCGCACGAGCGGCTCGGTCCGCCCGCTGGTGGCGGCCGTCAGGAACTCCTCGACGATCCGCCGGGCGGTGGCCTGGTCGACCTCGGCGCGGGCCCTTCCCTCCGCGATATGCTTCTTGGCCCGGTGGAAGATCTGCTGGCTGGCGGCCTCGCTGAGGTCGAGGATCTCGGCGATCTCCCGGTGCGCGTAGTCGAAGGCCTCCCGCAGCACGTACACCGCGCGCTCGTTCGGAGTCAGCCGTTCCATGAGGGTGAGGACCGCGTACGAGACGGACTCGCGCTGCTCGGCGGTGGCGGCCGGGCCGAGCATCCGGTCCCCGTCGAGCAGCGGCTCGGGGAGCCACTGGCCCACGTAGGTCTCGCGGCGCGCGCGGGCCGAGCCGAGCTGGTTGAGGCACAGGTTGGTGAGCACCTTCGTCAGCCAGGCCTCGGGGACGTCGATGCGCTCGACGTCGGCGGCCTGCCAGCGCAGGAACGTCTCCTGCGCGGCGTCCTCGGCCTCGCTCGCGGAGCCGAGGAGGCGGTAGGCGATGGCCTCCAGGCGGGGCCTCGCGGCCTCGAACCGGTCCACGTCGGTCATGGTCAGCGGCATGGTCCGGATCCTAGCCGCCCGGGGCGACGGCACGCGCGGCACGTGGCCGGTCCGGGCCTGTGCGGGGGCGGGCCGTGCGAGGCCGGGCATGTGGGAGACGGTGCCATGCGAGGCCGGGCATGTGGGAGGCCGTGCTGTGCGAGGTCGTGCTGTGCGGGACCGTGCTGTGCGAGGTCGTGCTGTGCGGGACCGTGCTGTGCGAGGTCGTGCTGCGCGAGGCCGCACAAGTCGTGGATCCCCGCGCCCCGTTGTCAGTGGCGTCCGTCATCATCTGGGGCATGAACGAGATCGACACAGCCGCGCCCCCAGCCTCCCGCAGCTGGAGCAGAACCGACGTGACCGGCGCGCTTCAGGGGCTCGTCGGCGCGTGGGGCAGCTGGAACGAGGGCTCCTTCGCCGAGATCGCCCTCTTCGGCCGCTATATCGAGGGCAGTTGGACGCCCGAGCCCGGCGAGCGGGAGGCACGGCCGCCCGCGGCGGGCAGTTGGACGGAGCTCATAGGGCGCATGGGCGCGCTCGCGTTGCGTGCGGCCGCTCCCGCGACCAGGCCGGTGCGCCGCGAAGCGTTGCTCGACTTCCTGGAGATGTGGGCGCGGACGCCGTTCGCGGACCCGGCCTACCGCTTCCGGGTGGGCCGGCTCTCCGGGACGACCTCGTTCACCGTCCGCGACGACCGTGGCGTGTCGAGCGGCCTGCACCTGCCGGCCGGGCACATGACCAGGTATTTCGAGGCCGTGCGGCCCGGCTGCGAGACCGTCTCCCGTCCTGAGGAACCGCTCTACGTCGTTGACTGTCACCGCGGTTGGGGCGACGCGTGGCAGTTGCTGCGCCTGGTAGAGCTGGTCCGGGAACGCGGCCCCGTCGCCTGGGACGCGGAGGCAGCCCTCGCCCTGAGCGAGGCGACCGGTCTGAGCCGGCCCGCCGCGGCGCTCGTCCTGGCGGGAAATCCCGGTGCGGGCGGCTACTACATGCCGTTTCTCGACGAGCACGAGCGCGCCGTGCTCGGTTTCAAGGTCGGTGAACTCGAAGCGGCACGGGAGGAGTTGTCCATGCTCCACGACGACGACCGGCTCGCCCTGCTCGCCGACGTGATGCCGACGGACCCCGCAGACCTGTGGGAGCCGGGCGGGCTCGGCCGGGTCGCGGAGCGCATCGCCGAGGCGTGGGCCGAGCAGCACGGGGCGCGTCCGCACCCGCCGTGGAGCACCTGGCAGGCCGCGGTCGCTCTTCAGACGCGGATGCCGGCGACCCATCTGTGCCACCTGTTCCTCGACCCGGCGCGGGCCACGCTCCCGCCGGGCTTCTACCTGCGGGTCTGGCCCTGCCCGCCCGAGCATCGCCAGCTGCGCACCGCGTGGGACGTCATGAGCGGGTACGACGCCGAGACCGTCATAGCCGCGCTCTTCGCCGGCCTGTCGTGGGCGTACGCCGACCTCCCCGCCGGCGACCCGGTACGCGCCGGCGCGCCGGAGGCCGTCCGCCATCTCCGCAAGGTGTTCGGCTACCGCGAGTCGCGGGCCCACCTGCTGCGCGGGGCCGTGATGCGCGGCAACCGCGGCAGCATCCGCTGGGACTGGCTCATGGACGGCGCCTGCGACCGCGTCATGGCCCGCATCACCGCCGACGACCTTCCCCCGGGCCGCTACGAGTCCGATCCGCGCGCCTGCGTCCCCGACCTGGTCGCCGACGTCGTCGCCACCCTCGACCTGACCGAGGACGCCGCCGCCCTCTATCTCCAACTCCTGCTGCTGCCCAAGCCGTCGGACCGGGACGTGCGACGCTGGAACGCCTGGACGCCTGCCCGCCACAAGGCGGCTGCGGCGGAACTGGTGTCACGCGGTCTGGCGGTGGAGGACCGCCGGCCCCGCGCGGGACGCACCCTCTTCCTGCCCGGCCCGTGGGCACACGCCAAGAAGCCGTTGCCGCCCATGGAGTCGTGGAAGGCGCCGCTGATCGGCGCGGAGTTGAGCGCCGACGGCAGCGAGGTGAAAGCCTTCGACCTCCTTCCCGACACACTCCCCGAACTGTTCGCGCAGGCTTGGGAGTTGACACGCCGCGGGAAGGGGCCGACCGCCTGACGGGCGGCCGGATGAGGGCCCCCTGTCTTCCTCGCCGGTGGATCAGGATGCGCCCTGCGGAGACCCCGAATCCGGCTCCAGCACCGGGTCCGACCCAGGACCCGGCTCCGACTCCGCCACCGCCTCCGACGCCGCCAAGTCCCCCTCAGGCTCAGGAACTTGGTACTGGTCCACCGTGCGGTACACCACCAGGCTCTTCACCTCGTACGACATCTCGGTGGCGCCAGGGGCTGGTGCCGGGTGGTAACGGCCCGCGCACACCGAGAGATTGACGATGAGGTAGGCGCGCCATTCGCGTCCGACGCCCTGCCCGTCGGCGAAGACCCGCCTGCCGTTCAGCGACCACACCACGCTGCGCCTGCCGAACGAAACGCTCAGATCGACCAGGGCGCCGGGGCGGACGGCCGCGTCGCGCACGTAACGGTTCGTGCCCCGTACGTGGTTGGTGAACTCCAGCAGGTCGGGGTTGTCGGGGTGGTACTCGAACACGTCCACCTCGTTGCCGCCGTCCCGCCAGGTCCAGATCGCCGGCCAGGCGCCCACTTCGGTGGGCAGGCGCACCCTGGCCTCCAGACGGTCCCCGGTGCGGACCATGAAGCCCCCGGCGCTGCCCTCGGTGGTCAGCAGACCCGCTGTCCACAGGCCGTCGGCTCTGCGCGTGGCTCTGAACCGGCCGGTGCGGGAGTACGACGGATCCGCGGTCAGGTAGTCGAGTTTGTTGTCGTTGCGGTTGGTGGGGCCGCCGTTCGGATAGGCCCAGGAGCGCCCCGCGACCCACTGACGGTCGGAGGCGAAATCAGCGGTGAAGACGACTGCGCTCATCCGCGGGCTCCCTATGTCATGAAGTGCCGTATATCACACCGAAGTTCTCCCCCGGCACACCTCGGCCATGCGGCGCACGACAACAGTCGACCCATGTTTCACCCGCGCGGGTGAAGGGCCTGCAACGGCAGGCTCACCTGGGAAAACAGCGCGGGGAGTTGACGGTGTGATCGACGGGGAGCGGGGCCGGGCGGCAGCCGGACCGAGGTCGACCGCCGTCGACCGTCCCGCATCCCACCGCTACTCCTCCCCGGACGCGCCTCCCGTCGCCGACAGGGCCCGTACGGACCGGGCGACGTCCGCGCGGAGGTCGTCGAGGCTGTAATCGGGACCGAGGACCATGCGCCGCAGCTGCGGCATGGCGATGCTCCAGCCGGCGAGCGCGAGGGTGAAGAACACGCGGGTCCGCGCGTCGCCGCCCTGCCCGCCGAACTCGCCGGACTCATCGGATCCGCCGGAATCACCGGAATCACCGGATGCCGCTGCACGGATCTTGTCCTGGTAGTGACGGGTCCGGGCCTCCTCCGCCGGGACGGGCCGGTCTCCGACCTCAAGGGCCTCCCACATCACCAGCCGCAGGGCCTCGGGGTGGGCGCGGTGGTAGTCGAAGAGGTTCTCGGCGTAGCCGGGCAGGTCGCCGCTGGGCGGGACGGCGTCGGCGAGCTCGGCCAGCGCCCGCTCGAGGACGACGGCGAAGAGCTTGCTCTTGTCCCCGAAGTAGTCATAGATCGCCCGCTTGTTGGCCTTGGCCTGGGCGGCGATACGGTCCACCCGGGCCCCGGCGACGCCGTGCGCGGCGAACTCCGCGGTAGCCGCCGCGAGGATGCGTTCTTTGGTCGCCGTGGAGTCGTATGCCATGCATCCCAGGGTAACGAACTGGTTCGTTTGACGAATCGAAGGGCACCGTGTCAGCCTCGAAAGCGAACCATCCAGTTCGTTCGGTTGGAGACGAGTGATGCCCCGGAACGACCGGCCCACGTCGGCGACGCCCACTGCCGTGGGACGCAAACTGCCCCTGCTGATGGCACTGGCCTGCGGAGTCGGTGTCGCCAACGTCTACTTCCCGCAGGCCGTCACCCCGCTCATCGCCGACGGCCTCGGCGTCTCCTCGGGCACGGCGGCGACCACGGCCACGGTGACCCAGCTCGGCTACGCCGCCGGAATCTTCCTGCTGGTGCCGCTCGGCGACCGCCTCCCCCGCCGCCCGCTGATCACCGGGCTGCTCGCGACGACCGGCCTCGCCCTCCTCGCCGCCGGTCTCGCCCCGGCCACCGGCCTGCTGCTCGCGGCCGGCGCCGTGGTGGGCGTGGCGACCGTGGTTCCGCAGCTTCTGCTGCCCATGGCGGCGGGTCTCGTCGACGCCGACCGGCGCGGCAATGTGATCGGCACCCTTCAGGCGGGTCTGATCGGGGGCATCCTGCTGGCCCGCACCTTCGGCGGCGTGCTGGGCGAGCACCTGGGCTGGCGCGCCCCGTACCTCGTGGCCGCCGTGCTCACCGGACTGCTCGCCGTCGTCCTCGGCCTCGCCCTTCCGGGCAACTCCCCTGCGGTGCACGACCGTTATCCGACGCTGATCGTCGACACACTGCGGATGCTGCGTGACGAGCGGGAGTTGCGGCGTTCCGTGCTCTTCCAGGTCACCGTCTTCTGCGGATTCAGCGCGGTCTGGACGGCGTTGGCTCTCCTGATGACCGGACCCCGCTACGGCATGGGCGCACAGGCCGTGGGGCTGCTCGCCCTGATCGGGGCAGCCAGCATGTTCTGCGCGCCGGCGGCAGGACGCTGGGTGGACCGGCTCGGCGCCGACCGGGTGAACCTGTGGTGCGTGCTGACGGCACTCGCCGCGGCGGCGGTGCTCACCGCCGGCTCGGTGGGTGGAGCGGTGGGGCTGTCGGCTCTGGCGGCGGGACTGCTTCTGCTGGACGTGGCGGTGCAGTGCGGCCAAGTCGCCAACCAGGCCCGTATCTTCGCACTGCGCCCGGAAGCCCGCAGCCGCCTGAACACCGGCTACATGACCTGTGCGTTCCTCGGCGGCAGCGCGGGCTCGTGGCTCGGCACCCGCGCCTACGTCCAGTGGGGCTGGGGCGCCGTCTGCGCTCTCGTCGCACTGGCCGCGCTACTCGCCCTCGCCGCGTGCCCGTTCGGCCGCCGCAGGGAGCACGGCGGTCGGGAGACCCGGCCGGCACCGGAGCGCGTCTCACGGTGAGGCGTCGGAAGTGCGCCTCGTACTTCGCCAAGCTGCGGGCCATGGCCAGGCTGGTGGCCTCGGGCTACGTCCCCTGCGCGACCTGACCGCGTGACCGGGTCACAACGGGCGGCGACGCGGGCGTCGGCGGTCGCCCGCGCGATCTGGAGATCGTGAACCCAGGTCGGCCGCCCAAGTGAGCAGTTCCGGGGCGGCCAGGCTCGTGCCTCGCCAGTCGTGGTCGAGGTCGCCGTCCGGCAGGGACGGGACGACCGCGACGTGGAGACCGGCTGCCCGAGCAGCCGAGACGCCCGTGGCCGAGTCCTCGAAGGCGACGGAACGCTTCGGGGACACGCCGAGCGCCTCGCACGCCGTGAGGTAGAGATCGGCAGCCGGCTTGGGTCGGCGCACCTCGTCGGCGGCGAACGAGTGGGTGACGTACTCCGCGAGACCCGCCGATTCCAGCGCCCGGTCCAGGAGGTCCCGGGGACTGTTGCTCGCCACGGCGATGGGCACGGCCGCCCGGCAGGCACGCACCAGTTCCACCGCCCCGGGCAGCGCGGCCGCACCCCGAGCCAGTTCGCCGCGGACCCGCTCGATGAGGTCGGCCGCAAGCTCGGGACCGGCCCCGGGCCGTCCGAAGCAGTCGGCCATGGCCTGCGCCGCGTCCTCCACGGTACGGCCGAGGACCAGCGCCTTCTGTTCAGGGCCGAAGGAGTGGCCGTGCTCGGCGAAGACGGCGGCTTCGGCCACGGACCAGCAGGCCTCGGTGTCGACCAGCAGACCGTCGCAGTCGAAGACGACCGCCTCCGCGTCGGTGGGGAGCGATCCCTGCGATCCCTGCGATCCCTGCGATCCCTGCGATTCCGCCTGTCCCATGCTTGTGTCCCTTCGCTTCCGGTGACCGCTGCTTCCCAGGTGTGGGCTGCTGCTTCCCAGGTGTCGGCTGCTTCTTCGGGTGACGGCTGCTCAGTCGCCGAGTGCGAGACGTACGCCGAGGGCGGCGATGACCGTGCCGGTGACGCGGTCCAGGCGGCGGCGTACCGAGGGCCGTTGCAGACGGTCCCGGAACACGCCCGCGACGGTGAGCAGCGCGCACGACCAGATGACGGCCAGAAGGATGTGCACGCCGGACAGGAGCACGCCGGCGGCGAGGTGCGAGGCGTCGGCCGGGACGAACTGGGGGAGCATCGCGACGTAGAAGGCGCCCATCTTCGGGTTGAGGAGATTGGTCGTGAAGCCCTGTCGCCAGCCTCCGAGCAGCGGGGTGCCGGACAGCGGTGCGCGCTTGCTGCCCGCGCCGCTGTCGGTCGTGCCGTCGGTGGCGTCGGTGGCGTCGGTGGCGTCGGTGCCGTCGGTGCCGTCGGTGGCGTCGGTGGCGTCGGTGGCGTCGGTGGCGTCGGTGGGGTGGAACGCCTCGCGGGCATGGTCCGTCTCCGGGTGCTCGTCCGCGGAGCGGCGCCAGGTGGCCAGCAGCATCCTGCCGCCCATCCACACCAGGTACGCGGCGCCGGCCCAGCGGAGCGTCTCGTAGGCGAGGTGAGAAGCGGTCAGGAGCGCGGTCACGCCGAGCGAGGTCAGCACGCCCCAGGCCAGTGTGCCGCTCTGGATCCCGATGACCACGCCCCAGGCGCGACTGCGGGGTCCGAGGGCGGCGGAGCGGAGGACGAGCGCGGTGTCCAGGCCGGGTGTGACGGTCAGGAGACCGACCATCAGGGAGAAGGTCCACAAGGCGTCTGCGGTGATCATGGATGCCCACGGTAGAGGGAACTGCCGCGTGACATCCATTTTTCTGCCCGATTTCGGGCAGGAGTCGAGGCATCCCCTATTCCCCCCGGCCTACAGCAGTCGCCATCCCGGATACCCGGACCGTCCTCCGCAGCGCCCGCCGCCACGCCGCTCGACTCCCCCGAACGACCCTGGACGATCACCGACAAGAGTGGCGCGGACGGACGACGGCAGCCGGGACGGGAGTGTGGCGCCGGCACGACGTGGCGACGCGGGGCAGGTGCCCCGGGGCCAGGGCAGACGGGCCCTGCGCCTCGATTCCGAAGGACCGTCAGGTGATGTCCGCACCGGACGCGTTGCGCCTTCCGGGGGAAACCGTCCCGGGATGCGGCGCGCCTCACCCCGGCGAAGACTTTGGCCATGCTCTTCCCCTCCGGTTCCAGCCCCCTCATGCGATCGAGGTCTTCGATGAATCCGCATCACGCTGCCCGTCCGCCTCACGGAACGGGGAACGAATCCGTCCCGCCCGGGGCGAGCGGACACGGCGGCGCCCGCGTGCGTCGCGAGCGGATACGTCTGGCGCTGGCGTTCTCGGCAGCGGGAGTGATGCTCACGGGCTGCGTCGCCGGCGGTCACGACTCGGCCGGCGACCGGGGCGCACGCCTTGCGGCACAGAAGCAGAAACAGACGCTTTCGCCCTCTGCGTCGGTGTCGCCGTCGGCGAGGAACGAGCAGGCCGCCGCGCCGACGCGGCTCGGCAGACCCGGCCCGCGCAAGCCTGAACTGCCGAAGCCCGGCGGCCCCCGGAAGCCCGGCCCCAAGGATGTGAACCGCGCGCTCGCCCGCTCGCTCGAAGCGGTACGGGCGCGGGGCGGCACCGAGGTCTCGGTCGCCGTGTACGAGCCCAGGACCGGCCGACGGGCGGTCTACGGCGCGCACACGCACATCACCGCGAGCGTGGCGAAGGTGGACATTCTGGCGGCCCTGCTGCTGCGGGCCCAGCGCGAGGAGCGCTCACTCACCGAGTGGGAGACCTCCACCGCCGCTTCGATGATCCAGAGCAGCGACAACGACTCCGCCGGCGCGTTGTGGCGGCGCATCGGCGGCGGCGAGGGACTCACCGAGGCGAACAAGGCCCTGGGGCTGACCTCCACGGAGGCAGGGCCAGGTGCCCACTGGGGCCTCACCCGGACCACGGCCACCGACCAACTCACCCTGCTGACCGCCGTGTTCAGCGACCACTCGCCGCTCAGCAAGAGCTCGCGCCGACTGATCCAGACCTTCATGGGGCGGATCGACCCCGAACAGGCCTGGGGAGTGTCCGCCGAAGGCGACCGGTCGCAACTCAAGAACGGCTGGCTCCAGCGCTCTCAGTCCCAACGCTGGGCCATCAACAGCATGGGGCGAGTCGAAGCGCACGGCAGCACCTTCTACGTCGCCGTCCTCTCCCACGGCAGCCCGAGCATGTCCCACGGCATCTCCGCCGTGGAACGGGCGACACGGTCGGCCGTGCATACGCTGTGCAGCACTCCCCCGCCCGTGTCGCCGATCATCGCCTGATCGTCCGGCATACCCCTGAGCACGACCATCACCTCGCCGCCCCTCACGACGGCCACCCGGAAGGTGCCCCGAAGGGGGCGGCCTCGTGGGGGACGGCGGGGAAGGCAACCCTGCACTGTCTCAGCGGGTGTTCTGGTACGCCCTCCTCGGCGGTTTCGCGGTCGCCTTCCTGCTCACCACCCCCGTCGACAAGTGGATGATCGGCCGAGGCAAGGGCCATGCCGTCGTCCACGCCTATCACTGACTCGGCCGGATGACGGAATGCCGGCATGCGGTAACCGAGTCGTATTCCGCCTGGTCAGCGCACCAGCAGATCCACCACCCCCGTCAGATCCTCCTCCCCGCTGCCCTCGGCCAGGCGGCGGTGCATCAACTCGAAGTAGGGGGCGAGCAGTTCGGGGCTGACGCCTTGCTCCTCGGCGGTGTTCAGGAAGGTCGGCGTGCCGGCCGTCTGCATGGCGAGGTTGGAGACGACGCCCTTGGTGTAGTCGCCACTGCGCAGCTGCTCGGCGGTCTGGTGAACCGACGGGGCCATCGCGACGAGCCAGTCGGCCAGCAGCGGGGCGAGCGACGCCGGGTCGATGTTCTCCTTGCGGATCAGAGCGAAGGCGTGCGCTGCTCCCGCGAACATTCCGTACATGGCGCTGAGCAGGGCCACGTCGTGCAGGGCCGCGAATCCCGCGTCGTCGCCGACGTGAACGGTGCCCGCCGGGACGCCGAGGGTCTCGTGGTGCTCCTCGAACAACTCCCGGGAGCCGCTGTAGAAGACGTAGCCGCCGGCTTCCGGGACGCCGATCATCGGCGGGACGGCCATGATCCCGCCGTCCAGGTAACGGGCGCCGCGCTCCCGGGCCCATTCGGCGCGGGCGCGGGCCTGCGCGGGGGTCGTGGTGGTCAGGTTGACCAGGTCCCGGCCGGTCAGGTCGGCACCGGCCAGCGCCTCGTCCACCGAGGCGTCGTCCAGCAGACAGACGACGATCAGGGTGTTCGCCGCGACGGCCGTGGCGGCGCTGTCCGCGACCCTCGCCCCCTCGGCTGCGACCGCCTCGGCGCGGGCCGGGGTGCGGTTCCAGACGGTGAGCGGGTGGCCGGCGGCGAGCCAGGCGCGGGCCAGTGCGGTACCCATCGCGCCGAGGCCGAGCAGGGTGACGGAGGTCTTGTTCACTGGCTCAACTTGGTTCTGCGTCATGCCGATTAGGCTGGCCGCAGGCCCGGGAGTGATCAAGTACGCACTTGCGAGTGGGTGGTTACCCCGGGGTGAGCGAGCACGTCGGAAGGGTGGGGCATGACGACGTCGAACCGGCCGGGCACCCCGGAGGGTCACGTGTGCGGCATCGATGCCGCGATGGAAGTGATCGGCGGCAAATGGAAGGTGCTGGTCCTCTGGGCCCTGCATGAGCAACCCTGCCGCCGTTTCGGCGAGTTGCGCCGGCTGATTCCCGGTGTCACCGAGAAGGTACTCGCCTCACACCTGCGGGAGATGGAGGCGGACGGCGTCGTGCGCCGCGTCTCCTACGACGAGGTGCCGCCCCGAGTCGAGTACTCGCTGACCGAGGACGGCGCCCGTCTCAATGAGGCGCTCCAGCCGCTGGCCGCCTGGGGCCGCCAGCGGCACGACGGCGGCGCGCCGACCGCCCCGGGTGGCGTCAACGCACCACGGGCTCACCCACGTTGACGGCACGCAGTGCGCGCTCGACGGTCTCCTCGTTCTCTCCGACCGGAGCCACATAGTCGATGACGTCGCGCGCGACGCCCTCACCCAGCGTTCGGGTGATCACCCAGGCGGCGAGGTACTGGGACGCCAGGCAACCGCCCGCCGTGGCGATGTCGCCCTCGGCGTGGAACGGCGTGTCCAGCACGGTGACGCCGCACGCCTCGACGAAGGGCCGGCTCTTGCGGTCCGTGCACGCCGGCATGCCGTCCAGCAGCCCGAGCCGGGCGAGCACCAGCGCGCCGGAGCACTGCGCGCCGATCAGTTGCCGGGACGGGTCGAGCGGCAGCCTGGAGATCAGCCGGTCGTCGGCGACCACCTCCCGTGCCTTGACCCCGCTGCCGATCAGCACGACGTCGGCCTCGGTCACGAACTCCAGCGGGCGCTGCCCGGTCACCTCGACGCCGTTCATCGACGTCACCACCGGCGTCGGCGTCGTGATGAAGGCCTCCAGGCCGTCCTTGCGGCATCGGTTGATCAGCGCGGAGGCGATGAAGCTGTCGAGCTCGTTGAACCCGTCGAAGGTGACCACGGCTGCCTGCATGACGACTCCTCCTCGTAGGGCATCGAACCGTCAGCCTGCCCGGGCCGCCGTCACGGGTCGAGAGCCAATCGGCGACCGGTGGCTCCCTGCCGCCCCCTCACCCGCTCGCCCCTCTCACCCGTTCCCCCCTCACCGCCGTCCGCCGAACTCCCACGCGTGGACCTCTACGGCGGCATACCGGTCCTGGGTCAGGACGGCGCGCGCCGAGTCCGGGTCCGGGGCCCGGAGCAGCACCGCCGTGCCCAGCCAGGTGAGGCCGTCGTCGGACAGCAGCGGGCCGTAGGCGATCAGCTCGTCCCGGTCGGACGGCACGTCGAGGTCGACGGCCCGGCCCGAGCCGAGGCCGAGCACGAGGTAGCGGTCGCCGCCGCTGCGGCCACCGGGGAACTCCCACATGGTGCGCCCCAGCAGGTTGCGCCACCGGCGCAGCAGCACGTCCCGGTAGGCGCCCGCCTGGTAGTTGGGCTCGTCGAAGGCGAACGCGCGGGCTGCGGCCGGGTCCGGCAGGTCGACGATGTGCACGCTGCCGGTGGGCGTCTCACCGTCGTCTGCGAAGGTCGGGCCGCGGGCGATCAGCTCCTTCGCGTACCGGTCCATGTACGACCAGTGGTCCTCCACCAGTTCCTCGCGCAAGGTGAGGGAGCCGGGCCGATCGCGGTGGTAGCAGAAGAACTCCATGACCGCAGCCCCTTCCCGACCCACGGTGATCTTTCAAGTCACTCGCCGCGACAGCCCCAGCGGTACAGCGTCCCGCTGCCGTCGTCATAGGTGAGCCAGGTCCCGTCGCCGAGCGGGCGCACGTAGCTGTGGGCGGCGCCCGTGCCCTCGGGGTACGCGACCGGCCCGCGTATCTCCAGGGTGCGGGCGTCGAGCAGCCAGTGGCCGCCGTCCTCCGGGGTCTCGCAGGAGTCGAGCGTCGAGGCGATCACGGTGTCGGCGTCGACGAAGCCGCAGCCGTAGTCCCAGCAGGGCGGCTCCTCGTCGGCCGGCTCGGGCTCCGCCGTGGCGAGCACGGCGCCGTCCAGGGAGTGCAGCCGCAGGTCCTCACCGTAGTGCTCGGTCGTCAGGAAGCCCGGGTGCCCGGGGTGGACGTCCGTCAGGATGCGGCCCGCCGTCTCGTCGAGATCCCAGGCGGTCAGCTTCTCGCCGTCCCACCGTGCCCAGTAGAGCAGAACGCCGTCCTGGCCCATGCCGATGCTGAGGCCCATGTGCACGCCGTCCGGGTGGGAGAGGTGGTGCGAGCCGGCGGCCGCACTGGCCAGCGGCAGCCGGGCCAGCTCCCGCCCGTCCCGGGCGTCCAGGACGACCCAGCGCTCCTCCCACGCGCCCGCGCCGCCGTCCACCTCCCACGCGCCCGCGTCCTCCTCCCCCGGGTGCTCTCCGGTGCCCGTCTCCGGGCCCTCCCCGGCACCCGTCGGCCCGGCATCCGCCGTCGTCGCGACGACATGCGCCCAGACGAACCGGCCGTCGTCCGAGATCCGGCAGGACCCGGATTCGAGGCCTCGGCACACCTCCTGCTCGTCCCCCGAGTGCGGGTGGCCCACCTCGGGACCCCAGCAGCCGTGCCGGTACTCCCACAGGGTCTCTCCGCCGCGACCGACGGCCCGCACCGCGCGCTGCCCCGAGAACGCCGCGAACGAGCCGTCGGGGCTCACGGAGTGGACGCCGTGGTCCCAGCCGGGCCATGGGAGCGGGAAGACGGCGGTCGGCGCGCGCTCCCCGGCGAGGACCTCATGGACGTCGTGGACCTCCAGGTCGTGCCCGTTCAGGAGCAGGGCGCGGCACTGCCCGTCCCCACGGCTCTCGTAGGCGTAGCCGTTGACCAGCGCGCCCCCGCCGGGCAGGTTCACGGAATCGCGCAGTTGTGCGGTGATCGACATGGCCCGAAGGTAACGGACGGCACTGACAACGCCGACGGCCCCGCAAGGGGGCGGGCCGGGGCAGTGTCTGCGAGCTGGGAAGATGGCGGGTATGGACATTCGGCGCAGGAACAACGTCACGGTCACCGGCAACCCCGAGGGCCCGGTGGTGGTGCTGGCGCACGGCTTCGGCTGCGACCAGAACATGTGGCGGCTGACGGTTCCGGCGCTCGCCGAGGACTACCGGGTGGTGCTGTTCGACTACGTCGGCTCGGGCCGCTCCGACCTGTCCGCGTTCAGCGAGGACCGCTACGCCTCCCTCAGCGGCTACGCCCGGGACGTGGTGGAGGTGTGCGAGGCGTTCGATCTGCGCGGTGCGACGTTCGTGGGGCACTCGGTCAGCGCGATGATCGGGGTGCTGGCCGCCGACATCGCGCCGGAGCGCATCGGCGCGCTGGTCATGGTCGCCCCCTCGCCGCGGTACATCGATGACGAGGGTTACCGGGGCGGGTTCGGAGCCGACGACATCGACGAGCTGCTCGTGTCGCTGGAGTCGAACTATCTGGGCTGGTCGGCGGCGATGGCCCCGGTGATCATGGGGAACGCCGACCGTCCCGAGCTGGGCGAGGAGCTCACGAACAGCTTCTGCGCCACGGACCCCGACATGGCGCGGGTGTTCGCCCGGACGACGTTCCTGTCGGACTCGCGGGACGACCTCAAGTCGGTGCGGGTGCCCACGCTGGTCCTGGAGTGCGCCCAGGACGTCATCGCGCCCCGTGAGGTCGGAGCCTACGTGCACGGGGCGATAGCCGGCTCGACGCTCGTCACCCTCGACGCGACCGGTCACTGTCCGCACCTGTCCGCGCCCGAGGCCACCAACGCGGCGATCACCGGTTTCCTGGCGGGACTGCGGTGATGTGCCGCACCGGGCAGGAGCCCGAACCGCACGGGGCCGACGACGAGAGGACGCAGAAGGCGGCCTTCGCGTCGCTGCTGGAGGACAGCGCCGAGGAACTCTACGAGAGCGCGCCGTGCGGATATCTGTCCACGCTGATGGACGGCACCGTCGCGAAGATCAACGCCACGCTGCTGAACTGGCTCGGGCTGGACCACGACGCCGTGGTGGGCCGGAGGCGGTTCACCGACCTGCTGACCGTGGGCGGCAAGCTGTACCACGAGACGCACTTAGCGCCGCTGCTGCGCATGCAGGGCGAGATCAACGGCATCGCCTTGGAGATCAAGCGGGCCGACGGCAGCCGGATGCCCGTTCTGATCTCGTCGGTGGTCAAGCACGGCAGCACCGGGGAGCCGCTGCTCATCCGCACGACCGTCTTCGACGCCCGGGACCGCCGCGCCTACGAGGAGGAGCTCCTGCGCGGCCGGAAGGCGGCCGAGGCGGCGCGCAAGGAGGCCGAGGAGGCGCGCAGGCGGGCCGAGGACGCACACCGGCACGCCGAGGGGGCGCGCGAGCAGGCCGAGGCCGACCGGGCCCGGCTCCAGGACGCTCTCGCCGTGCTCCAGCAGTCCCTGCTGCCCGCCGCCCTGCCCGAAGTGCCCGGCGTGGAGACGGCCGCGTACTACCACACCGCCTCGCCGGACCGCCTCGGCGGCGACTTCTACGACGTCTTCCCCGTCGACGGGAAACGCTTCGCGTTCTTCCTCGGTGACGTGTGCGGCAAGGGTCCCCAGGCCGCGGCGGTCACCTCGCTGACCCGCTACACACTGCGCGCCGCCGCGCTGCACGACCCCGACCCCGTCTCGGCGCTGTCGACCCTGAACACCGTGCTCCACGAGCGCTACACCGGCGGCGATCCGCGCTACTGCACGGCCATCTTCGGCATCCTCGAACCCGACCCGGTCACCGGCGGCGTCGCCGTCCATCTCGCTTCCGGCGGCCACCCGCCGGCCCTCGTCCTGCGCGCCGACGGCACGGCGCACTTCCTGCCCACGCCCGGCGGCATCCTCGTCGGCGTCCTGCCCCACCCGCGCTTCGCGACGGCCACCACCACGCTCGCCGTCGGCGACACGCTCCTCCTCTACACCGACGGCCTCACCGAGGCCCGCAACAGCCACGACGGAAGCCTCTACGGCGACGAGGCCCTGCGCGGCTTCGCCGCCGAGCACGCCGGACGGCCGCCCGGAGCCGTCATCCAGGCGCTGACCGGCCTGCTGAACGACTTCGGCGACGGCCTGGACGACGACACCGCGCTCCTCGCCCTGGGAGCCCCGACCTCCGCGTCCCCCGATTCCTCCTCCCCCAACTCCGCCTCCCTCTCCGACCGGATGACGAAGAACACGCCATGAGCCCGCTGAAGATCACCACTCGAGACGCCGCGACCGGTCCCGTCATGGAGATCAGCGGCGAACTCGACTACGCCAACGCCGCCGAACTGCGCGACCTGCTCCCCACCCTCGCCCTGCGCCCGGGCCAACGCCTCGTCGTGGACCTGGCCGGCATGGAGTTCTGCGACTCCAGCGGCATCACCGCCCTGATCGCGGCCCGCAACCACGCCCACGCCGCCCGGGCCGACATCGCCCTGGCCGCCGTCCCCGCCAACACGCTGCGCGTACTGCGCATCGTCGGCCTCGACCAGGTGTTCTCCCTCCACCCCGACAGCGAGACCGCCACCCGTAAATCCGTTTGATCGGACGCCGGGGGCCCGTGGCAGGCTTGCGCGGTGATCGTCGAGACGACCCCTGCCTTTCTGAGCTGGGACGAGGTGGATCCCGCCCGTCATCCCTTCGACAGCGCGTCGGCGTCGCGGGTGGTGCACTCGCTCGGACCGGCCCGGTGTGTGCCGAGCCGCCCCGACATCCCGCTCAGCGACCCGGCGATGCACGACTGGAGCTGGAACGAGGCCGGGCTGTGGGCCGACGCCATGTCCTGTGCCCTCGAACGACGCTATGGCCGGTGGGCCGTGGGCTGGCGCTGGGCGCACGACGAAGGGGACTTCGACGGGGGCCCGGTCGGAAGCTGGTGCTGCCCGCGGGACTCGGTCACCACCCCGGAGGAGACGCTCGCCCGTGTCGTCGCGGCGCTGTGCGAGTGGCGGGAGTGGCTGGAGAGTCTCTCCAGGTGGTTCGAGGCGTACCCGCTGGACCTGGCCGACCTCGAGGACCAGAGGATCCTGTGGGAGCGCGCCGCCCGCAGTCTGATTCTGCATGTCACCGACCGCACGGGGTGCGGCAGCGGCTGGTACGGACACTGCCATCAAGTGCTCACCTGGTTTCTCAGCCGCTGGTCGGTGCCGCCGGACACCGCGCAGACGCTGGTCGAGCGAGCGATCGGCGGGCGGTTCCGCAGCTGGAGCGGCCCCGACATCGTGCTCGTGGACGACGTCGCGGAACGCCTCGCCCTCTCCCTGCGGCCGACCGCCGCGCCCCGTCCTACGGCCGACTACGCACCACCGGACCACCTGGAGCGCTGGCTCACTGTGCGCGAGAACGTGCGCTGGCGGGACGCACCGGACGGGGGTGCGCAGGAGCGGGCCGCGGCAGAGGGCGGGATGGACGAACGGCGGGCCTCTCCGAAGGTCGGCCCGGAGGGATCGCGGGCCCCCGCGCGGGACGGCGCGGCAGAGGACATACGAGCCTTCGACGGCGCGTTGGATCCCGCCCGTGCCGAAGGGCTGCTCGCCGCACTGGAGTTGCTGCGGGCCGATGCGGCGCGCGGTGCCCCACTCGACTTCGCGCTCATCCGCGGCTGGCAGCGGCACGTCCTCAACTCGCCCCAGCCGCCGCCCTTCCGCACGCTGCCGGCCTTCGCCAAGGGCGGCCGGGAACGCTACGGCATCGCCCCGGACACCCGCGCCCGCCTCGACGCCTGCCTGGCCGAGAGCGAGGCTGACGGCGACCGCCCCCTCCCCCTCACCGCCCGCGCCGCACGCGCCTACCTCGACGTCTGCTTCTTCCACCCCTTCGACGACGGCAACGCCCGAGCCGCGTTCCTCACCCTCGTGTTCGTCCTGGCCCGCGAGGGCATCACCCTGAACCGGGTCTTCCTCCTCCGCCGCATCACCTTCCAGGCCGACAACAGCGAGGACGGGCTGATTCTCGCCCGCTACATCGACGCCCATCTCGCCTCGCCCTGAAGCCGGTTCACCGACTGAGGGGTCATCGGTCGCTGGAAAGTAGGCCCTGCGCCCCAGGCGCGCTTCGCGCCTGCTTGGCTAGGGTCGGCCCCCATGGAGACCACGGGAATCGTCCGCCGCGAGACCGCGGAACGTGTGCAGGACACACTGGAGCGGCTCGTTGCCGAGCGGGATGTATGGGTGTCGACGGCTCACCCTGATCACGGGCCGCACCAAGTGCCGTTGTGGTTCTTGTGGGACGGGCGAGCCGTGTGGATGTGCACCAGCGCCACTTCGGTGACCGCGCGGAACGTCCGTGCGGAGCCGCGTGTGCGCCTGGCGCTACCGGACACCTTCGACGTGGTGCTCCTCCAGGGCGAGGCGGAGTGCTTCGCGGACGAGGAGGTCCCCGAAGGCGCGGCGGAGGCGTTCACCGACAAGTTCGGGTGGGATCCGCGCCGGGAAGAGGGGTCCTTTCTGTATGTACGCGTGGTCCCGAGGACCGTGCGCGCTTGGCGCGGCGAGCCGGAACTGCGCGGGCGAGTCATCATGCGCGGGGGGACGTGGCTGGACGCTGCGGAAACTGCGTAGCCGACGAGGTCACGGGGTCGGTATCGTCCGGTCTTCCGACCACCCAACCGCCCTATCGGCGGCTGATGTTCAGAGAGCGACGTACATGAACCGCCGGCAAGCGACGACGACCCTGTGGCGTCCCACCGGACCCAAGGAGCTGGAGCTGGTTCGGGAGCTGAACTGGCGGGCGTGGCCGCCCCGGCTGCCCGAGCAGCCGATCTTCTATCCGGTCCTCAACGAGGACTACGCGATCAGGATCGCGCGGGACTGGAACGTGAAGCACGACGGGGCCGGCTTCGTCACGCGTTTCGAGGTCGAGTCGGAGTTCGTGAGCCGGTATCCCGCCCAGCAGGCGGGCGGGCGGACGATTCTCGAGCTCTGGGTTCCGGCCGAGGAGCTGGACGACTTCAACGCCCACATCGTCGGCGAGATCCGGGTGGTCCATGAGTTCCGCTGAGCGCCGGCTCAGCTTGCTGCCCCGGGAGGGGGGAGGGAGTCGTCCTCAGCGGTCCGTCAAGAAAACCGTGTGAGGAACTCCCCCCTCTGGGCTATGTTTCTGCTGTTCGAAGGGGGGACGCAGTGGCGAAGCTCAATCAGATCATCGCTGTCGAAAAAGGCGTCAAGAGCAAGTCGTTCCAGGACATCACGGCGGCTCATCACAAGGTGCAGAAGCCCGCGCTGCTGTCCGGGATCTCGCGTACGTATCAGCCGAAGGACGAGGAGGGCGAGCAGCTGCCGCCCGAGTCCACCCGGGTGCAGCTGAAGGCGGAGGAGGTGCTCCGTGAGATGTCCGCCTCGCTCACCCGGCTGTTCGACGTCACCGCGACCAAGGACTGGGCCAACTGCACCGCCCGCGCGGACGTCACCGTCGAGGGACGGACGATCCTCTCGCAAGTGCCGGTCAGCTACCTGCTGTTCCTCGAGAAGCAGCTCACCGACCTGCACACGTTCGTGAAGAAGCTGCCGGTGCTCGACGCCGCCGAGTCCTGGACCCTCGACCCGTCGACGGACTGGTGGAAGACGGACCCCGTCCGCACGATCCGGACGAAGAAGGTCCCGCGCAACCACGTCAAGGCCGAGGCGACCGAGAAGCACCCGGCGCAGGTCGAGGTGTACTACGAGGACGTCCCCATCGGCTACTGGACCACGGTCAAGTTCTCCGGCGCGCTTCCCGCGCGGCGGGTGAACGAGCTCGTGGACCGCGTCGAGAAGCTCCAGCAGGCGGTGAAGTTCGCCCGTGAGGAGGCCAACGGCGTCGAGATCACCGACCAGCGCGTCGGCGACGCGGTGTTCGGCTACCTGTTCGGCTGACACCGGGCGCAGGTAGCATCCCTGATCGCCCCCGCGTGCGAGCGCGGGGGTGCGCGAAAGGCGCGGCCGGATTGAGGACCGGTACGCGCGATGAGCGCAAGCTGAAACTGAAGTTCAGCCTGAAGAAGCGGTCCAGTGAAGGTTCGACTCCTTCCCCCGGCACCACCTGCCGGGGTAGCCCAAGTAGGCAGAGGCAGCCGCGGTCAATCTCAGACTCTCGCTCCAGCTTCAGCATCGCCGCCGATCGCCGGATCGACCGAGGCCGGACGAACGCCGTCGGATGCGAGTTCGACTCTCGCCTGCACCTCTACGTGGTGCGGTAGTTCAAAGGAAGAACACGACGGCCTGATGACTGATCCGTCCTCTTAAACGCCACCGGCGTGCGCAATTGGGTGGCATCCCCAGGGGCCCGGGAGCTGGATACGACTCCCGGGCTCCGCCGCGTCCACCGCGTCCACCACGGTCATGGAGTGGCGCGGTCGGTCGAGCAGGCGCGCCCCGATGTCAGTGGCCGGTGGCAGGATGCGCCGCATGACCTCAGTCACCGCGGCCGACTACGGCTGGATACGATCCTCGTCCTCGTTCTTCGACTTCGCGTTGCAGAACGGCTACACGATGACGCTGGTGCGCGGAGTCACACCGGCCGAGCTGTTCACCGTGGCGGAGGCCGAGCCGCGAGGCACGTGCGCGGGGCTCACCGAACTCATCGAACGGCACAAGGAGAGTCTGTCCGACTGGGACGACTGGCCCGAGTCCTTCCTCGCGGGCGCGTTCACCGTCCCCGGCGCGGGAGGGGACTGGACGCTCGCCCTGGACCTCGGCGGCGATCTGGGAACCCGTCCGAGCATCATGGAGGCCCTCTCCGCCGGAACGCGCGCCGTCTCGCACTCGTCCAACGGGGGCAAGCCCATGCACTTCTTCCACTGGTACGAGGACGGAGAGCTGCGCACCACCTTCGAGTCCCCGGCCCACAGAACCGGCAGCACGCCCGACGCGCTGAACGCCGTGATGAGGGAGCTCGGACTCAACCCCTCGGGGGACGAGGACGCCGACGTCGACACGAAGGCGGCGGTGCTCGCGCTGACGGAGCGTCTCACCGGCGTACGGGTGACCGAGGAACTGCTGGCGGGAGCCGAGTACCGGACCGGCGAGGTGCCGGAAGAGCCGGCCGAGGAGTGGAAGGGCGTCGTCATCGACATCACGGACGCACACGGCGGGCGGACGTCCGTGGAGGTGCGGCGGGATCAGCTCTGAGGGTGCGGCCCGGAGCGGAACGTACGGCGGTAGGCGTCCGGCGGTACTCCGACCGTGCGGTTGAAGTGCCGGCGGAGGGTGGTGGCGGTGCCCATGCCGGTGGACTGGGCGATGGAGTCGACGGTGTCGTCGGTGGTCTCCAGCAACTCCTGTGCATGGCGTATCCGTTGGACGAGGAGCCATTGCAGCGGGGTGGTGCCGGTGACCGCTCTGAAGTGGCGGCCCAGGTTGCGTGAGCTCATCCGCGCCTGGCGGGCGAGGTCCTCCACAGTGAGCGGGCGGTCCAGCCGTCGGAGCGCCCAGGGGAAGAGTTCGGCGAGCGGGTGGTTGGCCGGGGCGGGGACGGGGGTGGTCACGAACTGGGCCTGGCCGCCGTCCCGGTGGGGCGGCACGACCAGGCGGCGGGCGATCGTGTTGGCGATCGACGCGCCGTGGTCGAGGCGGACGAGGTGCAGGCACAGGTCCATGGCGGCGGCCTTGCCGGCGGAGGTGAGCACGCTGCCGTCGTCGACGTAGAGGACGTCGGGGTCGACCGTCACCCGGGGGTGGCGCTCGGCCAGTTCCTGGGCGTGCGCCCAGTGCGTGGTGGCGCGTCTGCCGTCCAACAGGCCTGCGGCGGCCAGCACGAAGGCTCCCGTGCAGAGGGAGGCCACGCGGGCTCCCGCGTCGGCGGCGGCGCGCACCGCCTCGACCAGTTCGGCGGGCGGCTCCCGGTCGACGTCGGCCCAGCCCGGGACGATCACGGTGTCGGCGTGCGGGAGGCGGTCCAGTCCGTGGTCGGGTTCCATCCGGAAGCGGTCGATGCGCACGGGACCCGGTCCGCAGAGCGAGAAGCGGTACCAGCGGTCCGTCACAGCGCTCATGTCGGTTCCGAACACCTCGCAGGCCAGGGCCAGTTCGAAGTGCAGCATGCCATCGGTGACGGCCAGCGCGACGGTGGTCATGTCCGGAATTGTATGGGGCATGGCGTTCCGGACAGTCGCGGCGGGGCGCCTGCCTCCGCGAGCATGTCTGTGACAGATCGCAGCGGGTGATTTCGAGTACGGGGAGAGACCATGGAATCGGGCCAGACGGTGACGGTGTTCGGCGCGTACGGGCACACGGGCCGCTTCGTGGTGGCGGAGTTGGGGCAGCGCGGGTTCGTCCCGGTCCTCGCGGGCCGCGACGCCGACAAGGTGAAGGCGCTCGCGTACGAGACCGGGCTCGAGGCCCGCACGGCGTCGGTCGACGACGAGGCCTCGCTCGACCGCGCGGTGGCGGGCGCGGCAGCCGTGATCAACTGCGCCGGCCCCTTCGCCACGACGGCCGCTCCCCTCATCGAGGCGGCTCTGCGGGCCGGGATCCCCTATCTGGACGTGGCCGCCGAGATCGAGGCCAACGTCGACACCTTCGCGCACTTCGCCGAGCGGGCGCGGGACGCGCGGGCGGTGATCGTCCCGGCGATGGCCTTCTTCGGCGGCTTCGGCGACCTGCTGGTCACCGCCGCGATGGGCGACTGGACGGCGGCCGACGAGGCGCACATCGCGTACGGGCTGAGCGGTTGGCACCCCACCGCCGGGACGCGCACGGCGGGCGCGGTCTCCCGGCAGCGGCGGGACGGCCGCCGCGTCCGCTTCTCCAACGGGCGGTTGGAGTATCGTCACGACGCCCCGCCGACCCTTCAGTGGACGTTCCCCGAGCCGATGGGGCCCCGGTCCGTCATCGGGGAGTTCACGATGGCCGACGTGGTGACCGTGCCCAGCCATCTGCGCATCCCCGAGGTGCGCACGTACATGACCGTGGAGGCGGCGCGGGACATCGCGGCACCGGAGACGCCGACGCCGGCCGCGGTCGACGGGAGCGGGCGGTCCGATCAGACCTTCCTCGTGGACGTCGTCGTGCGCTCGGGTGACGCCGAACGGCGTGCCGTGGCCCGCGGCCGGGACATCTACGCCGTCACCGCGCCGCTGGTGGTGGAGGCGGTCGACCGCGTCCTCACGGGGCGGACCGCGGTGGTCGGCGTGGCCTCCGCCGGGGAGATCTTCGACGCGCCCGACTTCCTCCGCGCGCTGGCCCCGCACATCACCGTGGAGCTGTGAGGGCTGCAAGGAGCTGCAAAAAGGAAAAGGAAAGGAGGTCGCCCACTCCTTTCCACTCCTAACGTATAGCGCACTGGGGGGCTTGCGGCAAGGCCCCCGTCGTGCCGCAGAATCTCCGGCCTGGGCCGGAGACCGCGGAAACGGGAGTCGCGAAGTGCGTGTGTTGCTGTCGACGTATGGATCACGGGGGGACGTCGAACCTCTGGGCGGACTCGTGGTGCGGTTGCGGGAGTCGGGCGCGGAAGTGCTGGTGTCCGCGCCGCCCGACGAGGAGTTCGCGGAACTGCTGACCGGCGTCGGGGCACGGGTGGTTCCGTTCGGCCGGTCGGCGCGCGCGTTGACGACGGCGACGCCGCCGCCGTCGTCCGTAGACCTGCCGCGGCGGGCGGCCGAGTTGGTGGCCGCCCAGTTCGAGACGGTGATCGAGGCCGCGGCGAGATGCGACGCGGTGGTGGCCACCGGGGTACTGTCGGTCGCGGCCGGTGCTCGGTCGATCGCCGAGAAGCTGGGAATCCCCTCCGTGTCCGTGACGTTCCAGCAGCTCACGCTGCCGTCGCCGCTGCGCAGGCCGTTGGCGTACCCGGGGCGGCCGCTCCCGCCCGAGGCGAGCGACAACAGGGTGCTGTGGGACCTGGACGCCCAGAACATCGATGCGCTGTTCGGTGAGGCGCTCAACACCAACCGGGCGGCGATCGGGCTGCCCCCGGTGGCCGGCGTCCGCGACTACGTCATCGGTGACCGGCCCTGGCTGGCGACGGACCCGGTCCTGGACCCCTGGCAGGGGGCGCCCGACCTCGACGTCGTCCAGACCGGTGCGTGGATCCTTCCGGACCAACGCCCGTTGTCCGATGAGCTGTTGGCGTTCCTGGAGGCCGGGGAGCCGCCGGTGTACGTGGGTTTCGGCAGCATGCCCATGAACGGGGCGGCGGATGTCGCCCAGTTGGCCGTCGACGCGGTGCGCGCGCAGGGCCGCCGTGTCGTCGTGGCCCGAGGCTGGGCCGGCCTGAACCTGACCGACCGTCCGGACGACGGCCGCTCGAACGACGGCCCCGGCGACCGTTTCCGAGACTGCCTCTTCGTCGGCGAGGTCAACCAGCAGGCGTTGTTCGGCCGGGTCGCCGCCGTCGTCCATCACGGCGGCGCCGGCACCACGACGACCGCGGCCCGCGCCGGTGCGCCGCAGGTGGTGGTGCCTCAGGCGGCGGACCAGCCGTACTGGGCCGCGCGAGTGGCCGACCTGGGCATCGGTGCGGCCCACGCCGGCCCCACCCCGACCTTCGAGTCCCTGTCGGCCGCGCTGCGGACGGCCTTGGCCCCCGAGACCCGGGTACGGGCGAAGGCCGTCGCCGGCGCGGTACTCACCGATGGGGCGAGGGTGGCGGCGGAGTTGCTGCTGGAGTCGATCGGCCGGGAGATGCACGCACAAGTTCAGCCGTAGACGGGCAAGTTGATCGACCGCCTCTAGGCCGTCCTCCCCCGCACTTCCCTCCCGCCCCCCTGTCCCGCTCCCCCTGCTTCTCCCTCCCCAGTTTCTCCCGCCCCCTTGAACGCGCCCCATGACTCGGAGCGAATGACGTGAAGCCTTTGACCACCACCAGCGCCTTCGACCTTCCCGACCATCTCTCCCCCAAGGCCGACCCGGCGCTGATCGCCGACGACGAGCGGCACTTCGCGGCCATCGCGCGGAGCCTCGAAGAGACGATCGCGGAGCTGACCGAACGCCTCGACGCCGAGCGGCGGGCTCCCGGCGGCCTGGGCCGCCATGCGATGGACCGGGACACGGAGATCCACCGACTGACCAGCCGTCTGCGCACACTGCGCCGCTTCGGCCTGGACCTGTGCCTCGGGCACATGGTCGGCGCGGACGACGGCGACCCCGAGCCGGTGTACATCGGACGGCTCGGCCTCACCGACAGCACCGGGCGTCGGCTGCTGCTCGACTGGCGCTCCCCCGCGGCCGAGCCGTTCTTCGGGGCCACCCACGCGAACCCGATGGGCCTGGCGAGCCGCCGCAGGTACCGCTGGACCGACGGCCGGATCAGCGACTACTGGGACGAGGTGTTCACCGCGGAGGGACTCGTCGGGCATGCCGCGCTCGACGACCAGTCCGCCTTCATCGCCAGCCTCGGCGGCAACCGGTCGGCGCGGATGCGGGACGTGCTCGGCACCATCCAGGCCGACCAGGACGCCATCATCCGCGCGCAGTCCCGCGGGGCGCTCGTCGTCGACGGCGGTCCGGGCACGGGCAAGACGGTCGTCGCCCTGCACCGCTCGGCCTACCTGCTGCACTCCGACCCGCGTCTCGGTCACCGTCGGGGCGGTGTGCTGTTCGTCGGTCCGCACCGGCCCTACCTGGCCTACGTCGCCGACGTCCTCCCGAGCCTCGGGGAGGAGGGGGTGCAGACGTGCACGCTGCGGGACCTGGTCGACGAGGGGGCGTCGGCGGCCGTCGAGGCCGATCCGGAGGTGGCCCGGCTGAAGTCGTCCGCGGAGCTGGTGAAAGGGATCGAGCGGGCGGTCGGCTTCTACGAGGAGCCGCCGACCGAGGGCATGACGGTCACGACCCCCTGGTCCGATGTCCGGCTGAGCGCCCGCGACTGGGCCGTGGCGTTCGCGGCGGCGGAGCCCGGCACTCCGCACAACGAGGCGCGCGACCAGGTCTGGGAGGAGTTGCTCACCATCCTCGTGGACAAGCACGACGACGAGGCGTCCGCGCAGGACGGCGAGGTCGCGCCCGAGCTGCTCCGGAGGTCGCTGCGGCAGAACAGGGAGCTGCTGACGGCGTTCAGCCGCGCGTGGCCGCTGCTCGAAGCGGCCGATCTGGTGGGGGACTTGTGGTCGGTGCCCGCCTATCTGCGTTTGTGCGCGCCCTGGCTCGACGCCGACGAGGTGCGCAAGTTGCAGCGCTCGGATCCGCAGGCCTGGACGGTGTCCGACCTTCCGTTGCTGGACGCGGCACGGCAGCGGCTCGGTGATCCGGAGGAGGCGCGGCGCAAGCGCCGGCACAAGGCCGCGCTCGCGGCGCAGCGTACGCAGATGACGCGGGTCGTCGACAACCTGATCGATGCGGTGGCGGACTCGGGTGCCGACGGTGACGACGGCGAGGGCCTGGTGCGGATGCTGCGCGGCGAGGACGCCCGGGTGAGTCTGGTCGACGAGTCCGAACTGTCCGCCGTCGCGGTGGATTTGCTGGCGGGGCCGTTCGCGCATGTCGTCGTGGACGAGGCGCAGGAACTCTCCGACGCGGAATGGCAGATGCTGCTGTCGCGCTGCCCGTCCCGGAGCTTCACCATCGTGGGGGACCGTGCTCAGGCGCGGCACGGGTTCACGGAGTCGTGGCAGGAGCGGCTCGGGCGAGTCGGGCTGGATCGTGTCGAGCTGGCCTCGCTGAGCGTCAACTACCGTACGCCGGAAGAGGTGATGAGGGAGGCCGAGCCGGTCATCCGGGCGGTGCTCCCGGACGCCAACGTGCCGACGTCGATCCGCAGCGGGGGCGTCCCCGTCGTCCACGGGTCCGTCTCCGAGCTGACGTCGGTCCTCGACACCTGGCTCGCCGCCCACGGGGAGGGAATCGCCTGCGTCATCGGCGACCCCACGTTCCGGGCGACCCCCCGCGTCCGCTCGCTGACTCCCGCCCTGTCGAAGGGACTTGAATTCGACCTGGTCGTCCTGATCGATCCGGAGAAGTTCGGCGAGGGCATCGAGGGAGCGGTCGACCGCTATGTGTCGATGACACGGGCGACTCAGCGCTTGGTGATCCTCAGAAGCTCATGAGCTGCCCGTAACTCGGGCGAAGCCGACCAGGGTTCGGAAGTCGTCCTCGCGCAGGCCGATCCGTGGATCGACGTGGTGCAGGAGTCCGTGAGTTCGGTGGTGGGCGGTCACGTACGCCTCGTCCAGATCGCTCTGTTCATCGTCCACCCAGGCGAAGGGACGGCCGTCGGCGTGTTCCAGGAGCGCGGGAGTCTTCCAGTGGACCCCGTCGGGGCGGTCTCGGAGCAAGGCGTCACCGAAGTCGACGAAGGGAAGTTCGGGCAGCCCGAGAACCGGGGCGATCCAACGGTTGGCCTCGCTCATCCACGTGGTCGCCCAGCACAGCTCGTAGTCGAGACGTAGGAGGGCCGGCCCGTGCTCCGGATTGAGCCACACCCGCAGGGGCCGTCGACGGCGCGACAGTCCTCTCTCCTCGTCCGGGGTTCCGCTGTCCCGGGGCACTCTGATGGTGGTGTACCCGGCGGGACGCCTTTCCGGCTGTGCCGCATAGGGGTTGAGGGGACCGTCCACATCGAGGAACAGCAGCGGTCGGCTCATCGTCTCCCCTGGTTCCCCTTGTGCGGCACGCCTGTTGAATCGTAGCTGCGACTCGCTTCTCGACCTGCCGAGCCGACACCGGCGTTCGAACGGCTGGATCGCCGCCCACGCAGAAGGCGGCTCGCGTTGGGCGCTGAACCGTTCGGTAATGTGTTCGTCAAGGGGAGTCCGTAGCGCCGGCGTCAGCGTCACGCCAGGGGACGATCCACGGAACGGACGGGGGACACCGATGACGACCGCTCACGCCTCTGAAGGCGTCGAGAGCAGCCGGCCGCCGGACAGCGGCGCGGTCATCGACGTGCGGGAGCTGCGTATGCGTTATCGCAGCCAGGACGTGTTGAAGGGGGTCGACTTCACGGCCCGGCGGGGGCAGGTCGTCGTGCTGCTCGGGCCGAACGGCGCGGGCAAGACGACCACGATCGAGGTCCTGGAGGGCTTCCGGATGCGCTCGGCCGGCGAGGTGAGCGTTCTCGGCGTCGATCCGGCTCACGGGGACGAGCAGTGGCGGGCCCGGCTGGGCATCGTGTTGCAGTCCTGGCGTGATCACGGCAAGTGGCGGGTGCGGGAGCTGCTGGAACACCTCGGCTCGTACTACGCGCCGTACTCCACCGCCCTCGTACGGCGGCCGTGGGACGCCGACGAGCTGATCGCCGCCGTGGGGCTGACCGAGCACGCGGACAAACGCGTCGGCACCCTGTCCGGCGGGCAGCGCCGGCGTCTCGACGTGGCCGTCGGCATCGTGGGCCGGCCCGAACTGCTGTTCCTCGACGAGCCGACGGCAGGTCTCGACCCGGAGGCCAGGAACGAGTTCCACGGCCTCGTGCGCGGCCTCGCGGACGAGAACACCACGGTCCTGCTGACCACTCACGACCTCACCGAGGCGGAGAAGCTCGCCGACCGCATCCTCATCCTGGCCGGCGGCCGGATCGTGGCCGACGGCTCGGCGGAGGAACTGTCCCGGCAGGCGTCGGCCGAGGCCACGGTGCGCTGGACACGGGACGGACGGCACTTCGAGGAGTCGACGCCCGAGCCCACCGGTTTCGTCCGCCGGCTGTTCGAGGAGCACGGCGAGGCGATCGGCGGGCTGGAGGTGCGCCGGGCGAGCCTGGAGGACACCTACCTGACGATGGTGCGGGAGTTGGAGACGGGGACCGTCCCCGACGAGCGGGTGGGACACGTCTTCGGGGAGGAAGCGCGATGAATCCGGTGTGGCACGCGGCGAGAACGGGCGTGCGGCGCGGTCGCACGGAACTCCGGCAAAGCTTCACCACCGGCCAGGACCTGTTCGGGTACGCGCTGTGGACGGTCCTGCTCGTCGTGCCGCTGATCCTGGGCAGGAACGATCCGCTGAAGGGCGCCGGCATCTCGACCGGCGCGTTCCTGCTGCCGAGCCTGCTGGGGATGACGCTCGCGTTCACCGGGATGATGACCACGGCGCAGCTGCTGGCGGCGGAGCGCGAGGACGGCACCCTGCTGCGGGCGAAGGCCGTGCCCAACGGCATGGTCGGTCACCTCGTCGGCAAGATCGTCATGGTGTCGGGGACGGCTCTCGCCTCGATGGCGCTCCCCTTCGCCATCGGCGTGTTCGTGGTGGACGGGGTCGCCCCGCGGGGCGGCGGCGCGCTGCTGACGCTGGTATGGGTGGTGCCGATGGGGCTGCTGGCGACGTTGCCGATGGGCGCCGTCATCGGCTCGCTGGTCGACAGCCCGCGCACCGTCGGTCTGTTGATGCTGCCGGTGATGGGACTCATCGCGATCTCCGGGATCTACTTCCCCCTGTCGAAACTCCCCGAGTGGCTCCAGATCGTCGGACAAATCTTCCCCGTCTACTGGCTCGGCCTCGGCCTGCGGGCCGCGTTGCTGCCGGCCGAAGCGGTCGCCGCCGAGATCGGCGAGTCCTGGCGGCTGTGGGAGACGGCGGGCGTGCTGGCCGCCTGGACGATCGCCGGGCTGCTGATCGCACCGTCCGTCCTGCGCAGGATGGCCCGCCGCGAGTCGGGAGCCACGATGGCGGAACGCCATCGGAAGGCGATGCAACGGGTCGGCTAGCGGGGCGGCGACGGCGTCGCCGACGAGGTCCGGCAGGGCCACGGTCGGCAGCCCCGCGGTGCTCATCGGAGAGGTGAAGGGCCGTCCGGGGCCGTCAGCAGGGCGAGGTGGGCAAGGTCTCCGGGCGGTGCGGTGGTCACCGACCACAGGGGTGCGGGTGATCCGTCGGCGACGGCCGCCGGGGCGTCGGTCAGGTTCATGCGCTCGCGCAGCCGCCCGTAGAAGTCCATCCGCTCCAGCCGCACGGCCCGCAGGCGACGCGGTGCCGCGTACACGCCGATCCAGTCCCCCGGACCGAGCACGCCCCGCACCTGGCCGTCGACGCTGACCGCGGCCTGCCCCGACCGTTCGAGCACCCGCAGGCCGACGGGCTCGTCGGGGGCCGTGACCACCGACCGGTCGAACGTCATGTGCGGAGCGACCGGCGTGAAGACGAGGGCCTCCGCGCGCGGCGAGACGACGGGCCCGCCGGCGGCGAAGCTGTACGCCGTCGAGCCCGTCGGCGTGGCGACCAGCAGCGCGTCGGCGGAGTAGGACGCCAGCAGCCTGCCGGAGACGTAGACCCCGACCGACACCTGGCGGTCCCTGACCAGCTTCTCCAGGACGACGTCGTTGAGCGCGGTCACGTCCAGGGGGACGCCCCACTCGTCGTCGACCCGGCAGTCCGGGCGGACCTGCGGAGGCGGCAGCAGCGGGCCGCGGCCGTACTCCATGAGAGCCTCCATGCCCGGCGGCATCTCCAGGCGGCGCGAGGCGCGCAGGGCGAGGAGCATACGGCGGTCGACGCCGAACCGGTCCTCGCGCACCGCGTCCAGCGCGGACCGCACCCCGGCCGCCGACACCTCCGTCAGGAATCCCACGCGCCCCAGGTCGACGCCCAGGACGAGGGCGTCGTTCTCCACGGCCAGCCGGGCGCCCCGCAGAAACGTGCCGTCGCCGCCGAGAGTGACGACGAGGTCGGGGTCCCCCGCGGCCTCGACCTCGTCACGCGCGCTGCGCCGTCCGCCGTCGTGCCACACGTCGATGTCCGTGCAGCGCACGCCGTGCTCCTCGCACCACGCCCGGACCACGCCGGCCGCCTGCACCGCCTCCGCGCGCCCGCCGTGCACCACCAGGCCGAGCCGGTTCACTGTCATGTCCGCCGCCTCCAGCTCGCCGCCCCTGGTCGTCCGGTTCCCTCTGCCCCACTTCGGCCGAGTGCCCAGATGACGTCGAGGTCATCGCGGGCCGGCCGATCTCGTTCCGCCGGTTCCCTTCGCTCCGCAGGTCCCCTCGCCGAGTTTCCGGGCGGCTGCCCCGGTGAGAGGCTGGTGTCGTCTCCGGCTCGTCAAGTTTCGAGTTCACCTTCGGATCGAGGAGTACGCGACATGAAGATCGTGGTCATCGGAGGCACCGGCCTCATCGGCGGCAAAGTGGTCGGCAAGCTCCGTGAACGCGGAGAGGATGTGGTGCCAGCCTCGCCCGATACGGGCGTCGACACCCTCACCGGCGAGGGCCTCGCCGACGCGCTGGCCGGCGCCCAGGTCGTGGTGGACGTCACCAACTCCCGCTCCTTCGAGCCGCAGGCGGTGATGGACTTCTTCACCACCTCCACCCGCAACCTGCTGGCCGCCGAAACCGCCGCAGGCGTCACGCACCACGTCGCGCTGTCGATCGTGGGCATCGAAGGCCTGCCCGACAACGGCTATTTCCAGGCCAAGGTGGCCCAGGAGAAGCTGATCAAGCAGGGGACGGTCCCCTACTCGCTGGTCCGGGCGACGCAGTTCTTCGAGTTCGTCAAGGGCATCGCCGACACCGCCGCCGACGGCGACACCGTGCGCGTGCCACCGGTGCTCTTCCAGCCGATCGCGGCCGACGACGTCGCCGAGGCGGTCGCCAGGGCCGCCGTGGAGACTCCGCTGAAGGGCACCACCGAGGTGGCCGGGCCCGAGCTGTTTCGCTTCGACGAGCTCATCGCGGACGCGCTGCGTGCGTGGGACGATCCGCGCACCGTCGTCGCCGACCCGCACGGCCGCTACTTCGGCTCCGAACTGGCCGAGCGCAGTCTCGTACCCGACGAGGGCCAGGCCCGTCTGGCCGGGACCCGCTTCGAGGACTGGCTGCGCCGCTCCTCCTGACCAGGCCCGTCGGGAAGTCAAGAGGCGTGAAGAGGCAGGGGGGAGGCGGGAAGGGTATCGGGGCGGGCTGAAGATCCGCATTCGAGTGACGTGCCGTCGGTCCTTTCCACTACGGTGGAACCGGCCGCAGCGCGACGGCCTGACTCCGAGCCGACTCCCGCCCACGCCGGGTCCGGCGACCGAGGACAAGGGGTGACTCACGCGCGACTTCTGCCTGTCCGTGGTCGTGTTCGCGGTGGGGAGGCGTGGGATCTCCGCCGAAGGGGACTTCCATGACCGTCGACAAAAGGTTCAAGCAGGCTGCCCGCGAACTCGCCGAGCGTGAGGGCATCTCTTATACCGCCGCGCGCCGTCGCTTGATGACCGGGGCGTCGGCACCCGCGTCCGTGTCCGTGTCAGCGCCGGTGCCGGTGCCGGTGCCGGTGCCGGCGCATCACACCCACCAGGGATGGGACGAAGCAGTGGTGGCGTCGCTGTCCGAGCTCGTGGCCGTACGAGGCGACACCGTACCGGTGAGGTTGATTCGCCCGGCCGACTCCACCGACTCCACCGACGCGACTGCCTCGGCCGACCCGACCGTCCCGATCGATACGTCGGCCACGGCGCTGTACGACGCCGGCAGCTGGGCCCTGGCCGAGCCCGCCGCCGACGGATGGGTGATCCGTGAGCTGACCCGGCTGCCCGCCGCCGCGCCGGCCGTCGAGAAGGGGACCCGCGTTCCGGTGCCCTACCGCACGGACGACGGACGGGTGGCCGTGGCCGCGCTGTGGCCGCTGGTGTGGCGGTCCGCCGAACAGCCGTACTGGCGTTGGGTGCACAACGGCTGGTCGGTGGAACGGCCCGGCGACCTCCCCGAAGGACTCGCCCCCGCGTGCCCCAGCGCCGAACTGCGCTACGAGGTACGCGTCTACGACGTCCCGGACGGCATCGTGGGCGAGGACCACCAGGGCCGGGCGCCGCTGTGGTCGACCTGGGCGTGGTGCGAAGACCTCGACCGCGCGAAGGAGGTCGCGGACGCGGTGGTCGCTCACCGCCTCGAACTACCGGCCCGCACGAGCCGGTTCACACGCGAGGACGACTGCGGATACGTACGCGCCCAAGTCTGGCGACATGCCGAGGAAACCGGCGTCGACGCCGGGCCGGAACCGGGCCTGGCGTACTCCGTCGACGCCGACCCCGCACGCAGGCTCGCGCCCCAACTGCCGCCGGGTACCTGGGTCGACGGCCGCCCGGAGTCGGAGCGGGCCACACCCGAGCCGATATGGCGCTCGGGCGAGAAGTACCCGCCCGCCTACGAGTTGAAGGTGTTCGGCGCGGAGGGTGAAGGGGGCCGTGGCGGCTGGAGGTCGCTCGCCTGGTTCACCGGAGGGCGCAGGGCCGCGGGCCGCGCCGCGGTGCAACTGCGCGTGGGCACCGGCGGGCGCTACGCGTTCGCCGAGACATGGGGTCCGCGCTTCACGGACGCGTGGGCGCAGAACTGGACGCCGGAGGGGCGTACCGTCGCCGACCACCATCCGCACATGGCGTACACGGAGGCCTCCGCCCGCTACCGGGCGAAGCAGCAGGCGACGCCCGGTCTGCTCGCCACGGCGCTCGCGGCCCGCAGCGACGGCGCGCTCACCGAACAGCAGGCGGCCGATCGCCTCCTGCGCGGCGGACAGGCCTACCGGGACTTCCTCACCACGGGCGCGGCGTGCATCGCCGACGCCCTGCACCACGCGCGGCGCGACGCCCAGGGGACGGAACGGCTGCGGATCCGCGAAGCGCTCGACGCGCTGGAGCGCCACGAAGTCACCGAGTGGGTGGTCGACCTGACGCTCGATCACCTTTCGACCGACCCCGACACCCACCTCACCGAGGAGGCCAGAGCCCTCCGACGCTGGGCCCTGGAGGAGTACCTCGCCCCGGACGGGGACACCGAGGACGTCCCAGGCCTGTCGGACACCTCGGAGAACGGCCGACACATACAGGCGTAATGATCTTGCCGACATCACCGGCTGGGCGAGGAGACATGGTGGACGACCGAGCGGCACACGACCGTTCCGAGTGGGAGGAGGTCGTGCACACGGCCCGCGAACGTGCCCGCGCACGCCAGAGCCTCATGGTCGAGCGTTTCGGGCTGTCGGGCGACGTGCAGTACCAATGGTCCCTGGACGACGCGCAGTTCACGTGGTCGCGCGACGGAAAGGTGTTTCTCACCGGACGGCTCACACTGATCGGCAGCGTGAGCGTTTCCCAGCAGTCCTGGCTGTGGTCGTGGGCGAACGACTCGCTGCCGCGCGCCGCGGTGGGCGACATGGAGCAGGTGCGGCGGTTCGGCGAGTCGAGCGACTTCCCCGTTCTTCCGTGGCCGGGCTTCGAGTACGACCCCGCGCTGGTCGCCGAGGCGCGGGTGGTCGCGGCGTCGGTGCTCGACGCCGACGGTCTGTGGACGGACACGGTCGGCGACGTACAACTCCACTTCCTGCTGCATGACTTGAGGCCGGCCGACGAGGAGTCGTGAGTGGCGTGGGTCGCGCGGCAGTGCGGTGACCGCACCCGTCCGTCGACGGATCGCAGCGCGATTGTGACTTTGTACGGATTCGATCTCGGTGACCACGTGGAGCGCCGAAAGATCATCTACATCTGCGCAATGTCACTTCGGACGGACCGCTGACGCCGGACGTCAGCGGCCCGTCCTCTGGGGAATCGGTGTCTTTCTTGAACGTTCGAGACATGCTCACCCGTCAGTCCTTGGTCGCCTGCGTGGCTCTCATGGGAGTCGGCGGCGCCGTGCTGGTCGGCCACGGCGGTCTGGGCACGGTGGTCGGTTGCGGTATCGCCGAGGACGCCCGTCCGTCCGGGACGGCGAAGGACTGGGTGACACAGGCGGACCACGTCGTCGTGGCCACGCCGGAACGGGAACAGGAGACCAACCGGCGCGACTTCACGACGGGGGCGGTCCACTACGTCACCGACCGCACGGTGACGTTCCGCACGGACAGGGTCCTGTGGTCCGCGTCCGGGCAGAAGCGCACGGTGAGCAAGGGTTTCGACATGGTGGCGGCGGGCTGGAGCGTGTACCGGGAGAGCGGCAGACGCGTGAAGAGAACCACCGCGGAGGCGCCCCGCCTGGAGCCCGGTCACACCTACCTCCTCGCCGTCCGCTGGGAGGAGGCGACAGCCGGGGGCAGGGGCGGGTGGACCGTGCTCGGCGAAGGCGCGGCCGTGCCCTTCGACGACCACACCGTCGGCCAGGGCGAGTGGTGCGGGCGCACGCTCACCAAGGAGGACGTCGCCGAGGCCGAACGCTTCGCCCGTTCGGGCGACCACAGCCTGGAGAAGACGGTGCTGGGCCGCGACGAGCAGGCGGTGACCAGTGAGCTCCAGCGTGCCCGTGCCCGGGACAAGTGAGGCTGCCGGCGGGATGACAACTCAGTTCGTGGGCAGAGGCGTTGCTGCCTCCCAAGGGAAGCCGTCCGGGTCGGTGAACGCTGCGGCACCGGTGTCGCCGGTGAGCGTGAGGCGGTGGGACCCGCTTCCCTCGGGTGAGACGCCGACGTCCTTGGCGAGGGCTCGCCGCCGGTAGAGGGCCAGCTTGACGGGACTGTCCCCGGCGGCGAACTCGACGTACACGCGCCCGAAGCTCTTGCCCACGGTGAAGCCCTGGTCGACGTAGAAGCGCTTGCTCGCGACCACGTCCGTGACGCCCAGCAGGAGCACCATCTCGTCGATGTCGCGGGTGGCGGGTCCGGTGTTCTTCTTCGCGGAGGTGGCGACCTTCCAGATCGTCCCGTCCGGGGCCTGCACCACACCGCCGTAGCCCCAGAGGGACTTCGCGGCCGGCTTCAGGACCGTGGCCCCGGCGGCGAGGGCGGAGGCGACGAGGCTGTCGACGGTGGCCGGCTGGGACACCGTGAGCGCCAGGACGAAGCCGCGGAAGCCGGTGGGCTCCGCCGGCGCGGACGCCCGCAGGCGGATCCGGGTGTCCAGGCCGAAGGCGTCGGTGTGGAAGCGGTCGGCGGCGGTCGGGTCGGCGACGTCGAGGGTGATGGCTGCGATGGAGGTCATGGCCATCACGCTAGGTGCGGCGCCGCGACCGACGCTTCTCGATTCCTGACCGGTCGCGACGCCGGCCGGGCAGGCGCTGGTCGGCAGGCGCCCGGCGGCATGCCGACCAGCTCGGTGAAACGGGCGCTGAAGATGCCGGGCGACGGGCAGCCGACGGCGAGACGTATGTCGGCGACGCTGAGGCCGCCGTGCCGCAGAAGCGCCGCCGCGCGTTCGATGCGGCGTCTCGTCAGGTACGCGTACGGCGACTCGCCGTACGCCAGTCGGAACTGGCGACCGAGGTGTCCCGCGGCCATGTGCGCGCCGCGCGCGAGCGCCTCCACGTTCAGCGGCTGTGCGTGCTCCCGGTCGATGCGGTCGCGGACGCGGCGCAGTCGCGCGAGGTCGTGCAGGCGTTGCGCGGCGGCGCGTGCGGGGCCCCAGGAGGGGTGGCACATGGGAGGCTCCTTGTCGGGGTGCCGGGCCGGTGTTCGGGGTGCCGGGCCGGCTCGATGACCGGAGGACGTCAGCGAAGCTCCTGGATGCGGACCAGGTTGCCCGCCGGGTCGCGGAAGGCGCAGTCGCGGATGCCGTACGGCTGCTCGGTCGGCTCCTGGACGACCTCGACGTCGCCGGACTGCACCTGCTCGAAGGTGCCGTCGAGGTCGGGGGTGGCCAGGAGGATCCAGCCGTAGGTGCCCTTGGCCATCATCTCGGTGATGGTGCGGCGCTCGTCGTCGGTGATCCCGGGGTCGGCGGCGGGCGGCGCCAGGAGGATGGACGTGCTGGGCTGGCCGACGGGGCCGACCGTGATCCAGCGCATCTTGCCCTGCCCGACGTCGCTGCGGACCTCGAAGCCGAGGGCGTCGCGGTAGAAGGCGACGGACGCGTCCGGGTCGTCATGGGGCAGAACGCTCGTGTGAATGGTGATGTCCATGCCCGTCAGGCTAGGCGCGGCCGACTGAACCCGCTTCTCGATTCCTGATCGATCCGGACGCTTCCGGGAGGTCCGACCGGGCGCAGGTCACGGCCCGTGACCGCCGTCGCGGTCCCGGCCGCCGTCGCCGTCGCCGTCGTCGTCGTCGTCGTCGTCGGGGCAGCCCGCCCTACTGAATGCTCCAACGGTGCTCGTGCTCAGGGTCGGTGGTGCAGACGAAGACATTGAGTTCACCGGTACGGCCCACGGTGACCTTGGTGGGTGTGGCGAACGGGTGTGGAGCGAGGTGCCGTTCCTCGATCGGTTTCCAACTGCCGCTGCCACCGTCCCACTCGGAGCTGTCGATGGTCAGCAGGAGTTCCATCGGCGTCGCGCAGGTCCGGCAGTTCATCGGGTAGGGGTCGGTGGCATGCCATGAGGCGAAGCCGCCGACGCGCCAGCCGGGCGGGATCGACAAGTCGTACTGGTAGAGGGGCGGTTCGGTCTGCTTCGGCTCACCACACCACTCGCACTCGTCGGAGCCCTCCTCCTCTTCCTCCACTTCTTCCATGTCCTCCTCCCAGGCGTCGATCCGGGCGCACAGGTCTTCGGGGAGGACGCCCGCGAAGGGATAGGTGGCCACCTGCTCAGGGTGCAGGACACAAGGCTCGGGCACATAGCCTTCCTGTCCTACGAGCAGCGGCAGCGGGGGCGGGTCGAGCAGTTCGCCCACCTCCGCCGACCTGCGCCACCGCAGGTGCAGCAACGGCTCGTACCTTCCCGGCCCATGTGCCTGGAAGGGGCACCAGAACACCTGGAGCAGGTCGCAGCCGTCCGGTCCCGCCGGCAGGTCGGGGATGTCTCGCCGGTACAGCTGCGCGAGGCCGATGAGCGGCAGCGGGTCCGTCTCCGACGCCCCCGGTGTGCGATGTGTGCGGCCCAACTCGTCCACGAGTCGCCGTTCCTCGTCCGTGAGCCCGGTGAACGGTTCACGGGCCCATGCCGAGTCCAGGACTTGGCGTTCCCGGTGGATGTCGGCGGGACGCCGACCTCGGCCCCTGCCATGGGCCTCCGGGCACAGGGGCCATGGTTCGTCCGCCGGCCACAGCATGGGGCCGCCCACGGAACTCGCCGACACGTCCGGGGCCCCCGGTCGTGGGTGGAGCCGGGTCGTCGTGCCGCGGTGCGCGGCGAGTTCCGGGAAGAGCGCCTCGACGTCGAGCGGGCGCGACGGTGTCGTCCTCGTCATGGGAACGACCCTAGCGACCGGCTGATCGCGGCGATCGGTCGCCACTGCCGTCAGGATGCCATGGCCAGGGTGATCCTGGCGGTGACCGGCAGATGGTCGCTGGCCGTGGAGGGCAGGGTGCTGATGTGGTCGACCGTCGCCGAGCGGGCCATGACCTGGTCGATGCGGGCCACGGGGAAGGCGGCGGGGAAGCTGAAGGCGAATCCCCGCTCCGCCGTGTTCAGGCGGGAGGTGAGCGGTGCCAGTCCACGGTCGTCGACGGTGCCGTTGAGGTCGCCCATGAGGATCACGGGGTCGAGCTTCTCCGCGGCGAGGGCCTTGCCCAGCAGGACGGCGCTCTCGTCGCGCCAGGACGACGCGAGCCCGGTCGCCCGGAACCGGACCGACGGCAGGTGTGCGACGTACGCCGCGATCTCGCCGTCCGGCGTGTGGACGACGGTTCGCAGTCCGCGGTTCCAACTCTCCGTGATCCCGGTGGGCTTGATGTCCAACGGTCGGGTGTCGGTGAGGGGATGCCTGGACCAGAGGCCGACGGTGCCCCGGACGACGTGGTGCGGGTAGTCCGACGCGAGCGTCTCCTCGAAGGCCGGCAATGTCGCCGGCACCAGCTCCTCCAGCGCGATGAGGTCGGGCCCCGCGGCGGCGAGGGCGCGGGCCGTGCCGGCCGGATCGGTGTTCTCGTCACTGGCGTTGTGCTGCACCACGACCAGTGTGTGCCGGCCGGGCTTCGGCTCGGGCAACAACAGGCCGCCGAACGCGTACGCCCAGGCCGCTGTCGGCAGGAGCAGGGCGATCAGCGCGAGGGCCGACCGGCGCAGAAGTGCCAGGACGAGCAGGACCAGGACGGCAAGGCCCGACCAGGGGAGGAAGGGCTCCAGCGAACTTCCCAGTCTCAGCGGGGTGTTGGGAACCGCGTGAGGGAACGCCAGCAACCCGGCCGTCAGCATCGCCGTCGCGGCGAGCACCCGCCCCCGTGTCCAGGTCGACGCCCCGCCCCTCGCTCCCCCGGCCTCGGAACCCCACCCGGCCCACCATTGAAGCGCCGCACCCTTCATCTTCCACGCCAAGCCGCTCTCCCCGTCCGCCCACTTCACCGATGGCTCTCCCGTCCCGTTGTCGCTCACCTCCTAGACGCGATCTGCGGTGTGATCGATCCTGAGCGATCCGTGTGAATTCCGCGGCACTGTACGAGCAACCCAACTCGGCTCCACCGGCTCTTCACTTGGTGAACCGCTTTCCAAGCGAACCGAACTGGGGGGGAACCACTCGGTGAACAGCTCACACAGACCCAAGGTTTCTGTGATCATTCCGGTCCACAACGCGATGCCCTACCTGGAGCGCACGCTCGCCTCCATCGCCCAGCAGTCCATCGGCCCGGAGGCACTTGAAATCATCGCCGTCGACGACGGCAGCACGGACGACAGCGGCGCCTTCCTCGACGCCTGGGCCGAGGGCAAGCAGATGACGGTCATCCACCAAGAGGCGTCGGGCGGTCCGAGCCGGCCGCGCAACGTCGGCCTGGACCACGCGACCGGCACCTACGTCTTCTTCGTCGACGCGGACGACGCTCTGGGGCCCGAGGCGCTGGAACGGCTGGTGGCGCTGGCCGAGAAGAACGGCTCGGACACCGTCCTGGCGAAGCTGATCGGCGTCGGCAGACGTGTACCCAAGCAGGTGTTCGCCAAGACGGTCGACAAGGCCGACCTGTCCAAGGGCGACGTGTACTACACCCTCATGCCCTTCAAGCTGTTCCGGCGCGACATGCTGGAGAAACACGGGCTGCGCTTCCCGGAGCACATGCGCATCAGCGAGGACCAGCACTTCGTCGCCCGTGCCTACCTGCACAGCGAGGTCATATCGATCGTCGGCGACTACGACTGTTACTACGTCGTCAGGCGGGGAGACGACGGGAACATCACCGCGAACGGTCTGGACTTCCGCACCACGCTCGAACAGGCCGCCGAAATGGTGGAGTTGGTGACCGGGCTGACAGAGCCCGGGCCGTTGCGCGACCATCTGATCGGGCGTCATGTCAGAGTCGAGATGTTACGCCGCTTCGACAGAGGCTTCCTCGACGCGGATCCCGCCACCCGAAAAGAGTTGGCGGAGCTGGCCCGCCCCTACGCCGAGCAATGGATCACCCCCGCCATCATGGCCGGGATGTCGGCCCACGAGAAGCTGATCAGCCACTGTCTGCGCGAAGGACTCACCGACGAACTCACGTCGGTCGTGGAGTGGGATCTCGCCGGCCGCCCCGGCAAGGCGGTCGCCAGAAACGGCAGGCTGTACGCGTCGCCGCCTTTTCCGTCCGCCGACTCACCACTGTACGAGCAGCTCTGCGACATCACCTCCGCCGCGCTCTCCGTCAGCCCGCGCCGCCGGGTCGACCATGTCGCCTGGCACGGCACCGTCCTCGAACTCGTCGGCTACGCCTACGTCGATCAGGTCGACACGGACGACCTCAGGACCGAAGTCGTCCTGCGCCACGCACGCAGCGGGAAGGAGATCGTCGTCCCCGCCGAGCAGGTGCCCTCCCCCCATATGACGGTCGCCCGCGGCAAGGAGACCTACGACTACGGGCGGGCCTGCTTCCGGGCCCGGATCGACCTCGCCACCGTCGACGGCGGCCCCCTGCCCAAAGGTGACTGGCACCTCTCGCTGCGCTGCACCGCCCACGGGCTGACGGCACGCGGCAACCTCGGAACGGCCCTCGGCGGCAAGGTCAGCCGCCGCGCCGACGAACACGCCCTCTCCCTCTCCGGCGTCGAGAAGCGACTGCACACGGCTCGTCTCGGGCCGCGCGACGGGGAACTTCTTCTTCGGCTGAAGCCTGCGCCGTCGGCGGTCTCCGCCTATGCGTTCAGCTTCGGCTGGAAAGCGGCACGGGCGGTTCGCGCACGCATCAACTGGTAGCGGGCGCAGGGCACTTGGGGGTGCCGCAACGTGTGATCTCCTCCTTCAGGCGAGTTCCGGACGCGACGGCCGCGTCCGGGATTGCGTTCGGATGTGTCGACAGGGGCCGAACAGGGGCGCGACCGGGGCGAACCATTCACTCCGGTTGTCCGTACTATCTCTACGGCAAGGTTCCGTGCGTCGACCATCACTGCCGCCGGCGTCAGCCGGGAGGACACACATGTGCGGCAGTCTCCTTTCGTCCAGCCCCGAACCGGAAAGGGTTGTGTGCCTCATGTCCGAGAACACGTCCATCACCGAACTGTCCTCGCAGTACACCGCTCAGGTGACCGCCGACCTCGAACGCAACGCGAAGGAGCAGGAGCGTATCGCCGACGAAGTCGCCGCCCTCAACGAGCAGTTGGCGGCACTCCAGCGCGACCACGCGGTGCTCCTCAGCATCAAGCAGGCCATCCACGCGGCGCCCGCTCCCGCGGACAGGACGGAGACGTCCGACGAGTCCGCCACGGTTCCCGCTCCTCGCAAGAGGGCTGCCGCCGCCAAGACGTCCAAGAGCGCCGCGAGTGCCACGAGCACCACAAGTGCCACGAGCGCCAAGGACGCCAAGGACGCCAAGGACGCCGAGTCCGCCACAACTGGCAAGGCCACCAAGGCCGACAAGGCGACCAAGTCCGCCGTCGGCAAGCGCCCCGCGGCTGACAAGTCCGCGACCAAGTCCGTGTCCAAGTCCCGTGCCGCCACGGCCAAGAAGACGGTTTCCGGCGAGAAGCCCGCTGACAAGGCCGCAGTCTCCAAGACCGAAGCCCCCAAGGCCGCGCAGCCCACACTGGTCGACCTGGTCCGCCGGCACCTCGGCGAGCAGAGCGAGCCGCGCTCGGCGGCGGAGGTCACCACCGCCCTCGGCCAGGCGCACCCGGAGCGCAACGTCAAGACGACGGTGATCCGTACGACCCTCGAAGGGCTCGTCGCCAAGAACCAGGCACAGCGCTCCAAGCAGGGCACGTCCGTGTTCTACACCGTCGCCGACGCGCCCGGGACCTCCGCGTCGTCGAAGAGCGAGGGGGCTCAGCCCGTCGCCGTCGACGCGTGAGCGAGGCGCGACTCAGCCGACGCGTGCGGGAGCCGCGACTCATCGCCCAGTGCTCGGCGTCGTCGTAGGCGGTCGTCCTGCGGTCGTCCGGCGGTCGCCTCGGTCGTGGTGGGGTCGGTCAGCCGGTGGTGCCTCGTGAGCGGGTCCGGGCGATGAGCCACATGAGGTACGGTGCGCCGATCGCCGCCGTCAGCACCCCGACGGGCAGTTCCAGCGGGGAGAACAGACGGCGGGCCGCCAAGTCCGCGATCACCACGATCAGGGCGCCCGACAGGGCGGAGCACACGAGCGGGATCTGCGGCGTGCGCGTGAGACGGCGGGCGATCTGCGGTGCCAGGAGGGCGACGAAGTCGACCGGGCCCGCGGCTCCCGTCGCCACGGACGCCAGCACCACGCCGATCGCGGTGAGCCCCAGCCGGACCGGGCCCAGTCGCACGCCCAGCGCGGTCGCCCTGTCGTCGTCCAGGGCGACGATCCGCTGGGCGTGGGCCGCCCACAGCAGTGCGGGCAGCAGGACGAGCAGGGTCAGCGCGAGCGGGGCGGAGGCGTCGTGCCCGCGCCCGTTGAGCGAGCCGGTGAGCCACACCTTGGCCTGCTGGGCCACCAGATAGTCGCCCTTGGTCAGGAACAGCCGGGTCACCGAACCGAGCGCGATGGACACGCCGATGCCGATGAGGACGAACCGCGTGGCCTGGAGGCCGTGCCGCCAGGCGAAGACGTAGACGAGCGCCGCGGCGCCGAGCCCGCCGGCGACCGAGACGTACGGCAGCACCGCGTACGACGTGACGCCGAACGTCATCGCCGTCACGGTGGCCGCGCCCGCGCCGTGGGTGACGCCGATGACGTCGGGACTGGCCAGGGAATTGCGCGCGACGGTCTGGATCAGCGCGCCGGACACGCCGAACGCCGCGCCGACGAGCAGACCGGTGACCAGTCGCGGCAGCCGCAGGGTGCCGACGACCAGTTCGTCGGGGCTGGGCTGCCCCAGGAGGACCCGTACCACCTCGGTCGGGGAGACGAAGGTTTCGCCGACGCAGAGGGACACGACCACGGCCGCCGCCAGGGCGGTGGCCAGGAGGACGGCCACCGCGGACGCCCGGCGGTGCAGCAGGAAGCTGCCGCCTCCTACGCGGACGACTGCGTAGCCGGAGGGGCGGGTCATGCCGTCACCGTCGCCCTTCGGCGCACCAGCGCCACCAGGAACGGCACACCCAGCAGGGCCGTCATCACGGCCACCGGCACCTCCGAGGGCGGGAAGACGACGCGGCCGAGCACGTCCGAGACGAGGATGACGGTGGGCCCCAGCAGGGCGGACAGGGGCAATACCCAGCGGTGCGCGGCACCCACCAGAGCCCGCGCCATGTGCGGGACGGCGAGCCCGACGAAGGCGATGGGGCCGGCGGCGGCGACCGCGGCGCCGGTGAGAACGGTCGCGGCCAGCGCGCCCAGCATCCGCAGCCGTACGACGTGATGGCCGAGGCTCCTCGCCGCGTCGTCGCCGAGCGCCAGCGCGTCCAGGCCGCGGGCCAGCGTCGCCGCCAACAGCAGCCCGGCGGCGACGAACGGCCAGGTCTGTGCCACGACCTCCGTGTCACGGCCGCCGATCGAGCCGACGTCCCAGAAGCGGAACTCGTCGAGCGCCTCGGCGTCGGTCGTGACGATGCCGGCGACGAGGGAAGCGAGGAACGCGTTCATCGCGGCCCCGGCGAGGGCGAGTTTGACCGGCGACGCGCCGCCGCGCCCGCCGCTGGCCACGGCGTAGGCGGCCACGGCGGCGAGTCCGGCCCCGACGAAAGCGAACCAGACGTAGCCGCTGAGGGTGTGCACTCCCAGGAACGCGATCGCGCAGACGACACCGAGCGAGGCCCCCTGGCTCACGCCCAGGACCCCGGGGTCGGCGATCGGGTTGCGGGTGACGCCCTGCATCACCGCCCCGGCGACCGCGAGGGCCACGCCGACGAGCAGGCCGACGACGGTACGGGGCACCCGTAGGACCCGTACGACCTGGGCGTTGTCGCCGGAGCCGCCGTGCAGCAGGGCGTCGACGACCTCTGTCGGAGCGATCTGGCGGCTGCCGAGGGCGAGGCTGAGGAGCACGGACAGGAGCAGGAGGAGGGTGCCCGTGACCAGCCAGACGATGCGGCGTCGGGTGGGGCGGGGCATGGCGGTCCTCTGTGCGTGCGTGGGGGCGTTCGGTGTGTGGGAGGCGCTCGGTATGTGTGAGGCGCTCGGTATGTGTGAGGCGCTCGGCGTGTGTGAAGCGCTCGGTCGCCTCGTTGCTCGTTACTTCGTCAGACGCTGTTCGAGGTCCGCGAGGACCTGGTCGGCGGCGGTGACCCCGAGTCCGAGGTACCAGGTCTCGTCCGGGACGTCGTAGGCGTGCCCGGCCTTGACCGCCTTCAGGTTCTTCCACAGGGGGTTGCCCTGGGCGCGGGACTTGTCGGTGGCCTTCGGGTCGCCGTAGACGCCGGTGAAGATGTAGTCGGCGTCGGCCTGGTCGATGTTCTCGGCGCTGACCTCGGTGGCGAGGTCGGCGACGTCCTGGTTCGCGGGCCGGGGGATGCCGGCGTCCTTCAGGACGGTGCCGATGAACGACGCGTTGGCGTACAGGCGGATGACGCCGTCGGGGAGGTAACGGACCATGGACACGGTGGGCTTGGTCGCGCCCAGCTTGGCGTCGAGGGCCTTGACCTTGGTGTCGTACGCGGCGAGCTTCGCCTTGGCCTCGGCGGTCTTGTCGAGGGCCGCGGCGTTGAGGAGGTAGTTCTCCTTCCAGGTGAAGCCCGGCCGGATCGAGAAGACGGTGGGCGCGATCTGGGACAGCTCGTCGTACTTGTCCGCGGCACGCAGCTGGCTGCCGAGGATGAGGTCCGGCTTCAGACCGGCGATGGCCTCGAGGTTGAGGTTGTTGATGGTGCCGATGTTCTGCGGCGTGCCGGCGTCCTTCTTCAGGTACGACGGCAGCTCGGGGGATCCCTCGGTGGGCGCGAGTCCGACGGGCTTGATCCCCAGGGAAACAACGTTGTCAAGCTCGCCGACATCGAGGACGACGACGCGCTTGGGCTGGGACTCGATGACGGTCTTGCCCATCGCGTGGTCGACCGTGCGCGGCCACTGCCCCGGCTTGGCGTCGGTCCCCATGGCGGCGGTCTTCTGCGCGGCGGAGGCGAATTCGCCGCCGCCCTGCGCCACGGCCTTCTTGTCACCCGCCGCGGCCGAGGACCCCTTGTCCGCACCGTCGGAGGAACCGCCGCAGGCCGCGAGCGACAGGGCGGCGGCGAGAGCGAGAACGACGGCGGCCGGGCCGCGACGCCGGTGGAACATGGTGGAGCTCCTTAGTGCAAGCAGATCATCGGCCCGTAAGGCCAGGCTCACCTTATCCGTCCGGCTTCGGCGCTGCGGAGCGAGGGTGTGTGCCGCCTGTCACCCGGCTGTGAGCGCCGCGCGGGAGCCGGTTCTGCGTGCGGGCGAAGGCCGGATCTGCGCGCTGCCGAAGGGCGGATCGGGGGCAGTCGGTGGGGGCAGTCGGATTGCGTCGTCGTGCGGCGCAAGCGTCGTAGCGGCGGTGTCCGGGCGTCGTGTCCGGGCGTCCGATCTGTAGCATTTCGTATGAAAAGGTGTCAGCCCCGTCGTCAGTGTGCCGGGGTGCGCGTGGAGCGAGTCAACCGAGGGGACGGACCAGCGATGGCGGACGAGAGCGTGCAGCACCCGAGCCTGATCGTCCCGGTCGGCCATGTCGAGCCGGTGCCGCGGCGCGTCCGGGGGCTGATCGGTGGCCGCGTCGTCTTCGACACCAGGCGTGCGCTGTATGTGTGGGAGTGGCCTCCCTATCCCCAGTTCAGCATCCCGGTCGAGGACGTCGTCGAGGGTGAGCTGACCGACGACGACCACGTCGACCACCTGGGCCCCGGGCCCGCGCGACGCCACTCGCTGCGTCTGGGGGACGAGGTCTGCGAGGGCGCGGCCTGGCTCTGGGACGACGGCGCACCGGAGGCCTTGCGCGGCACCGCCCGCTTCCGGTGGAACGCGCTGGACGCCTGGTTCGAGGAGGACGAGCAGGTGTTCGTGCACCCTCGCAGCCCTTACTCCCGCGTGGACGCGCTGCGCTCCTCCAGCACCGTCCGCGTGGAGCTGGACGGGGTCGTCCTGGCGGACGCGCCGCACTGCGTGAAGCTGTTCGAGACCGGTCTGCCGACCCGCTACTACCTCGACCGCACGCACATCGACTGGGCCCGCCTGCGGGCTTCGGACACGGTGACCCGGTGCCCCTACAAGGGGACGACGAGCGGTTACTGGTCGTTCGAGAGCGATGTCCTCACCCATGAGGACATCGCCTGGGCGTACGACTTCCCGACGCCGGCGGTCGGCTCGGTCGCCGGCCTGATCGCGTTCTACAACGAGCGCGTCGACCTGCGCGTCGACGGCACGCTCCTGCCCCGGCCCGCCGAGCCGGTCCCGACGGCACCGACCGGCCGTCACAGCACGCGCTCCTGAGCGACGGCGACTGCGACGCGACTGCGCACGTGGTGACGGCAGCCCCCTGGCCCCCGACCCTGACCCTGACCTGAGCGCATTCGCCGGTGACGCGCTCACCCACCCCGCTGTCCCTTCCCGCCCGACGGCAGCACCGCCCGGACCTCCCAGCCGCCGTCGAGTCTTGGCCCCGCGTGGAGGGTGCCGCCGAGGGCGGTGACGCGTTCGGTCAGGCCGACGAGGCCGAAGCCGCCGCCGTGCGCGGCGTCGGGGAGCGGGCTGCCGCCGCGGCCGTCGTCAGAGACGGACACCGCCAGCCGGTCGCCGGGCTCGCGCTCCCCGGGCTGGTCGGCTCTCCGAAAGTCGTCGCTCTCGCGCCGCACGGCGACGGTGACATGCGTGGCGTCGCCCGCGTGCCGTCTGACGTTGGTGAGGGCTTCCTGTACGACGCGGAAGGCCGCGGCCTGCGTCTCGTGCGGCACCTCGTCGGAGAGGCCGGCATCGCGGTGGAGGGCGACCTTCTGTGCGGCTGAGGCGGTGAAGGTCTCGACGAGGTCGGTGAGTGCGGCCAGGTCTCCGACGGGGCGGCGGTCGCCGGCGTCGGGGCCGGTGTCGCGCAGCACGCCGACCGTGCGGCGCATCGACGCCAGCGCCTCCGTGGCCGCGCGTTCGATGCCGGCCAGGACGGGGTCGAGGTCCTCGGGGCGTGTGGCCGCCATCATGCGGGCGACCTGCGTCTGCACGAGGATCCCGGTGACGTGGTGGGCGACGAAGTCGTGCAGGTCGGCGGCGATCGCCAGCCGCTCGCTGCGGCGGGTCTCGCCGACGGCGACGGTCCGGCGGTAGTCGAGGGAGCGCAGGTAGCCCGCGAGCCCCGCGATGAGGCCGGTCAGGAGGAGGCCCAGGGCCATGAAGGACAGGGTGTCGGCCTGAGACGGCCCGAAGTAGCGCACGGGCAAGCCGAGCAGGGCGGCCGTGTCCAGCGCTCCGCACGCCAGGGCCCAGCGCTGCGGGCAGTGCCGTACGGCGACGAACAGCAGGCACAGCAGGATCGTCGCCTCGCCCGGCCCGAAGGTGGTCGTCGCCCCGGACATCAGGGCGCCGGCCGTGAGGGCGAGGGAGGCCAGGGCCGGCACCGCGGTGCGCGACTGCGGGGTGAGCCACGGCGGCCGGTGTCCGGCGGGCCACAGGACGGCGGTCAGACCGAGGAGCAGGACCGCTGCCGTGGGCCAGACGAGGCCGTCGCTGCCCGCGTACAACACGTCGAGCACGCAGGCCGCGAGCAGGAGTCCGACGGCGAAGCCCCGTGCACAGCCGCGACCGCGGGCCGAAACAGAAGTCATGCCGATCACGGTAGGCGAGGGCCTCGCGGCACCGGATCGGCCGAACGGCCGACCCCTGGCTCTCACATCCTGGCCGGACGGCCGAGGCGGGCGCAGCCGTCCGCGGGCGAGTCTGGAGACGCTTCCCCCGATCCCCCCAGGAGTACACGATGCAGCGTAAGTTCCTCGTCGGCGTCGTCGGCGGTGTGGCGGCCATCGTCGCCGTCGGCGCCCTCGGCACCCACCTTCTGTCCGGCACCGAGTCGACCACCGAGCTGGACGGCCTCAGCACGGTGACGGTCGGCGGTCACAAGGCCCTGGCGGCGAACATCGCCGCGGGCCGTATCCAGAGCAAGTTCCACCCGCTGCCCTGGATCGGCGACAAGCTCACCGACGTCACCTGCCCCACCGGCCTGAAGGCCGTCGCCGGGGCCACTCTCACCTGCGTGGGCAAGACGGGCGACGGCGCGCGCGTCGACATACCCGTCACCGTGGTCAAGGCCACGGGCGACTCCGTCACCTGGAAGTTCGAGCGCTGAGAAGGCAGGGGCAACACGTCATGCACACCGTTCTGGCCGGTCGCGGCCTGGTGAAGAAGTACGGGTCCACCACCGCTCTGGCCGGCGTGGACATCGAGGTCGGCGAGCGCGACTCGCTGGCCGTCATGGGCCCGTCCGGGTCCGGCAAGTCCACCCTTCTGCACGTCCTCGCCGGGATCGTCCGGCCGGACGACGGCCAGGTGCTGCTGCGCGGCGAGCGCGTCGACAGACTCGGCGAGAACCGGCTCAGCGCGCTGCGCCGCAAACGCTTCGGGTTCGTCTTCCAGTTCGGCCAGCTGCTGCCGGAGCTGCCCGCCGAGGAGAACATCGCCCTGCCCCTCATGCTGGAGGGCGTCCCCCGGCGAGAGGCCGTCGCGCACGCCCGCCGCTGGTTCGCGCCGTTGGGTCTGGAAGGCCTGGAGTTGCGTCGGCCCGGTCAGCTGTCAGGCGGCCAGGCGCAGCGAGTCGCCATCGCCCGCGCCCTGGTCGTCGAGCCCGACGTGGTCTTCGCCGACGAGCCCACCGGAGCCCTCGACCAGACCACCAGCACGGAGGTCATACGCCTGCTGACGTCCGTCACCCGGGACCAGGGGGCCGCCCTGGTGATGGTCACGCACGACGCGGACGTGGCCGCGCACTGCGGACGCGTCGTCCAGGTCCGCGACGGCCGGATCAGCGGCCACCACCAGTACACGGTCGCCTGAGCCGAACCACGGCCGCTGCCGCCGACGACGACATCGACGCACACGTCCCTGCGCCCGCCCGCGCAGACGGCAACGCTCGCGCGGACGCCGACGCCCCCACCGAAGTCGCCGCCGGTATCCACACCGCCCACGCATCCGCGGCCATCCGCGCACCCGCCGCATCCGCACCCGCACCCGCACCCGCACCCGCCCATGCCCACACCCACGCCCCGCTACGGAGAACCCCATGCGCTCCCCCGTCCTCCCCCTCACCTGGCATCTGGCTCGCTCGTCCGGTCGGCGCGGGCTTCAGAGTCAGCTGCTCGCGGCCGGTGCCGCCGCGGTCGGCGCGTTCGTGCTGCTGGTGATGATCGCCGGCTGTCTCGGCTCCGGCGCACGATCCGACCGCACCGCCTGGCGTACGCCCTACCCCGACCGGCACGGCACCGCCGTCCAGGCACTCGCCACGACGTACATCCGCCATGAACCCATCACCGTCGTCTCGTTGGCCCAGTTGCCCGGCCGCCCGCCGACCCCCGCCCCGCCGGGTCTGGACGCCTTCCCGAAGAAGGGCGAGGTGTATGTGTCGCCCGCGCTGGCGGCGATGCTCGACGAGTTGCCCGCGGGTCAGCTCGCCGACCGCCTTCCGAAACCGAGGTCCTACGGCACGATCGGCACCGCCGGTCTCGCCTCGCCCGACGAACTGGTCGCCGTGGTGGGCCGGGCGCCGGCCGATCCCGCGCTGGCGCAGTCCGCCGCGGAGGGCGCGAGCTGGTTCGACGAGGGGCAGGCGTCGCGGGGCATGGTCTCCGGGTTCTCGGGCCGGAAGGCGAGTCTGTTCACGGGTTCGGACATGGGTACGGCGCTGCTGGGCGTGGTCCTGCTGGCGATGCCCGTGGTGGTGCTGTCGGCGGCGGCCGGGCGGCTCGGCGCGGCCCGGCGCGAGCAGCGGCTCGCCGCGTTGCGGCTGGCCGGCGCGACGCCCCGGCAGATCCTCGCGATGACCGCCGTCGAGGCCGCGGCCGTCGGCGCGGCCGGGGCGCTGGCGGGCGCGCTCGGGTACGCGGTCCTGCTTCCCGCGCTGGCCGAGATCCCGTACGGCGTCGGCGGCTGGTACACCGCGGATCTGTGGGTGGGGCCGGTGTGGTGGACGGCGGTCGTGGCGGCGGTCACCGCTCTCATCGCCGTCAGCGCGGTGTCGATGCTGCGGCAGGTGGCGACCGCGCCGCTGGGCGTCGCCCAGCAGGCCGAGCCGCGGCGCACCCGTCTGATCCGGCTCGTGGTGTTCGTGGGGGCTCTCGGGTACATCTGGCAGTCCACCGGCAGCGGCGGCCGGCTCACCAGCCGCACCTTGGTCGTGCTGCTGCTTGTCTTCTACGGCGCGTTCTGGTTGTTCGGCCCGTTCGTCGTGGACCGGCTGGGGCGTCTCGTGGGCCGCTTCGCCCGCCGCCCGGCCACGCTGCTGGCCGCGCGCCGCCTCAGTGACGATCCGCGCGGCGCCTGGCGCACGGTCAGCGGGCTGGTGCTGGCGGGGTTCGCCGCCGGGTTCTTCTCCGTCAGCATGCTGGGCGCGGACGACGCGCAGTACCGCGGCCAGGTCGCCGTGATCACCGCGAGCGCCGCCGACGCCCGGCACGCCGGCGCCGAGGCCCGCGCCCTGCTGCACCGTGCGGGCGTCACCGCGACGGTCACTGTCGACGCCGGCGGGGAGGACTACGGCAATCTGCTGGGCGGCAGCCCCGGCGTGATCGCCCGTGTCACCGGCGGCCCGGAGCGCGTCGACACCGCCGTCACCGCTCTCGCCCCGCTCGGTTCCGGCCGTCTGCCGTACTCCGCCGACTACGCGGCCGCCGACGACCGTACGATCACCGGGCGTATCGCCGAGGTCAGCACCGCCACCCTGGTCCTGAGCTTCGTCGTCGCGGCAGCATCCGCCGGTCTCACCGCCGCCGCGAACGTCCTCGACCGACGCCGGGTGCACGGTCTGCTGCGGCTGGCGGGCACACCGCTGAAGGTGCTCGACCGGGCCAGGACCCGCGAGGCGTTCCTGCCGCTGACCGTCCTGGCCGGCGGCACCACCGCCACGGGTGTGTACGGCTCCTACCAGCTCAACAAGGCGGCCGGCGCCACGATCAACGCCTCCGGAGCCATCGAGCTGGCGGTGTGCGTGGTCGTCGGGGCGCTGGCGATGTTCGCCGCCATAGGGGCCAGCCGGCCACTGCTGCGGAGGGTGACGGCCGATCCCGCACAGAGCGCGGACTGATGACGGGGCATGATCGGACCATGGCCGCTCCCACTCCCGCTCCCGCCCCCGGTTCCCCGCCCATCCGCGTGCTGATCGCCGACGATCAGGAGATGGTCCGCACCGGATTCCGTTTCTTCCTGGACGCCCAGCCGGACATCACGGTCGTCGCGGAGGCCGCCTACGGCGAGCAAGCCGTAGCGCTGGCCCGGCGGGAGCGGCCCGACGTGTGTCTGCTGGACATCCGGATGCCCAAGCTGGACGGCCTGGAGGCCACCCGGCTGCTCGCCGGCCCCGACGTCGCCGATCCCCTGCGGGTCGTCGTGGTCACCACGTTCGATGTGGACGAGTACGTGTACGGGGCGCTGCGCGGCGGGGCCTGCGGGTTCCTGCTCAAGGACTCCGGGCCGACGCTCCTCGCGGAGGCGGTGCGGGCCGCGGCGGTCGGCGACTCGCTCGTCTCGCCCTCGGTCACCGTCCGACTGCTCAGGCATCTCACCGACCGGCCGGACGCGGTGGCGGAGGAGACCCTTCCGTCGGCGCGGCAGGAGCCTCTCCTGGAGCCGCTCACCCAGCGTGAGTCGGACGTGGCCCGCCTGGTCGCCCTGGGCCGCACCAATGCCGAGATCGCCGCCGAGCTGTACGTCTCCCTCTCCACCGTCAAGACGCATCTGTCCGGGATCCAGCTCAAGCTCGCCGCCCGCAACCGTGTCGAGATCGCGGCCTGGGCCTGGCAGCACGGGCACGCCCGACCCCGGCCGTGATCCGGTGCTCCCGTTCCCTCCGCTGCTGCTCAGCAGTCGGGGACGTCGGGGAGGCGGTTGTGGGGGTAGTCGATGTAGTAGCTGGCGAGCCAGCCGGTGTTGGAGTCGGTGTAGTCGTTGACGAGGAGCCAGTAGGGGTTGCCGCCGATGGTCTGGCCCTGCTTCTGGCAGTAGACGTAGAGCTGGTGGTGGGGCTGGACCCGCTGGCGGACGTTCGGGCAGTTGCTGACGGACGGATAGCGGCTGCATGTCGCCTGGTCGGCTTCGTTGGCGCGGAGGTTCACGTCGGTCGCCCACGTGTGGTACATGCGGTCGGCTGCCGGGGCCGCCTGGGCGACCGTGCGGGTCTGGGGCGGCGGCGGGGAGGTGTCGGCGGTCGCCTGTGCGGCGGCGGAGCCGGTGAGCAGGGTGGCGGCGGTCAGCACCGCGGCGGCGGTGCGGCGGGTGAGGCGCATGGGTTCTCCCGGGTCGTGAGTGGGACGGGGTGAACGGACGACGCCGCGATGACCGGCGTCTGCCGTCTGCCTGAGAGACGGGCGGGGCGGCAGCGCCGTATGACGGCGGCCCAGTCGGACTTCGGCGTCGTGCGGAGTCATACGGGGGCGGTGGGCGGTGCGTCCCCTGAGGGAAGAGACGGCCGCCGTCCGGCCTACGTCCGACCCCCGAGGAGCCCTCGTGACCACGCAACTGCCCACCCGCCGGCCCGCGTCCGAGGGACCGGCTTCCCGGCGCGGGCTCCGTGCCCGGCTCGCCGTCCTCGGCACGGTGGCCGCCGCGGCCCTGTCCGTCCTCGCCTCGGCGGGCATGGCCCACGCCGGTTTCTACGTCTCGCTCCAGACCCACAGCAACGTCCGCACCGCTCCGAGCACCGGCAGCGGCGTCGTCGTCAACACCGGTTCCACGCCGAACCGTTACTACATGGACGGCGTCTGCTACGTGCACGGCCAGAGGGTGACCGCAGGCGGCTACACGACCGACGTCTGGTACCGCGGCACCGTGCACGACAGCGTCATCCCCTCCCCGGGCCCGTACAACCACGTCTGGGTATGGGGCGGCAACGTGAACGTGGGCCAGGACCCGGCCGATTCCGTGGACCTCTGCTGAACAGGAAGAACACCGGGGCGGAGAGTGATCCGCGAGCGCCGACAGACGCCCGATCCCATCACGGGCTTTATCGGGTGATTCAGGGATGTAGCGGGAACCCGCGGTGCGGGGGTGGCGTCGGAGCGTGCAGGATAGGGGTATGACGATCAAGGTTTACTTCGACATCACCATCAACGACGAGCCCGCCGGGCGCATCAACTTCAATCTGTTCGACGACGTCACGCCCAAGACGGCGGAGAACTTCCGCGCGCTGGCCACGGGTGAGAAGGGCTTCGGCTACGCCGGCTCGTCCTTCCACCGGGTCATCCCCGCCTTCATGCTCCAGGGCGGCGACTTCACCCGTGGCGACGGCACGGGCGGCAAGAGCATCTACGGGGAGAAGTTCGCCGACGAGAACTTCACCCTCAAGCACGACCGGCCGGGCCTGCTGTCCATGGCCAACGCCGGCCGGAACACCAACGGCTCGCAGTTCTTCATCACCACGGTCGTGACCGACTGGCTGGACGGCAAGCACGTCGTCTTCGGCGAGGTCGCCGACGAGGAGAGCCTGGCCGTCGTCCGGAAGATCGAGTCGCTCGGCTCGCGCAGCGGCTCGACCTCGGCGAAGATCACCATCGCCTCCTCCGGCCAGCTCTGATCGTGGCGTAGGAGTCGTCGGCAGCGGCGAAGAAGGCCCGGCCCCACACGGACGCCCTCGTGGCGATGGCGTCCGCCCGGGGCCCGGGCCTTCGCGGCTTCCGGCGGCGCGCCGGGCACGTCGAGCCGGGGCCGGGGCCGCGCCGGGTTTACCGTCGGCGGCATGGACGGTGATCGCCGAGGGTGGACGCGGTGTGTGCTCAGTGGTGTCGTGTTCGCCGTGTGCATGGCCGGCACCACACTGCCGACCCCGCTCTACAGCCTGTACCAGGACAAGTTCCACTTCTCCGAGCTGACGGTGACCGTCGTGTACGCGGTGTACGCCTTCGGAGTCATCGGCATGCTGCTGCTGGCGGGCAACGCCTCGGACGCCGTGGGCAGACGCCCGGTGCTGCTGTGGGGGCTCGGGTTCGCGGCGCTGAGCGCCGTCTGCTTCCTGTGCACCACCGGACTGGGCTGGCTGTACGCCGGGCGGCTGCTGTCGGGCCTGTCCGCGGGGCTGTTCACCGGGGCCGCCACCGCGTATGTGATGGACCTGGGCCCGTCGGGCGGCGCGGCACGGGCCACGTTCGTGGCGACGGCCGCCAACCTGGGCGGCCTGGGCTGCGGTCCGCTGGTCGCCGGCGTGCTCGCGCAGTACGCGCCCTGGCCGCTGTACCTGCCGTTCGTCGTCCATCTCGGCCTGATCGCCTGCTCGGTCGCCGTCCTGCTGTGGCTGCCGGAGACCGTGCGGGAGCGGCGGCCGCTCAGCACTCTGCGGCCGCAGCGGCCCGGTCTGCCGCCGCAGGTGCGCGCGGTGTTCGGGCCGGCGGCGACGGCGTCGTTCGTGGGGTTCGCGTTGTTCGGGGTGTTCACCTCGGTCAGCCCCGCGTTCCTCGCGCAGTCCTTGGACGTGCACAACCACGCCGTGAGCGGTCTGGTCGTCGCGCTGGCGTTCTTCGCCTCGACCGCTGGACAGCTGGCGGTCGGCCCGATCGGGGTCGGGCGCTCGCTGCCGCTGGGCTGCGCCGTGCTCCTCGCCGGGCTGGCGCTGCTCGCGGGCGCGCTCCGGTGGGATCTGCTGATCCTGGTGGTGCTGAGCGCGGTCGTCGGCGGGATCGGGCAGGGGCTGTCGTTCCGCGGGGCGCTGACGGCGGTGGCGGCGGCGTCGCCGGCGGACCGGCGTGCGGCGGTGATCTCGACGCTGTTCCTGGTCGCCTACACCGGCATCTCGCTGCCGGTGATCGGCGTGGGGCTGCTGTCCGGCCCGATGGGCCTGGAGGGCGCGGGTCTGGTGTTCATCGCGGTCATGGCCGTCCTCGTCTCGACGGCGGCGGTGTATCTGCTCCGCCGGCCGGTCCTGACGACGACGGGCACCTGACAACCCTCTCCCCCGGACCCGGACCCGGACCCAGACACGGCGTGGCCTGCACGGTGGCGCGCGCCGTCCCATAGTCCGAGGTATGGACGCGCGCGAGGCGGCGCTCCGCCAGGCCTACGGCCATGCCGTCCGCTGGCTGACGAGTCTGTCCGACCGCCCGGTTCCCGCCCGCGCCTCGGTCGAGGAGATCGTGCGCGCGCTCGGCGTCGACCTGCCCGACGGCCCCGGCGCGCCCGCCGACGTCGTCGATCTGCTCGCCACGGCCTGTGAACCGGGGCTCACCGCGTTTCCCAGCGGGCGCTTCTACGGCTTCGTCGTCGGCGGTGCCGAACCGGCGGCGCTCGCCGCGGACTGGCTGGTCAGCGCCTGGGACCAGAACAGCGTGATGCGCGCCGTCACCCCCGCCTACGCGGCGGTGGAGGACATCGCTGGCGCGTGGCTGCTCGATCTGCTGGCCCTGCCGGACGGCAGCGCCGTCGGTTTCACGACCGGGGCCACGATGGCGAACTTCACCTGTCTCGCTGCCGCGCGTGACGCGGTGCTGGGGCGGGCCGGCCGCAACGTCGCCGACGACGGGCTCGTGGGCGGTCCCGCGGTCCGGGTCGTCGTCGGCGAGGCCCGTCATATGGCCGTCGACCTGGCGCTGCGCTATTTGGGCCTCGGGCGGCCGGAGGTGGTGTGGGCGGACGATCAGGGGCGGGTGGACCCGGAGGGCCTGCGGCAGGCGTTGGCGGCGGAGGGGCGATACGGCGAGCGACGCGACGAGCCTCGCGGCAGCGGCGGCAGCAGCAACAGCGGCGGCAGCGGCAGCGGCAGCCCCACGGTCGTGGTTCTTCAGGCCGGGGACATCCACTCCGGCGCGTTCGACCCCTTCACGGACACGGTCCGCGTCGCTCACGAGGCGGGCGCGTGGGTGCACGTCGACGGCGCGTTCGGCCTGTGGGCGGCGGCCTCGCCGCGATACGCGCATCTGACGGCGGGTTGCGCGGACGCCGACTCCTGGGCCACGGACGCCCACAAGACGCTCAACGTCCCGTACGACTGCGGCCTCGCCGTCGTGCGCGACCCGGCGGCGCTTCGGGCGGCGATGGGCCTGCGCGGCGCGTACCTCATCCAGGACGAGCAGGGCGATCCCATCGACAAGGTGCCCGAGCTCTCCCGGCGCGGCCGGGCCTTCACCGTGTGGGCCGCGCTCCGGTCCCTCGGCCGGTCAGGGGTGGCCGAACTCGTCGACCGGCTGTGCCGGCACGCGTCCGCGTTCGCCGCCGGCATCGCCTCGATCGACGGCGCGACGGTCCTCAACGACGTGGTGTTCACCCAGGTCTGCGCCGCGTTCGGCGACGACGGGCGCACGGACCGCGTCCTGGAGCGGCTGCTCGCCGACGGCACGACGTGGATCAGCGGCTCCCGTTGGCACGGCCGTCGCGTGATGCGGATATCGGTGAGCAACTGGTCGACGACCGACGAGGACGTGACGCGCGCGCTGGACGCCATCAGACGCGCCGCGGCCGAATCCGCGCCCGGCGGCGGGACTTGACGATCGGGGGCACTCAGTCCACGGGGTGTCCGGGGTCGATGCCGAGTGCGTGGGAGAGCCGCAGCAGGGGCTGCTTCCCGTCGCCGTCCTCCTGCTCACCGGTCTGAACCGGTTCCAGGACGAACCCGACATGGTCGCCCGCGTCGACACGCTGCTCGACGCCGCCGACGAACCACGCACACGCGTCCTGAAGCACGACGGCCCCGCCGTGCGCCTCGGCCCAGCGGACGCCGGCGAACTTGTCCACCTCGTCGCCGGTCTCCCCGCCGAACAGTTCGGCCAGCTCGCGCTGCCGCGTCGTCAGCAGATGGACGGCGAGGAAGTCGGCGCGGCGGGCCACCTCATAGGTCCGGTTCACCTTCGACAGCCACACCACGAACCGCACCGGCCGCATGGAGCACTGCGCGGCGAACCCGACGAGACACCCCGCCCGCTCCCCGCCCGCCGCGGCGGTCACTACGCACATGTCGGGATCGAGCCGATCGATGAAGACGTCCATGTCCACAGAGCTCATGCCCTCAGTCTGTCCCCTCCGTCTCACGTGACACAGGCGGCGGACCCAGGTTCGTCGACGATGTGCGATGAGTTCCGGAGAGCCGCGCGGTCATCACCTACGACGGACCGGAACCACAGACCCGGGAGGCGGTCATGTTCGGTGCGACGAAGGCGTACGGCGGGTTCTCCGTGGACGACGTCGACGCGGCTCGGAAGTTCTACGGAGAGACGCTCGGCCTCAGGGTGTCGGAGCAGAACGGGATACTGACACTGCACATCGCGGGCGACAACGACGTCCTGGTGTACCCCAAGCCGGACCACACGCCGGCCACGTTCACGATCCTCAACTTCCCCGTGGACGACATCGAGGCGGCCGTCGAGGAGCTGGGGCGGCGGGGTGTGGAGTTCCAGCGGTACGAGCAGCTTCCGGCCGACGAGAAGGGCATCTTCCGGGGTGGGGGCCCGCTCATCGCCTGGTTCACGGATCCTGCCGGGAACGTGCTCTCGGTGCTGCAAGAACCCTCATGAGGGGTGGCGAGAGCGTCGCCGACCTGCTGTGACTTCTCCCACGCGCTCTTGCCTCTCCCAGGAAGGTCTACCTAAGTTCGCGGGCATGTGCTCCGAATCCCCCGCTCCGGTCGACTTCTCCGTCGACCTGACCGCGCACGAGATGCAACGGCGCGCCCACGTCCTGGACGCGCTCGGCCCCGAATGGGATCCCGTCGCCGTCCTGCGCGACGAGGAAGCCGCGCAGGAGCTGCTGTACTCCGGTCTCAGCGAGGAGCAGCGGCGGGTGTACGACGAGCTGGTCCGGGCCGGCGTGCTCCCCGCGGGGAGGGGCGGCCGTGCTGCCTCTTGACCCGCAGGCCGACAGAGGACGGCGGGCCTGGGTGGCCTGCCCCGCGTGCGACGACAGCCAGGGGTGCGAGGCGTGCGAGGAGCGGCGCACCTGCTCCTCGCACTGGCGGTACCTGCTGTCCAACACCGGCAGCCTGCTCCACCTCCAGTGCCCGTCCTGCACGCACATCTGGACCCACGAGACCGGTTTCGGAGCCACGCGTTCCCCTTGGCAGCGCATCACCAGCGGGTTCCGGCGGCGGTAAGTCTCTGATATGACCGTTATGTCCCACAGTGGGAGACTTTTCCTATCGCGGTGACGCCCTACCGGCGTCCCCCCACTGAACAGGCAGGTCGCCCCATGCCGAAGAATCCACGCTCGTCCGAGCCCCCGCACGGGGAAGGTCCGAGCCGTCACCAGGGCACCGGGCAGCACGGCTGGGCTCCCGATGTGGACGAGACCCACCAGCAGGAGAACCCGAGCGCCCACCGTTCGTTCCATACCGAGCACGCCGGCGAGAAGGGCCGCGGCCGGAAGAAGTCCGCACAGGAGTCGAAGTCCGTTCCGGGCGACACGGTCGAGAGCGACAGTGCGCGCGGCGAGGAGTACGGCGGCGAGAGCGAAGCGGGGATGCGGGACACCGGAGCCAAGGGGCGTTCCCGGCGTCCCAGCGGTACCCGCGACGCCTCCGCGACGACCGGCGTGGACCCGCAGGACCCGCCGTCCAAGCGCAGGCCCGGTTAGCCACGTCGACAATCGCACATATCGGCAACCGCGCACGTCGGCGCACACCGGCGTGCGCCCCTCCCGGCAGCGCGCCCCTCCCGGCAGCGCGCCCCTCAGCAGATCCGTGGCAACTGCTCCCCCAGCGGCAGGTCGACCACGCGCGTGCCGCCCAGCCCGGTGCGCGCCACCACCATGCCCGGGTGGGCGGCGACCGCCTCACCGATGATCACGGCGTCCGCGCCCAGCGGATGGGCCCGCATCGCGTCGAGGACGGCGTCGGCGTGCTCGCGGGGGACGAAGGCGACCAGCTTGCCCTCGTTGGCGACGTACAGGGGGTCCAGGCCGAGGATGGCGCAGGCGTTGGCCACGGCCGGCGGGACCGGGACGTCGCGCTCCCGGATGACGACGCCCGTGCCGGAGGCCGCCGCGATCTCGTTGAGCGCGGCGGCGAGGCCGCCCCGCGTGGGGTCGCGCAGCACGTGTAGCTCGGGGGTGACGGCGAGCATGGCGTCGACGAGTCCGCCGAGCGCGGCGCAGTCGCTCTCGATGTCCACGCCGAACTCCAGCCCCTCCCGGACGCTCATGATCGCCACGCCGTGGACGCCGACCGCGCCGCTGACGATCACGACGTCCCCGGGGACGACCCGCTGCGGGCGCAGGTCGACGCCGGCCGGGACGAGGCCGATGCCCGCGGTGTTGATGTAGACGCCGTCGCCGTGGCCGGCCTCCACCACCTTGGTGTCGCCGGTCGCCACCTCGACGCCCGCCGCGCGCGCCGCCGCGCCCAGCGCCTCGGCGACCCGGCCGACCGTCTCCATCTCGACGCCCTCCTCCAGGATGAAGCCGCAGGAGAGGTAGGCGGCGCGGGCGCCGCTCATGGCGAGGTCGTTCACGGTGCCGTTGACGGCGAGGTCGCCGATGCTGCCGCCGGGGAAGAACAGCGGCCGAACCACGAAGGAGTCGGTGGAGAACGCGAGCCGCGCGCCGCCCAGGGAGACGGTGGCGGCGTCGCCGAACTGCGCCAGCGTCTGACCGCCGTAGGCGGGCGCGAAGATCTGCTGCACCAGCTCGGCGGAGAGCGCCCCGCCCCCGCCGTGCCCCATGACGACGCGCGGCCGGTCGCGCAGCGGGGCCGGGCAGGTCCAGGACTCGATGTCGCCGCGGGACTCGGTGGTGTCAGACAACGGGGGTCGCCTCCCGGGCCGTCGTGGGGGTCAGGTCCAGCCGCCGGTACAGGTAGTACGCGGCGCAGGCGCCCTCGCTGGAGACCATGGTGGCGCCGAGGGGGGTGCGGGGCGTGCACAGGGTGCCGAAGGCCTCGCACTCGTGCGGTTTGAGCAGTCCCTGGAGGACCTCGCCGCTGCGGCACTCGGCCGGTTCGCGGGTCTGGATGCCGTCGACGGAGAAGCGGTGCTCGGCGTCGAAGTCCCGGTACTTCGGGGCGAGTCGCCAGCCGCTGCCGGGGATCACGCCGATGCCGCGCCAGGCGCGGTCGGTGACCTCGAAGACGTCCTCCAGCATGGCCCTGGCCGCCGGGTTGCCCTCGGGGCGGACGGCGCGGGCGTAGGCGTTGTCGACGGTGTGCTCGCCGCGTTCCAGCTGGCGGACGGTCCGGCGGACGCCTTCGAGGATGTCCAGCGGCTCGAACCCGGTCACGACGATCGGCACCCGGTGGCGCTCGGCCAGTTCGGGGTACTCCCCCACGCCCATCACGCTGCACACGTGCCCGGCCGCGAGGAAGCCCTGCACGCGGCAGCTCGGCGACGCCATGATCGCCTCGATGGCGGGCGGCACGCGGACGTGCGACACCAGCATGCTGAAGTTCCCGACGCCCAGCTTGCGGGCCTGGTGGACCGTCATGGCGTTCGGCGGGGCCGTCGTCTCGAAGCCGATGCCGAAGAACACCACCTCCCGGTCGGGGTTGCTCTGCGCGATCCGCAGGGCGTCGAGCGGCGAGTAGACGACGCGTACGTCCCCGCCCTCGCCGCGCACCTGGAACAGGTCCCGGCCGGTGCCCGGCACCCGGAGCATGTCGCCGAAGGAGCAGAAGACCACGCCCGGACGGGAGGCGATCTCCAGGGCCTTGTCGATGACCTCCAGCGGTGTCACGCACACGGGACAGCCCGGTCCGTGGATCAACTCGACCTCGTCGGGCAGGAGTTGGTCGATGCCGTGCCGGATGATGCTGTGCGTCTGTCCCCCGCAGACCTCCATCAGCGCCCAGGGCCGGGTCACCGTGGCGTGGATGTCGTCGAGGAGCCTGCGGGCCAGGTCCGGGTCCTGGAACTCGTCGATGTACTTCACTGGTTGCGCACCTCTTTCACGGAGTCGACGCCCGCCTCGGCCGCCGCCGTCTCCCATGCGTCGCCGAACTCCTCCTGGAGCATGCCGAGTTCGGCGAAGAGCTCCAGCGTCCGCTGTGCCGACTCCTCGTCCAGGCGTTGCAGGGCGAAGCCGACGTGGACGATGGCGTACTCGCCGACCCGGAGGTCGGGCAGGTACTCCAGGCACACCTCCTTGACCACTCCGCCGAAGTCGACGGTGGCCATCCGGGTGCCGTCGCGTTCCTCGATGTCCAGCACTCTGCCGGGTACCGCCAGACACATGGGCCTCTCCTCGCTGTCGCTCAGTCGGTGGTCGCGGTCCGGTTCGTGGCACGGGCCGCCACCATGAGCTGGCCGAGCGCCAGGCCGCCGTCGTTGGGTGGCACCAGGCGGTGCCGCAGGACCGTGAAGCCGTCACGGCGCAGTGCCTCGGCGCAGGCCGAGGAAAGGAGGGTGTTGGCGAGCACCCCTCCGGTCAGGGCGACCGTGTCCAGCCCGTGCCGTTCGCGCGCCCGGACGCACATCCGGTGCACCAGGCCGGTGACGGCCCGATGGAAGCGGGCGGCGACCACGGCGGGCGGCTCACCGACCCTCAGGTCATCGACGATCGCGGCGAGGACGGGTGCGGGATCGGCCCGCACCGCGCCACCGCCACCGTTCCCGACTCCCACGTCCGAATCCGGCGCGCGAAGTGCGAACTCATAGGCAGTGGTGTCCCCGGACGGCGCGTGCAGCGCCGCGGCCTCCAGTTCGACGGCCGCCTGGGCCTCGTAGCCGGAGTGGTGGCAGATGCCCGTGAGCGACGACACCGCGTCGAAGAGCCGGCCCATGCTGGAGGTGGGGACGCAGTTCAGTCCGCGCTCCAACTGCCGTGACAGCACACGAAGTTCATCGGCCGGGCAGGCGGACGTACAGGCGAGGTCGTCCGTCCAGTCGATGCCGGCCGCCCGCAGGTGGGCCAGCGCCATGCGGTACGGCCGGCGCACCGCCGCGTCGCCGCCGGGCAGCGGCGCGTACGCCAGGTGCCCGAACCGGGTGAAGCCGTCATAGTCCGCGAGCAGGATCTCCCCGCCCCACACCGCGCCGTCGTCACCGTGGCCCGTCCCGTCGAAGGCGACGCCGATGACCGGCCGGGCTCCGTCCAGCCCGTGTTCCGCCATCGCGGCGGCGATGTGCGCGTGATGGTGCTGGACGCGCACGACGGGACGCCCTGCCGCGCTCCGGTCGGCCCACCGGGTGGAGCGGTAGCCGGGATGGCGGTCGGCGGCCAGCGTCGCCGGGCGCACCCCGGTGAGGGACGTCAGATGCGCGACGGCGTGCTCGAACACGCGCTGGGTGGCGAGGTCGTCCATGTCGCCGATGTGCGCGGACAGCCAGGCCCGGCGGCCCTCGCCGAGGCAGAACGCGTTCTTGAGGTCGCCGCCGACGGCGAGGGCCGGCCCGACCGGCAGCGGGAGCGGCACGGGCAGCGGGGCGTAGCCGCGGGACCGGCGGACGATCAGCGGCTCCCCGTCGCTGACGCGGACCACGGAGTCGTCGCACGGCACCCGGATCGGTCGGTCGTGCGTGAGCCAGGCGTCGGCCAGGTGCGCCAGCCGTTCCAGCGCCTCGGCGTCGTCGGTGACGATGGGCTCGCCGGCCGCGTTGCCGCTGGTCATGACGAGCAGCCGGGGGCCCTCGGGGTCGCCGGGCAGCCCGAGCAGCAGATGGTGCAGGGGCGTGTACGGGAGCATCACGCCGAGGTCGGGGCTGCCGGGGGCGACGGCCTCGGCCGGCCGCGGGGCGCCCGCCGGGTACGCCGGGTCCGTCCGCCGGCGCAGCAGGACGACGGGCCGGGCGGCGCTCTCCAGCAGGCTCCGTTCCTCGGGGCCGAGCCGGACGAGGTGCTCGACGTCCGCCGTGTCGCGGGCCATGACGGCGAACGGCTTGTCCCCCCGGTTCTTGCGGTGGCGCAGCAGGGTGACGGCGGTGCGGTCGGTGGCGTCGCAGGCGAGGTGGTAGCCGCCGAGGCCCTTCACGGCGAGGATCGCGCCCCGGGCGAGCAGCGCGCGGGCCTCGGTGACGGGGTCGGCGTCGGCGGCCTCCGGCGCGCCGCCGTCGGCCCGGGGTACGAGCAGTCGCAGGCGCGGGCCGCAGGCGGGGCAGGCGACCGGCTGCGCGTGGAAGCGCCGGTCGCCGGGATCGGCGTACTCGCGGGCGCAGTCGGGGCACAGGGCGAAGCCGGCCATGGTGGTGTGGGCCCGGTCGTAGGGGACGCCGGTGACGATGGTGAAACGCGGGCCGCAGTGGGTGCAGTTGACGAAGGGATGGCGGTGACGCCGGTCGGCGGGGTCGGCGAGCTCGTCCAGACAGGCGGCGCAGGTGGCGGTGTCCGGGGAGACCAGGGTGCGTACGGGGCCGTCGGCGCGGGAGGCGAGGATGGTGAACGGGCCGCCGCCCCTGCCGCCCGTCACGGGCAGCTCCTGGTGGTGGACGGACTCCACCCGGGCCAGCGGGGGCGCGTGTCGGGCGATTCGGTCGCAGAACCGGGCCACGGCCGAGGCGGTGCCCTCGACCTCGGCCACCACGCCCTCCGGGGTGTTGGTCACATGTCCGGCGAGGGCGAGTTCGGTGGCCAGGCCGTACAGGTACGGCCGGAAGCCCACGCCCTGCACCACGCCCCGTACGGTGACGCGCCGACGGCGTGGCGTGTCGTCGGGGCCGGCGTCGGTGACGGCGGCGGGGGGCAGCGGTCCGCTCACGAGTGGGTGTGGGCGAGGGCGCCGGTGCCGTCGTCGTGGCTGTGCGCGTGATCGTGACCGTGCCCGTCGTCGTGCCCGTGGTTATGGACGTGATCGTGACCGTGGTCATGGGTGTGTCCGTGTCCGAGCGCGGACGTGCAGCGGGCCATGACCGGTTCGTGAACGGGCGCGCCGTCCGCCGCCGCCGTCGCCCGGTCGAGCAGCGCGCCGACCGCGCTGCCCCGGCGCGCCGAGGTCATGAGCACCTCGACGCCCGGGTTGACCTGCTCGACGTTGGCGCGGAACGCGGCCTCGTCGAAGTCGACGGCCTCGGCGATGTCGGTCTTGGTGACCACGACGAGATGGGCGAGGCCGAAGGCGGTGGGGTACTTCAGCGGCTTGTCCTCGCCCTCGGTGACGGAGGCGAGGACGACCCTGAGCGTCTCCCCCAGGTCGTAGGAGGCCGGGCACACCAGGTTGCCGACGTTCTCGACGAACAGCAGCCGGGTGTCGTCGGGCAGCCAGCCGTCGAGGTGGCGGCCGAGCATCGCCGCCTCCAGGTGGCACAGCCCGTCGGTGAGGACCTGCTTGACGGGGACGCCGGAACGGGCCAGGCGGGTCGCGTCGTTCTCCGTGGCGAGGTCGGCGGTCAGCGCGGCGACGGGGACGGAGCGCTCGCGGGCGAGCAGCAGCTCGCGTTCCAGCAGGGCGGTCTTCCCGCTGCCGGGGCTGGACAGCAGGTTGACGACCGCGACGCCGCGCGCCGCCAGCTCGGTGCGCAGGCTCTGCGCGTACGCGTCGTTCTTGGCGAGCACGGCCTGTTGCAGGTCGGCCACACGGCACATGGTTCAGCACTCCTCGGAGATCGGTTCGCGGGTCTGCGCGTGCGTCCGGTCGTCCTCCCAGTGCACGCTGACGATCTGGAGTTCCCGGCCCGAGAGCAGGTCGGCGGTGGTCCCGCCGCAGCGGGGGCAGGTCAGGCTCGGCGGCATGCCGACGGCCCACTCGTGGGCGCAGGGCGCGCAGCGGGCGCGTGCGGGCACCGCCTCGGTGACGAGTTCGGCGCCTTCCAGGACGGTGCCGGCGCAGGCCAGTTCGAAGCAGAAGGAGAGGGAGTCGGGCACGACGCCGGCGAGTTCGCCGACCTGGAGCCGGACGGATCGCACCGCCGTGACGTTCCCGTCCCGTGCGGCGGCCTGTTCGACCTGGTCGATCACCGCCAGTGCGACGGACATCTCGTGCATGGGTCTCGGTCCTCCCGGGGCCGGGCCGGCCTGCGCCGGCCTCGGCGATGTCCCATTAGAGGCGAGGAGCCCGCGGGCGGTGGCCCGGCACGCCGTCGCCCGTGGCCGGGTACGCCGTTCGACGCAGCCGCGCGGCACATGGGCGGTCTTCGTGCCGCACGGCTGCCCGCTCATCCGGACCGCCGCGTCCGGAGCGCGGTTCACATGCGGCGGATCCGCAGGTAGCGGCGGATGTCGGGGAGGACCTCCCGGACCAGGACGCCCACGGCGACGAGCGCCGCGCCGCCGATGATGTTCTTCTTCATTGCGTCTCTCCTCACTTGGATGCTTCCCCGGCCGTGGCCCGCGTCGCGGACCGTTCCGGTCGGTCGTCCCGCAGCAGTTCCTCGATCAGCCGAACGGCCTGCGGTACGGCGTCGGCCACCGGCGTGCTGAGTCCCATGCGCTCCTGCACCGAGGCCGGTTCGCAGCCGACGACCAGGATCCGGCGCGGCGGCTCCCCGCCGGCGCTCGCGCAGAGGGTGTCCAGCAGCGCCAGGACCGAGTCGGGGGTCATGCGGTGGCCGTCGAGCGCCGGGGCGTCCCCGCTCTCGTCCGCGCCGGAGCCGTCGTGCTCGATGACGTAGAGCGTGCCGGGGACCCCGCCGCGCGCCGTGGCGTCCACGAGGACGAGGGTGTCGTAGCCGTCGAGGAGCTGGTAGGCGAGGTGCACGCCGCGTACGCCGATGTCGGCGACCTCGGTGTGCGGGGGCAGGGGACGCTCGGCGAGCATACGGGCGGTCTCGACGCCGAAGCCGTCGTCCCCGAGGAAGATGTTGCCGATTCCGGCGACGAGGGTCCTCGCGCCGGGCGGCCCGGGAAGGCTCATGCGTCGTCCTCCAGGGGGGTGATCTCGTCGGGCTGGAAGTACAGGAATCGGCCCTGCTCGCGGCGGATGTCGGCGCCCGGGTCGCCCTCGACGGTGACGGCCAGGTGCACCGCGCCGTCCACGTCGTGCAGGACCGCCTCGACGCGCGCGGTGCGGCCCTGGAGGAACAGGTCCTGCGCGTCGGTGCGGCGCAGGCCGGGGCGCAGCGTCACGCGGCTGCCCGCGCCCAGGGACCGGCCGTCGACGAGGACGCGGTCGTGCGCGGGGTCGAAGCCGGCGTCGCTCGCCGGGTCCCACCAGGGGGTGTCCGGGCGGGGCACTCCGTGCTCGTCGGGGAAGCCGTCGGAAAAGCCGCCCACGGAGGGCGCCGCGTGCGCCGTGGTGCCGGGGCGGGTCGTCTCGCGCAGGCTGCGCACCGCCCCGTGCAGGCGTTCCAGCACCTCGGGCGGCATCGAGTCGGCGAGGTCGATCACGGCGGCGGCCCGTTCGTCGGTGCCGCGGGCCTCGCGTTTCTCGTCGTCGGTGAGGGCGGCGGTGCGCAGCGCGAGGATCTCGTCGATCTCGGTGGCGTCGTAGAGCGCGCCGGGGCTTTCCGGGGCGATCGCCGGGTGGTCCTCCAGGATGATCGGCGAGGACAGGACGAGGTCGGCGCGGCCGGGTTCCCCGGCGAGGACGGGCCAGGTGTGCAGGTTGCGGCAGCCGGCGATCGCGCCCTTGGCCCACTCGGGGGGATCGGTCATGGAGACGAACGATCCGGCGCTCAGGGCCATGAGGAGGTGGGAGGCCACCAGGGAGTGCGGCAGGGCCGCGTCCCGGTCGCCGCCGCCGTCGGGGGGCGTCCAGGCGGTGGTGTTCTCGACGACGGCGGTGAGCCGCATGACCCGGTAGGGGCCGTCGAGTTCGACGGCGGACAGCCGCAGCTCACCGCTGACCTCCTCGCACCGCCGGAGCAGTCGGCCGACGGTCCGGCCGGCCTCGTCCAGGACCGGTTCGGCGTCCTCGCGCACGGGTCGGCGGAACGGGACCGTGACGCCGTCACCGAGCAACTCCTCGACGCGCGCGACCACTTCGACGCGTTCCTCGCCGCCCTCGTCCCAGGGCATCAACACCCGGTCTTCGAGCGGGAGTTCAGGGACATTCTCGAAATCGCCGTCGGGGCGGAGCCGTTGCACGGTGCGCCGGCGGGCGTGCAGGAAGCGCAGTTCGACCGAGAGGGTCGCGCCGGCCTTGGGTTCCATCAGGCACTCGGTGTGCTGGAAGTCGTGTTCCTCGCGGTCGGCTCCCCAGCCGGGCGGGACGAGCACCCCGAACTGCCAGCGGAGCCGGTTCTTGGCGGCGGACGCCCGGTACGGGTAGAGGACGTAGCCCTCGAAGAGGACGGCGTCGGCGACCTGGCGGGCGAGCGCGAACCGTTCCTCGGTCTGCGGGGCGAACGCGGTCGCGGTCACGGGTTCGTCCTTCCGGTGGTGCCGGTGAGTGCGCGGAACGGGTCCGTCCGCGGTGGGGCGGCGCCGCCGCCTCCGCGGCCCTCGCCGCCGTCGCTCCCGCCTCCGTCACTGCCGCCGTCGTCGGCGGTGTCGAGCAGGGCGCGCACGGTCGCTTCCCAGGAGGGCAGGGCGTGCCGTGAGCGGTAGGCGAGAAGGGCGTCCATGGCGTCGCGGGGCAGCCGGATCCAGCCGCAGCCGGGGAAGTGCTGGTCGATCATCTCCCGCCAGACGGCGACGGGCATCCGGTACGCCGTCTCGCGGTCCCAGGGGACGGGCTCGACCTGGAAGCCGCCCGCGCCGGTGAACGCCGTGCCGGAGAAGAGCATGAGCAGGGGGATCTCGCCGTCGGCGAGCGCGGACAGATAGCGGGAGGCCGCGATGTCCATGTCGTAGGTGCAGGGCACGACGAGGTCGGCCTCGGTCTCGCCGGTGAAGCCGGGGACCATCAGCGGCACTTCGGCGAACTGCACCGGCTGGAGCGTGCTGCCCCAGCGGGAGCGTTCACCGAAGAGGTCCGTCAACGCCTCGGCCTCGTCGGGTCCGTAGCCGCGGCGGGCGGGTTCGACACGGAGCTGGCACCGCAGGGCGAGGGCGTGCACCCGGGCGCCGTCGGCCGCCGTGACGCGCAGCCGGAAGACGAGGGTGGGTCCGGCGGCGTACCGGTCGGCGCGAACGCCGGTGCAGGCGAAGGCGAGTTCCGTCACGTGGCCCCCGTCCCGCCGACGGGCCGGGCGCGCCGTTCGACGTCCGCGAAGAACGCGTCGAGGGCGGCGCGGGCCTCGGCTCCGCCGTCGAAGCCCTGCCAGAGCAGGCGCATGCGTCCGACGAGTTCGTAGCAGACGTCGATGGGCACGAGGTGGCAGTCGCAGCGGCCGTCGGCGCGGCGCAGCAGCAGCGCCTCGACGTCGGGTTCGAGGAGTTCGGCGAGCCGGCTGCCGCCGAGGACGTCCGTCCAGGTGGCCGGTTCGAGTTCGCTCTCGGTGGCCCCGGCGGGGCTCGGGTAGAGGGCGACCAGGCGGTCCAGCGCCGCGTTGCGGAAGAAGAAGGCGACGCCGACGGGGATCCGCAGCGCCTCCCAGGCGCGGTCGTCGAGTCGGTGACCGGGGTCGGTGAGGTAGCGGGAGGGCACCGTGCGGAAGCGGCCCGCCGCCGCGCCGGGCCGTTCCATCAGCAGCGCGCAGGGGGTGCAGGCGCAGACGAGAGCGCGCCGTTCGGTGTCGACGAGGTGGCGGTGGTCGGCGTCACCGACGGCCACCGCGCACAACTCGCACCGCTCGGGCTGTGGTTGACGCTCCGTCAGGAACCTGCGCAGGCCGGCCGACCGGGGCATGGATGCCGGGGAGGTGTTCATCGTGGCCCGGTGCCGATCTGGAGCAGGGCGGGCTCCGCGGGGGCGGTCCGCACCTCGACGGACCTGACCTCGGGCACGAAGCAGGCGAGCGCCTGCTCGGCCGCCTGCTGGACGCCGGTGCCGCAGCCGCAGCCCCCGCCTCCACCCCCGCCGGTCCGGGAGCGCAGGGTCAGAGCGCCGCTGTCCTCGTCGAAGTGGACGACTTCCAGGGCGTGTTCGGGGACGTTGTCCAGGGCGCGGGCGATACGGGTGGCGCGGTCCTCGGGGTGGAGGTCGTGCAGGACGAGCAGGCTCGCGACGAGTTCGTCGCCGAGGAGCGTCCCGAGGGGCTCGCCGCTGGCGGACAGCAGCCGCAGGACGCGGGCGAGTCCGGCGCCGTAGAAGTCCATGAGGGAGCGCACGAGTTCCTCGGCCGCCGCGGCGGCCGCCGGGTCGCCGGACGTGGCCAGCCGGTCGAGGACCTCCTCGATCCGGCGCCCGGTCTCCTCCGCGTTCACGGGCCGCGCCCCGGCGTCGGAGCGCTCCGGTCGTGCTTCGGCGCCGGCGTGCTCGGGCTGTGCTCCGGTGCCGGCGTGCTGGGGCCGGGATGTCGTGGCGCTCATCCGCCCAGTCCGCTCAGGCCGGTGGGGACGTGCATCTTCTGCACGGTCTTGCCGCCGCCGACGTACATGTGGACGCCGCAGGGCAGACAGGGGTCGAAGCTGCGCACCGCGCGCATGATGTCGATGCCCTTGAAGTTCTCCGGGGTGTTCTCCTCGAAGATCGGGGTGTTCTGCACGGCGTCCTCGTAGGGGCCGGGCGTGCCGAAGGTGTCCCTGGTGCTGGCGTTCCAGGGGGTCGGCGGATAGGGGTGGTAGTTGGCGATCTTGCCGTCGCGGATGACCATGTGGTGCGAGAGCACGCCGCGCACCGCCTCGGTGAACCCGACACCGATGCCCTCGTCCGGGACCTCGAACTTCTCCCAGGTCTGGGTGCGTCCGGCGCGGACCTCCTCGAGACCCTTCTCCGCGAAGTGCAGGGCGACCGCGGCGGTGTAGGCCTGGAAGTAGGTGCGGGCGCGGTTGCGCTCCAGGGCGTTGCTCCAGCGCGGGATCTTCCACTCGAAGGTGGCCTCGGGCCGGGTCATGGTGCGGGGCAGGTTGATCACCACGCTGTGGCCGGTGGCCTTGACGTACCCGGTGTCGACGAGTCCGGACAGGGCGGTCGACCACAGGCGGGCGATGGGGCCGCCGCCGGTGTCGAGCGCGAGGTGGTCCTTGCCGTCGAACCAGCGGGGCGACATGACCCAGCTGTACTTGCCGTCGAAGTCCCGTTTCTGCGGGGCGGGGATGGTGTGCTGGTTCCACGGGTGGCGTGGGTCGACCGGGTTGCCGAGCGGGTCGTGGGTGACGAACTGCTCCTGCCCCTGCCAGTCCTCGTAGTAGGAGCTGCCCAGCAGGATGCGGATGCCGAGGTTGATCTCGGTGAGGTCGTTGGTGACGAGCTTGCCGTCGACGATCACGCCGGGGGTGACGAACATGCGCCGGCCCCAGTCGGTCATGTTGGCGTAGGTGAAGTCGCAGTACTCGGGGTCGTTGAGGGCGCCCCAGCAGCCGAGCAGGACGCGGCGGCGGCCGACCTCCTCGTAGCCGGGCAGGGCCTCGTAGAAGAAGTCGAACAGGTCGTCGTGCAGGGGGACGACCCGCTTCATGAACTCGACGTACCGCATGAGGCGGCTGAGGTAGTCCGTGAAGAGCTGCACGGAGCCGATGGTTCCGACGCCGCCCGGGTAGAGCGTGGAGGGGTGCACATGGCGGCCCTCCATGAGGCAGAACATCTCCCGTGTGTAGCGGCTGACCTGGAGCGCCTCGCGGTAGAACTCGCCCTCGAGGGGGTTGAGCGAGCGCATGATGTCGGCGATGGTGCGGTAGCCGTGCTCCCCGGCGTGCGGCGCCTCGGTGCGCTCGGCCAGTTCGAGGACGCCGGGGTTGGTCTCCTTGACCATTTTCTCGCAGTAGTCGACCCCCACCAGGTTCTCCTGGAAGATGTTGTGGTCGAACATGTACTCTGCGGACTCGCCGAGGTTGATGATCCACTCGCCGAGGTGCGGGGGCTTCACGCCGTACGCCATGTTCTGCGCGTACACCGAGCAGGTGGCGTGGTTGTCGCCGCAGATGCCGCAGATGCGGCTGGTGATGAAGTGGGCGTCGCGGGGGTCCTTGCCGCGCATGAAGACGCTGTAGCCGCGGAAGACCGACGACGTGCTGTAGCACTCGGCGACCCGCTTCTGCTTGAAATCGATCTTGGTGTGGATGCCCAGGCTGCCCACGATCCGGGTGATCGGGTCCCAGGCCATCTCCACCAGGCCGCTGCCGTCGCCGGCCGTCTTCGTCGTCGGTGCCATCGTGTGTGCCGTGCCCTTCGTCGCGCGGGAGCTGGGGGTGTTCGGGGTGGGTGGTCGGGGTGGGGCGGCGGCTCACCAGGGGGGCCGGTAGCCGGTGGTGATCCGGTCGCCGGTGTGCCGCCACTTGGGCTCCTTGTCCACGGTCCTGGCCGTGAGGGACCGCAGCTTGCGCACGACCGCGCCGTAGGCGCCGCTGGCGTTGCTGGACACCTTCGCCCCGGGGGGTTCGTCCATGAACGGCATGAACTTGTCGGGGAAGCCGGGCATGGTGCAGGCGATGCAGATGCCGCCGACGTTCGGGCAGCCGCCGATGCCGTTCATCCAGCCGCGCTTGGGCACGTTGCACTTGACGACGGGACCCCAGCAGCCGATCTTCACCAGGCACTTCGGCGAGTCGTACGACAGGGCGAACTGGCCCTGCTCGTAGTAGCCGGCGCGGTCGCAGCCCTCGTGCACGGTGGCCCCGAAGAGCCAGCTCGGGCGGAGCTTGTCGTCGAGGGGGATCATCGGCGCGGAGCCGGCCGCCTGGTAGAGCAGGTAGGTGAGCGTCTCGGAGAAGTTGTCGGGCTGGATCGGACAGCCGGGCACGCACACGATGGGGATGCCGGCCTTGGACTTCCAGTCCCAGCCGAGGTAGTCCGGGACGCCCATGGCGCCGGTCGGGTTGCCGGCCATGGCGTGGATGCCGCCGTAGGTGGCGCAGGTGCCGATGGCGACGACCGCGAGGGCCTTGGGCGCGAGCCGGTCGATCCACTCGCTGGTGGTGATCGGCTGGCCGGTCTCCGGGTTGTCGCCGAAGCCGCACCAGTAGCCCTCGGGCTTGATGTCCTCGTTGGGGATGGAGCCCTCGATGACCAGCACGAACGGGTCGATCTCGCCCCGCTCCCCCTTGAAGTACCACTCGATGAACGTGTCCGCGCCGCCGACCGGGCCGCACTCGAAGTCGATGAGCGGCCAGTGGACGGCGATCTTCGGCAGGCCCGGCAGGACCCCGAGCACGATCTGCTCGACGCTCGGCTGCATGGCCGCGGTGAACGCGACCGAGTCGCCGTCGCAGCTCAGCCCGGCGTTGATCCAGAGGATGTGGATGGGGGGCGCCTCGTCGGCGGGCGCGCCTGCGGCGTCCGCAGCGCCGACCGTGTCCGGCGTCGCCTCAGTCATGGGACCGCCTCCTGGGGAGGAATGGGATGAAGGTCTGCATTTCGACCGTCAGCGTTCTTCGTATCAGCCGTCCGCTCGTGAGGTGACGTCTGCCTGGGCCGTTGCGGTGATGTGCGTTCCGGGGCGTCGGAGACGTTTGAAATCGGCGGGTGGGCGGCGGGTGCGCGCCGGGCGCGTTCAGGGAGCCGCGTTCAGGGAGCGGTGGCAGCGAGATGCGGCGGGGTGTGCGGGGGGCGTTCCTTGCGGACGAAGGCGCGGCGCAGGGCGTGGTAGGGGGCGTCGGGGTCGAGGAAGGTCGCGCGCATGCGGGTCAGCTCGCGCTCCCGGTGGCCGGAGAGCGGGGTCGTGCTCTCCAGCCGGTCCAGCGCCGACTTCTTCGCGGCGATGCGGGCCGCGCTCGCCGGCAGCGCGGCCAGCCGGGCGGCGAGGCGGGCGGTCTCGGCGGCGAAGTCCCCCGGGCCGTGGTCGAGCACGCGGTCGACGAGGCCGAGCCGCTCCGCGCTCGCCGCGCTCACCGGCAGGGCCTCGCTCATGAGGCGTTCGGCCGCGGCGGGGCCGACCCGGCGGGGCAGGGTGTACGTCCAGTACTCCGATCCGTACAGGCCCATCAGGCGGTAGTGGGGGTTCAGCACGGCTCCGGAGCGGCACCACACCTCGTCCGCCGCCAGGGCGAGCATCACCCCGCCCGCGGCGGCGTTGCCCGCGACGGCCGAGATCACCAGGCGGTCGGTCGTGGTGAGGACCGCTTCGACGAGGTCGTCGATGGCCTCGATGTTCGCGCAGGACTCGGCGGCGGGGTCGGCTGCGGCCTCGATGACGTTGAGGTGGATGCCGTTGGAGAAGAAGTCCCGGGCGCCGCCCAGCACCAGCACGGAGGTGGGGCGCGCGCAGGCCTCCCGGTAGGCGGCCAGCAGGCGCCTGCACTGCGTGGTGCTCATCGCGCCGCCGGGGAAGGAGAACGACAGGAAGCCCGCGTTGCCCTCCTCCCGGTAGCGGATCTCCGCCCAGGTGGGGCGGCGTGCGTCGAACAGCGGGGGCAGGGCGGCCTCCGGCAGGGCGGGCAGCAGGTCGCCGAGGGCCTGGACGGCGGGGAGTTTGAAGGTGGGCGGCGCTCCGGGGACGCGCCGGGGCCGCAGCTCGGGGATCCACACCGCGCCGTCCCTGGTCGCCCGGCAGACCGCCCCCGTCCGGGTGGCCAGCAACTCCCCGGGCCGGCCCCGCAGCTCGCCCTCCGGGTGCCCGCCATGGAGATACCACTCACCACCGAGCAACGCGTCCAGCACACCGGGCTGCGAATCCGCGGCCCGCAACTTCCGCAGAACGGTCGTCGTGGAGTCCCCGGCCCAGTCGATCCGCCGGACGCTTTGGTCGAGGTAGGGGCGGGTGCGGGGACCGGTGTGGTTTGTGGGGGCTGGGCTCTGGGGGTGCGGGGTGGGGGCCGGGGCTTGGGGGTGCGGGGCCTGGGCCGGGTCTTGGGGATGCGGGGCCTGCGCCGGATCCTGGGAGTGCGGCTCATGAGCCGGTCCCTGGCGACGCGGCGCGTCAGCTGGGTCTTCGGAGCGCGGCGCGTGAGCCGGACCTTGGGGATGCGGCTCATGAGCCGGTCCCTGGCAGCGCGGCGCGTCAGCCGGCCCCAGCGAGTGCCCCGCGTAAGCGGGACCTTGGGAGTGCGGCTCATGAGCCGGTTCCTGGCGGCGCGGCGCGTCAGACGGGCCCTGGGCATGCGGCGCGTCAGGCGGGCCCTGGGGGCGCGCCGCGTCAGACGGGCCCTGGGCATGCGGCGCGTCGGACGGGCCCTGGGGGTGCGGCGCGTCGGACGGGCCCTGGGGGTGCGGCGCGTCGGACGGGCGCTGGGGGTGCGGCGCGTCGGACGGGTTCTGGGGGCGTGGCGTGTAAGTGCCGGAGGTGACGCGGGCGACTGCGAGCAGGACCGCCTTGAGGGCCGCGTCGGCGATTTCGTTGCGGTACAGGTCACTCTTGCCTGTCGGGGGCAGGGGGCAGGGGGCCGTGGCCCATACGTCGCCGGCGTCCATCTCCTCGTCGGCCTGGAGGACGGTGACGCCCCACTGGTCGACGCCCTCGTGGAGGGCCCAGTCGAGGGAGGACGGGCCACGGTCGCCCACGGGGCCGGGGTGGACGACGAGGCAGGTGTGCGCGGACCACACCTCCCGGGGGATCGCCGTCCTCAGCATCGGCGCCAGGACGAGCCGCGGCGCGTGCCGTCGTACGGCTTCGGTCAACGAGCTGCCGGGCAGGGCCAGTTCGACCGCCACGGTGTGGCCGTGGTCGCGCAGTTCGGCGTGGACGCGCTGGGTGAGACTGTTGAACGCGCTGGCCACGAGCAGGATGTGCACTGCTGCCTCCGGACGGACGGGCGGGGGCCGTGGGCGGGGAGGACCCGGCCGACAGCGATCGTGCGGGATGCCGGGCCGATGGCTTCGGCGACAGACGGGCGAGTCATCCGAAAGCAGGCATCACCACCATCGGAAGGGGGTCGGACGGCGGTGTCGTGTGGCAGGATCCGCTGCCATGTCTCCGTTACCCGTGTGGTCCTCACCCGTGTGGTCCTCAACTGCCCTTCGCCGTCTGCTCATCGCGCTGCTCGCCTCGCTCGTGGCGACGGCCGCCACGGTGGCCGACGCCGTCGCCGCTCCGCCGGCCCGGCCGGACAGCGTCACGGCCGCGACGCCCGACCGCCTCAGCTACGACGTGACGCTGCGGGCCGACGCCGACGGCTCCCGCTGGACGGGCCGGCAGCGGGTGTCGTTCCGCAACGCCTCCGCCCGGCCCCTGCACGAGGTGTACGTACGCCTGTGGGGCAACGGCGTCGACGGGTGCGGCTCGCCCGGCGCGCCCTCCCCCGTCACGGTGTCCGGGGTGCGCGGGGGCACTCCCGGGCCGCTCACGGTGGACTGCACCGCGCTGCGCATCGCGCTGCCGAAGCCGCTGACGCGGGGCGAGCGCACCAGCCTCGCCTTCGACGTGTCCGTCACGGTGCCCGAGCGCAACGCCCGCTTCGGGCGGGAGGGCGCGTTCCGGTTCCTGGGCAACGCGCTGCCGGTGCTCGCCGTGCACGACGAGAAGGGCTGGCACCTGGATCCGTATGTGGCGACGGGCGAGAGCTTCTACGCCCTGGTCGGCGACTTCCGGGTCCGCCTCGACCATCCGTCGGCCCTGGAGGTCCCGGCGACCGGCCGCACCCGGACCCTGCCCGGCGGTCCCGGCCGCACGGTCACGCTCAGCGTCGCACACCGGGTGCGGGACTTCGCGTGGGCGGCCGGCCCGTTCCGCACGGCGACGGAGACCTCTCCCGGTGGCGTGCTCGTGCGCTCGTACTGGGCGCCGGACGCGCCCGCCGAGGGCGTGCGCCTGAACCGCGAGGACGGCGTCGCCGCCGTCGACCGGTTCGGCGAGGAGTTCGGCCGCTATCCGTACGGCGAGATCGACCTGGTGATGACCGCCGGGTTCGGCGGCGGGATGGAGTATCCCGGGCTGGTCCTGCTCGGCACCACGGAGGAGGGCGGCGCAGCCGTCCACGAGATCGCCCACCAGTGGTGGTACGGCATCGTGGGCAACGACCAGTACGACGCGCCCTGGCTGGACGAGAGCTTCGCCCAGTACGCCACCGCGCGCTTCTACGGCTGGGACACCGGCGAGTGCTGGTCGGAGGCGGACTGGCCGAGCGAGGAGACCGCCCTCACCCGCTCGATGGCCTACTGGTCCGCGCATCGCGGCGAGTACTACGTCGTGTACACGGCGGGCCCGTGCGCCCTCGCACGTCTGGAGACCGTCCTCGGCGCGGACGCCATGGCCAGGATGCTCAAGCGGTACGCCCGCGACCACTGGTACGGGGTCTCCAGCACCGCGGACTTCAAGCGGGCCGCCCAGTCGGCGACGGACGAGGACCTGGGCCCGTTCTGGGCGGAGTACCGCATCCTGTGAGCAGGGCGAGGCAGTCGGCGAGGGCGGTCGCGGCGTCGGCGAGGGGGAAGCGGGCGCCGAGCTGCCCGTCGGGGCGCACGACGAAGCCGGTCGGGCCGTCGGGACGGTAGAGCCGGGCGAACTCGCCGGCCGTGTCGCGGTACGCGGGGACGGCGAGGGTGTCGGGGGCGGTCGGCGGGATGTCGCGGGCGAGGACGGCGATCGTCACCACGGCGTCGCTTCCGGCGGCGTCGGTTCCGGCGGCGTCGGTTCCGGCGGCGTCGCTTCCGGCGGCGTCGGTCCCGGCGGCGGTCGCGGTGCTCGCCGCGGCCTCCGTCAGGTCGTTCAGGTCGGTCGCGTACAGGAGGACCGCGTGTCCGGGGCGGCCTCGCAGGACGTCCAGCAGCCGCAGCGGGTAGGCGGCGACGGGCGTGGTCAGTCCGGCGCAGTCCGGGGCGCGGTCGCCGGGCTGGGGCGCGTCGGCGGGGCCGTGCGGGCGGGCGGCGAGTGGGCCCTCGCGGTAGCCGACGAGCAGTTGGGCCTCGCGCAGCATGAGCGTCGCGGGGGCTTCGGGTTCGGACTCGAAGCCCCGGGTGGCGTGCCGTACGGTCCGGCCGACGACCTCCTCGCCGACGGGGCGGCGCTCGGCGTCGTAGGTGGCGAGCAGGGCGGGCCCCGCCTCTCCACGGACGACGAGGGCGAGTTTCCAGGCCAGGTTGCAGGCGTCCTGGATGCCGGTGTTCATGCCCTGGGCGCCTCCCTGTGCCTGGGTGCCTGGACTGCGGACCGGCCCCGTGTTCCCCCGTCCCGTCGCCGCCCGGCGGGGCAGAGGCGGCCACCGGGAGCCGGCGGGAGCCAGCGGTGGGGAGCGGAACGGGCGTCACAGGCGCTCCGCCCTGCTCTGTCGGCATTGCCCAATTACTCGTACACTGACAAATCACAGACAGGCGTGCGGAGTTGACCGGGGGAGGACGCCATGTCCGACGGCGGGTACGGCAGATACGACAACGGTTTCTTCGTCCCACCGATGCCGGCGGCCCCGCCGCCGCCCCCCGCCGACGGGGCGCGAGCGGTCGCGGTCGCGGTGCTCAACCTCAGTGGTCTGGGCCTCGGTTACGCACTGACGCGCCGCTGGGCCCTGATGGCGCTGTGCTGGATCGTCACCGGCGTTCTGCTGTTCACGGCGCTGCCGGCCGACCCGGACGGGGTCCCCGGGGCGGCGATCGTGCTGTACGCGGTGTTCCTCGTGCTCGCGGCGGCGCACGGGGCGCGCGTCGGTCTGCGCACCCGGCTGGTGTGGCCGGGACGCGCGCCGCTCGCGCTGGCGCTGGGGCTGCTCCTGCTCGCCGTGCCGGCGGGGGGCGTCGTGTGGTACGACGCGGAGCGGGACGAGGCGGTGCAGCAGATGCTGCTGGACCGGCTGGAGGAGGCCGACCGGCTGGTGGCGGCGTCCGAGGGCAAGGAGTTCACCGCGGCGGAGGCCGACTACCGCAAGGCGCTGAAGGCCTACGAGGATCTGGTGGCCGACCATCCCGGCTCCCGGGCGGCCGACCGGGTGCCGAGCCGCATGGAGGACTACTACACCACGATCGGCGCCGCGTACGAGCAGGGCGAGTACTGCACGGCGATCGCGCCGCTGACGTATCTGCGCACGGTCCCGGACCGGGTGTCGAAGACGGACCTCGGCAAGTGGGAGAAGTGGCCCGACGACCGTCTGGCGACCTCGCTGTACGAGTGCGCGTCACGGGGGCTCGCGGCCGACCAGTCGACCTGGGGTGCGCAGTTCGGCGAACTGCTCACCACCTTCCCGAAGTCGGCGCCGGCGGCGAAGGTCCAGCCGGCGGTGAACGCCGCGGTCGTCCGGGAGGAGAAGGGGCTGCGCGGGGCGGAGCCGTGCACGGCGGTCCAGCGGCTGCGCTCTCTCGCCTCGCGGATCACCGATCTGCCCGGTGAGGAGGCCGGGGTGGACGCGGCTCTGGCCAAGGACGCCCAGCGGGCCACGGCGAGCGCCGCCGCGGGCACCTACACCTGCGGTGTGGACCAGTACCGGGACGGCGACTTCGACGACGCGCGGACCACGATGAACGAGTACGTCACGGCCAACAAGACCGCGAAGAACGTCCCGTTGGCGAAGAAGATCGCGATCGCGGCGGAGGTCGCCCAGACCGTGCCGGCGGCCGGGAAGAGCCTGCCCACGATGCGCAGCGGCGGCAGCATCTCGGTGACGGTGAAGAACGACAGCCCGGACGCGGTGACCGTGCTGTTCACGGGGCCGGTCACCGGCAGCCTGTCCCTGAAGGCGTGCGGAAGCTGCCGCGCGTACTCGCTGGCCAGCACCATCGGCCCGTACTTCGAGCCGTGCAGCGACAGCGGCAAGAACTACCCGCAGCGCACCATCAGCCTGCCGCCGGGCACCACGTACTTCGTGCACAAGTCGAGCGGCGGCACCTCCTCCACCTCGCCCGCGTCGGACACGGCGAAGCTGGAGTCCGGCTACATCTACACGGAGTGCGCGTACACGACGCAGACGCTCGGCTCGGGCTTCTGAGCCGGCTCGTGCCGCTCAGGCCGCCCTGAGGCGGCCCCGTTCGGCCCTCGGCCTCGGGCGGGCCCCCTCCCGCACCGCGCGGGCGGGGGCCGCCGCGGCGCGGGTGGGCCGGACCCGGTAGATGGTCCTGGTCGGGTCGGTGAGGGGCTCGCCGAGGGCGATACGGCCGGCGGCGTGCAGCTGGTCGCACTCGGCGGTGGGGAGGGCCGTGTAGCACCCTCCCCGGCCGGTGCGCGGGTCCAGCGGCTGCCAATAGCTGTACCTACGGCGGCCGTTGGCGTGGACGGTCACGAAGACGGGCGTGCCGGAGTCGTTGACGATGCGCAGGACGTCGGCCGCCGAGGGGCTGAGCGGAGCGCCGGAACGGAGGTTGGGCGATATCAACGGGGGCCTTTCCGGTGGCAGGGACACGAGACCGCCTACCCGGCCCGGCCGGAGTTGATCTCACTTCCTTCGCATCCTTCACCACGGCACTGACATTCGGCCCCGCGCAACACGCACACTTCGTCACAACTCCGTACCAGCGCCCCGCAGTTGCGCCGGTTACAAGGCTTGTTCCATGCGGTCGGCGAGGAGTTGGACGAACCGGGCCGGCTCCTTCGGCCGCCCGCCCTCTGCCAACGCGGCGAGACCGTAGAGGAGTTCGGCGGTCTCGGCGAGCGGCGTGCGGTCCTCGCGGTCCTTGAAGGCGCGGTTGAGGCCCTTCACGAGCGTGTGGTCCGGGTTGAGTTCGAGGATGCGCTGGGTGCGGGGCACCTCCTGGCCCATCGCCCGGTACAGGTTCTCCAGGGCCGGGGTCAGGTCGTGCGCGTCCGAGACCAGGCAGGCCGGGGAGACGGTGAGCCGGGAGGACAGCCGTACGTCCTTGATGTCCTCGCCGAGCTGCTCCTTCATCCAGGCGAGCAGGCCGGCGTACTCCTCGTCCCGCTTCTCCCTGCTCTCCGCGGGCTCGTCCGTGTCGTTCGCGTCGAGGTCGATCTCGCCCTTCGCGACGGACCGCAGCCGCTTGCCCTGGTACTCCCCCACCGAGTCGGTCCACACCTCGTCGACCGGGTCGGTCAGCAGCAGAACCTCGATGCCCTTGGCCCGGAAGGCCTCCATGTGCGGCGAGTTCTCGATGGCCTCGCGGGACTCGCCGGTCATGAAGTAGACGTCGTCCTGCCCGTCCTTCATCCGCTCCACGTACTGCGCGAGCGTGGTCGGCTCGGCGGCGTCGTGGGTGGTCGCGAACGACGAGACGGCGAGGAGGGCGTCGCGGTTGTCGGAGTCGGTGACCAGTCCCTCCTTCACGACGGCCCCGAACTCCCGCCAGAACGTGGCGTACCGCTCGGGCGCCGCGCCCATCATGTCCTTGACGGAGGAGAGGACCTTCTTCGCGAGCCGGCGGTGCATCAGCTGGATGTGGCGGTCCTGCTGGAGGATCTCGCGGGACACGTTGAGCGAGAGGTCCTGGGCGTCGACGACGCCCTTGACGAAGCGCAGGTACGACGGGAGCAGCGCCTCGCAGTCGTCCATGATGAAGACGCGCTTCACGTACAGCTGGACGCCGCGCTTGTAGCCCTGGGTGAACAGGTCGTGCGGGGCGTGGGCGGGGACGAACAGCAGCGCCTGGTACTCGAAGGTGCCCTCGGCCTGGAGGCGGATGGTCTCCAGGGGGTCGTTCCAGTCGTGGCTGATGTGCTTGTACAGCTCGTGGTACTCCTCGTCCTTCACCTCCTCGCGCGAGCGGGCCCAGAGGGCCTTCATCGAGTTCAGCGTCTCGGGCGCGACAGGCTCGGCGGACTCGGCGGGCGCGCCGGCCTCACCGGACTCGGCAGGATCCGCGGGCGCGACGGGCGCGGCGGCCATGCGGATCGGCCAGGTGATGAAGTCCGAGTACCGCTTGACGATCTCCCTGATCTTCCACGGGGAGGTGTAGTCGTGGAGCTGGTTTTCGGGGTCGGCCGGCTTGAGGTGGAGGGTGATCGCGGTGCCCTGCGGGACGTCCTCGACCGATTCGAGCGTGTAGGTGCCCTCGCCGCGGGACGACCAGCGGGTGCCCTGCGTCTCGCCGGCCCGCCGCGTCACGAGGGTGACCTCGTCGGCCGCCATGAAGCTGGAGTAGAAGCCGACGCCGAACTGCCCGATGAGGTTCTGGGCGCCGGCCGGGTCGTCGGCCTGCTTCAGCTGTTCGAGGAACTTGGCGGTGCCGGAGTTGGCGATGGTGCCGATGAGGTCCGCCACCTCGTCGCGGGACATGCCGATGCCGTTGTCCCGCACGGTGAGCGTGCGGGCCTCGGCGTCGGCCTCGATCCCGATGTGCAGATCGGACACGTCGGCGTCCGGCGCCTCGTCCCGCAGCGCCGCCAGACGCAGCTTGTCCAGCGCGTCGGAGGCGTTGGAGACGAGTTCCCGCAGGAAGACATCCTTGTTCGAGTAGATCGAGTGGATCATCAGCTGTAGAAGCTGACGGGCCTCTACTTGGAACTCAAACGTTTCCGTCGGCATGGTGGGCGACTACCTCCCGGTCACAGGGATTTCTCCGGAGCTGACTGACGGCAGTCACTCTAGAACAGGCAGTCACCCCTGCCGAGCGGCCGGTGTCAGCGGCGGGAGCGCAGGCGGGAGAGGAGCCGGCGGGCCTGGGAGCGCCGGCGGGGGTCGGAGGCCTGGCGGCGGACCTGCTCGATCGTGCGGCGGCCCTGGGGGCTGCGCGCGAAGTCCTTGATGCGCTGGATGACGCTGCTCATGTCTCGTTCCTCCCGTTCGGACGTTCTCTCTCCGTCCGCCTACCCGCCGAGGGGGCTCTCAAGTCGGCCGATCGCCCTCGGCGTCCCGGTCCGGCGGGAGCCGGTAGACGGACACATGGGAGGGCGAGTCGGCGGTGAACTCGGAGCCGCTCCAGTCCGCGTGCCGGCTCTCCCGCTCGAACCCGGCCAGCCGGGCCATGAGGTCGAGTTCGGCGGGCCAGATGTAACGGTGCGGGGTGCGGTCCAGCCGGGCCTGCCGGCTCTCGTCGATCGTGAAGTGGTGCGAGACGACGTGCTGACGGAGCACGTCGTAGGTGTCCAGGCCGACGTAGCCGGAATCGGCGCGCCAGACCGTCGCCGGCCGGTCCGGGGGCAGCCTGCGCAGTTCGGGCACCCAGAGTTCGATCACGAACCGGCCGCCGGGGGTGAGATGGCGGGCGGCGTTGCGGAAGCAGTCGATCTGCTCTTCCTGGGTGAGCAGGTTGGCGATCGTGTTGTAGACGAGGTAGACGAGCGCGTACTCGCCCGGGGCGCGGGCGGTCGCCATGTCGCCGACGATCACCGGGATCGTGGTCTCGTCCGCCTTGGTGCGCAGCTGCTCGATCATCGGTAGGGACAGGTCGATCCCGGTCACGGGCACGCCGCGCCCGGCGAGCGGGACGGCGACGCGTCCGGTGCCGACGGCGAACTCCAGTGCCCTGCCGCCGCCCGCGAGTTCGGCCAGCCGGTCCACGGTCGGTTCCAGCGCCTCGGGGGCGAACATGCCGGCGCCCGGGGTGTCGTAGCGCCGCGCCGCGTCGGCGTCCCAGATGTCCTCCTGTCGCATGCCGCCCACCCTGGTCGGGGCGGCGGGAGTTGTCCAACGGATTTCGAACGTTTCCGGGGCGTCCGACGTCACAGCGGTAACCGACTCCGACTCAGGGGAGCCACCATGACCGCTGCCGTGCACTCACGGCCTCGTGCCCTGTCCGCCGCCGTGCTGTCGGGCGTGCTGCTGTGCCTGACCGCCGCCTGCGACTGGTCCGCCTCTCCAGAACCCAGTGGGACGAGCGAGCCTCCGCGGGCGGCGACCTGGAGTGAACCGGCCGCCTACCTCTACACGTTGACGTCGAGCACCCAAGTGCTGGCGGGGACCTTCCGGGTGGTCGTCCGCGACGGGGTGGTGACGTCGGCGGTAGGCCTCGACGCGGACAGCCGCGACCAGTTGCAGCGGCTGCCCGCCGAAGTTCCCACCATCGGGGCGTTGTTGAAAATGCTGACGCAGGCCCGGAGCGAGGGGGCGCACATCGCGGAGGCGGAGTACGCGGCCGGCGGACGTCCCGTGCGGATCACCCTGGACCCCGAGGAGAACGCGATCGACGACGAAGCCACGTTCGTCATCGACTCCTACGAGCCGGGGCCGCCCACTCTCGAGTGAGGACGGTCAAGGGCGGCCGGCCGGCTGTCGGGGCGGTCACGGGGTGGCGACGACCACGTTGAACCAGGGGGTGCTGAGCGACCGCAGGGGCGAGTCGAGCTTCTGCATGTTCAGCCGGTAGGTCCCGGCCGGGAGCACCCCGCCGCCGGGCAGGGGGGCCAGCGGCAGGTACCGCCCGTTGGCGACGCCGCCGCGGTCGTACGTCCACAGGCCCGCGCCGGTGCGCATGATGGTGTAAGGGCCGCGCGCGAGCGAGGGGTTGACCGCGGACTTCTGCGTCCGGTTGAGGACGAAGGAAGCGCCCGCGTACGACGGGACGCGGGCCGTCCGGGTGAGGGTGAAGCTGAAGTAGCGGTGGGCGTAGCCCGCGCCGGACGTCAGGGGCGGGCAGTCGACGGCCACCACCGTCCGGCCCGTCACATTGCCCAGCGCGAGGGGGTTGCTGTACGTGCCCGCGCCCGCGAGACGGCGGCAGTCGTACCGGTAGGTGGCCGCGGCGGCGGGCGGGGCGAGCGCCAGCGTCATGGCGACGGCCGCGGTGGTGGCCGTGACGACGGCGGCGAGCTTGCGCAGCGGACGGGACAGGACGGTGTGGCGGCGCTTCAAGAGTGGTTCAACCCCCTTTGTACGGCCCGCAGTTCGGGCCGGTCAGGAACCTAGCGCGGCCGGGGGACGAGGGGCGGCGGGTGATCGGCAAGGGGGAGAAAGAGATCACGCGTGACGCCGGGCGGTCGCACCATGGTCAACGGCTGCCCTGTCCGACGCCAAGAGAGAGCCAACGCCCGGTCGCGAATTCCCTATCTCTCACCATGATTCGGCAATGCGGACGGTCCGCTTCCCGCTCGGTCATACGTTCCAGTGCGTGAACTCTCAAGACACCCCTCACAGATCCGTCCACCACGCCCCCGACCGCCGTGCGCTGCTGCGCGGTTCCCTGGCCGGGGCCGTGGCCCTGGGCGGCGTGGCCCTCGGATCGGCGCCCGCGTCGGCGACCCCCCTCACCCCCAAGAACTCCGGCGCCTCCGGCACCCCCCACCTCCCCCACCGGCCCACCACCGCCGCGGAGGCCCTCCGTGAGCTCGCGGCGGGCAACCAGCGCTGGCGCACCTTCCGCGAGCGGCACCCGGACGAGACGCCCGCCGTCCGCGCGAGCCTGACGTCGGGTCAGCACCCCTTCGCCCTGATCCTCGGCTGCGTCGACTCCCGTGTCCCGCCCGAGCTGGTCTTCGACCAAGGGCTCGGCGATCTGCTCACCGTGCGCACGGCGGGCGAGGTCCTGGACGAGGCCGTGCTCGGCAGCGTCGCCTACGGGGTGCTGGAGCTGGGGATACCGCTGGTCGTGGTGCTCGGGCACCAGTCCTGCGGCGCCGTGCGCGCGGCAGTGGAGGCGGATCTGTCGGGCGACCGGCTGCCGGCCCACATCCAGTACCTCGCCGACCAGATCAGCCCGGCCATCGACCGCACCAAGGAGGGCGACGCCCGCGTCGACGCGACGATCGACGCCAACATACGAGCCGTCCGCACCCGTCTCACGGCCGAGCCCGACCTGGCCGCGCGCATAGCGTCGGGCGCGCTGACGGTCGTGGGGGCCCGCTACGAACTGACCACCCAGCTCGTCCACCGCGTGGCCTGACCCGCCACCCGCCACCATGACGCGCGGCCCGGCCACGGTCCGCGCGTCGTGGCTCGCGGGGCGAAGGAGCGACGAGAGGATGCGTCCACGTCGGTGTTCAGGGTAGGCGGGGCGGTATGTCTGATGCGGTGCTAGCGGGGCTGTGGGGGTTGGTGGCGGGTTCGGCGCTGCTGCTCGGCGCCCTGGTGGGATATGGGGTGCGGGTGCCCCAGAAGGTGATCGCCCTGGTCATGGCCTTCGGGGCGGGGGTGTTGCTGTCGGCGGTCTCGTTCGAGCTGGTCGGCGAGGCGTACGAGGAGGGCGGGATGGGCCCTGCCGCCGTGGGGACGCTCGGCGGCGCGCTGGCGTACACCCTCGGCAATGTGTGGCTGGCCCGCCGGGGCGCACGGCATCGCAAGCGTTCCGGGTCCGCGCAAGGCGAGGCGCAGCCGTCAGAGGACGAACAGGGCGGTTCCGGCACGGCGTTGGCGCTCGGGGCGCTGCTGGACGGTGTGCCCGAGTCGGCGGTGATCGGGGTGAGTCTGCTCGACGGCGGCGCGGTGAGCCTGGTGACCGTGGCGGCGGTGTTCATCAGCAACGTGCCCGAGGGGCTGTCCAGTTCGGCGGGGATGCGGAAGGCCGGCCGGAGCAAGGGGTACGTGTTCGGGGTCTGGGGCGCGATCGCCGCCGCGAGCACCGTGTCGGCCGTCCTCGGCTACACCGTGGTGGGCGCCTTCTCCCCCGCCGTGATCGCCGCGGTGACGGCGGTGGCGGCCGGGGCGATCCTCGCCATGATCGCCGACACGATGATCCCCGAGGCGTTCGAGGACGCCCATCTGGCGATCGGCCTGGTCACGGTCTGCGGTTTCCTCGTCTCCTTCGCCCTCTCGCACGCCTGAGCTTCCTCGGGGTCCGGCCCGACGCCTCCCTCGAAGTCGGGGCCTGACGCCTCCCCCGGGGACCAGCCCGACGCCTCCCTCCGGTTCAGCTCACGACCTCCGACAGATTCGGCACCACGCGGGTCAGCCGGAACACGCCCCACAGGAGCAGGAGCGCGCCGAGCACCTCGGGGAGCAGCCACCAGCCGGTGCGGACCAGTTCGTCGAACAGGGTGACGCCCAGGACGAGGCTGACCGTCGCGTCGCCGATGGTCAGCGCCGGCTGGGACGCGGTCAGCGGGCCGGCCTGGAGGGCGTTCTCCAGGAGCAGGAGCGCGCAGACGCCGGCGAGGGCGAAGGCGTAGGTCTGCCAGGTGGTGAGGAAGGCGGCGAGTCCGTCGTCCGCGAGGGTCTCGGTGGCGGACTTCATCAGCGCGGCGGTCAGGGCGTTGCCGACCGCGGCGGCGGAGGCGAGGGCGGCGGCGCGAAAGAGGGGCGAGCGGCCGGGGCGGGCGAGGAGCACGGCGGCGGCCATCGCCGACAGGCACACCGTCAGCACCGGGATCCAGTGCGACATGGGCGCCTGTTCCTTGACCTCCTCGGGCGCCGCCGAGAACAGGAGCACGGCCAGACCGCCCACCACGGCCCCGACCGCCCACCAGCCCGCGGCGGACAGCCGCAGGCCGAGCAGGGGGATGGCGATCAGCAGAGCGAACGGCAGTTCGAGGATGAAGAGGGGCTGTACGAGGGCGATGGGTCCGTTGACCAGGGCCAGCGCCTGGAAGACCGCGGCGCCCACGACGCCGGCGATGCCGATCGCCCAGGCGGGCCGTCGGGCGAGCGCGAGCAGCAGCCGTAGTCCGCCGCCCTGCGGCACGGTGGCGGCGGCCTTGCGCTGGAACGCCGTCCCCATGGCGTTGCTGGCGGCGCCCAGGACGGCGAAGAGCACGGCGAGCACGGTCACCTCTCCACTCCACCACGCCGGGCCGCCGCCGGCCCGGCGCGGCACGGCGTCGCGGCGGCGTCGCTCCGGCGTCCCCCGGTCGGCGGGCGCCCGGGGCGGGGTCGGGCGGATATTTGAGGGGAGGGCGTTTTCGGGGGACGCCGAGGACCGCGGGGAGCGGGAGGTCCGGTGGGCACGTCACGGGATGCGGACGCCCCGTCCGCGGCCGACGGCTGGGGCGGTCCGGCGCCGCCCCTGCGCTGGTCGGTGGTACTGAGCTGGCTGGTGGGCACGACGGTGCTGCTGGCCGTCATCGGCGTCTTCCTGGACCGGGAGACCCGGCTGGTCCCGTTCCTCGTGGTGCTGCCCGCGCTGATCTCCGGGCGGGGCACGGTACGGCAGACCGTCGTGGCCTCCGCGTGGGTGACGCTCACGATCGTCGCCGCCCTGTTCGACCGGGCGGAGGACACGGTCGCGGCCGCGGTGGCCACGGTCGTCTTCGCGCTCGTCTTCAACGGGCTCAGCGTCGCGCGGGCGGCGCAGCGGGTGCACCGCGAGCGCGAGATCGCCCGGCTGCGGTCCGCCGCGGCGGCGCTGCAACGGCAGTTGTTGCGGCCCTTTCCGCTGATGACGGACCAGCTCCTGGTGCACGGGCTGTACCAGCCGGTGGAGGAGGACAGCCGGGTGGGCGGCGACGTCTACGAGGTGGTGGCCTCCCCCTACGGCAGCCGGGTCTTCATCGGCGACGTCCAGGGCAAGGGGCTGCCCGCGATCAGCGCGGCGTTCGCGGTGCTGAGCGCGTTCCGGGAGGCGGCCGTGGCCGAGCCCACGCTCACCGCCGTCGTGGACGCGCTGGAGGAGGCGGTGCTGCGGCACAACTCCTTCGCCGCGCAGGTCGGCGAGAGCGAGCGCTTCGTGACGGCGCTGGTCCTCGGCGTGGACTCCGGGGACGAGGTGCAGGCGATCAACTGCGGCCATGTCGCGCCCCTGCTGCTCGACGGGGGCAAGACCGGTCCCGTCCTGCACGGCGAGCCGTGCGTCCCGCTGGGCCTCGACGCGCTCGCTCCCACGCCGCGCACGGTCGACTGGTTCGCGTTCCCGCACGGCGGCACGCTGCTGCTGTGCACGGACGGCGTCACCGAGGCCCGTGATCCGTCCGGCGCCTTCTATCCGCTGGAGGAGCGCGCGGCGGTCTGGTCCGGGGTGCGGCCCGGCGAGGTGCCGGCCGCCGTCTACCGCGATCTGCGGCGGCACGCGGACGGCGCGCCCGGCGACGACACGGCGCTGATGGTGGTGCGCAGGAGGTCGGACGTCGACGGGGCGGACGTCGACGGAACGGACGCAGGCGGGGCGGACGCCGGCGCGCTGTGAGGCCTCGCGTCCAGGGGTCGTATGCGCGTGTCAGCCCATCAGATGGCGCTGCATCCAGTCGGCGGCCGTCCGGCGGAAGAGCCTGCGGTTGTCCGCGCGGCGGAAGTCGTGGCCCTCCTCGTGCAGCAGGAGCAGCCGCGCCTCCAGGCCGCGGTCGCGGGCCGCGCGCACGAACTGCTCGGACTCGCCCGGGGGCACGTTGGTGTCGTGTTCGCCGTGCACGGCGAGCACCGGGGCCTGGAGCGCGTCGATCCGGCTCATCGGGGACAGGGAGTACAGCAGGTCGTGGTCGTGCTCCGGGTGTCCGTACTTGTGGGCGGCCGACTGGGCGATCCACGGCTCGGTGCCGGCGAAGAACGTCGTCAGGTCGGACATGCCGCACACGGCGACGCCGGTGCGGAACAGATGCGGGTGCCACACCAGGGACGCCATCACCAGGTAGCCGCCGTAGGAGCGGCCCATCACGGCGAGCCGCCGCGGGTCGGCCGGGCCCCGCGCGATGGCGTGGGCCGCGCAGTCGGCGACGTCGTCGATGGCGGCGAACCGGCCCTTCCCCAGGTCGGCGTCGACGAAGGAGCGGCCGTGGCCGGACGAGCCGCGCACGTCGGGGGCGAAGACGTCCAGGCCGCGGCTGATCAGCTCGTGGTAGAGGGGGTGCAGGATCGGGCGTTCCTGCTCCTCGGGTCCGCCGTGCAGATGGAGGACGCAGGGCGCGGGCTCGCCCGGGGAGCGGCCGGGGGCGCGGTAGTACCAGCCGCCGAGGGTCAGTCCGTCCCGTGCGACGGGGTGCATCGGCACGGGCCGGGTGGGCGGCCGGCCCGGCGGGACGGCGTCCTCGTCACGGGAGGACCAGCGGGTGCGTACGGGCGCGCCGGACGGGACGTGCCAGATGCCGGGGCGGCGGCGGGAGCCGGAGAGGGCGACGACCGGACCGCCGGGGCCGGTGAGGGGCACGACGCGGGTGACGACCTCGTGCGGGAGGGGCACGGGCCGCAGCGGGAGCGCCGTGCCGTCCGGGGGCGGGGCCGGGGGCAGGGCGGTGAGCTCCAGTTCGCCGGCGCCCTTCACGTTCCAGGAGAGTGCGGCGTTGCGGCTCTCGCGGTCGAGGAACAACAACTCCAGGTCGCAGTCGGCGCGTTCGGCGACGACGGTGGTGCCGAGCGGCTGTCCTCGGGGGCCGAGGCGGATCGCCGTGAGGGCTGCGTACTCGCGGTCGTCGTCGCTGCGCAGCCACAGGGTGCCGCCGTCGGGCGAGAAGGCGCCGATCCAGGGATCGCCGTCGGCGACCCGCTTCACGCAGGTCACGGCCAGGTCGTGGGTGCGTACGACGAGGGCTTCGCGGCGTCCGCGCGGTCCCCGGCGCAGCAGGGCGAGCCGGCCGTCCTGGCTGAGGTCGCACACCCTGAGGGTGGGGGCGGCGCGTTCGGCGGCGAGGAGGACGGGCGCGGACAGGCCGTCGGGGTCGACGAGGTACGCGGACAGCGTCCTGGACTCCAGGTGGTGGCCGGGCGGGCCCTGGTGGACGAGGTGCGGGCGGTCCGGCGGGGCGGGTTCCGTGACGGTGACGGCGACGGCCGTGCCGTCGTGCTGCCAGCAGCCGAGGTGCGCGGAGGTGCCGGGTTCGCCGCCGGCCAGCAGGTGCCGGTCGGCCCCGTCGGGGCGTACGCACAGCACCTGGGTCAGTTCTCCGCCGCCGGGCGCGACCGTGTACGCGATCCACCGTCCGTCCGGCGACCAGGACACCTCGGTGACCGGCTGCGGATCGGCGTCCAGCAGGCGAACGTCCTCGCCGCCGACCGGTCCCGCCCAGAGCTGCGGCACGCCGGCGCGGTCGCAGATGAAGGCGGTCTCTCGGCCGTCGGGGTCGGCCGAGGGGTACCAGCAGCCGTGGGACAGCAGGGGCTGCGGCGCGCCGTGCGCGGTGGAGGTGTCGGGGAGCGGGAGCGGCGCGGGGGCGGCGCGCACGGCGTCCGTGGTGGACGGGCGGGAGCCGAGGGCGTCGTCCGGGGGGCTCGTGCCGTCCACCGGGGGCCGCCCCGTGTCGCCCGCCGGGGGCCGGGCGGGAGCGGACGTCGGGGCCGGCGAAGGACCGGTCAGCGGATCGCGTGCGTCTGAAGCCATGTTTCCAGCAGTGCTATCTGCCACAGCGTGTTGGCTCCTCGCCTGGTGCGGTGCGCGTCGGGGGCGGCGAGCAGTTCGGCGACGTACTCCTGCCGGAAGAGGCCGCGGGCCTTGGCCTCGGGGGCGTACAGGGCCTCGCGGACGCGCTGGAGCACCGGTCCGGCCATGTGCTTGATCGCGGGGACGGGGAAGTAGCCCTTGGGCCGGTCGACGACCTCGCGCGGGAGGACCTTGCGGCCGACCGCCTTGAGGATGCCCTTGCCGCCGCCGGAGAGCTTCAGCTCCGGCGGGCAGGCGGCGGCCAGTTCGACCAGTTCGTGGTCGAGGAACGGGACGCGCGCCTCCAGTCCCCAGTCCATGGTCATGTTGTCGACCCGTTTGACCGGGTCGTCGACCATCATCACGTGCGTGTCCAGCCGGAGGTCGGCGTCGAGCGCCGTCTGCGCGCCGTCGGCCGCCATGTGGGCGCGGACGAACTCCGAGGAGACGTCACGGTCCGGCAGGACGCCGGGTTCGAGGATGCGGGCCAGGTCGTCGTGCGGGCGGTCGAAGTAGGCGTCGATGTACGCGTCGGCGGCCCGCTCGCGCGGCACCGCGGACATCCGCGGGTACCAGTGGTAGCCGGCGAAGACCTCGTCGGCGCCCTGTCCGCTCTGGACGACCTTCACCTCCTTGGCGACCTGCTCGGACAGCAGGTGGAAGGCGACCGCGTCATGGCTCATCATCGGTTCGCTCATGGCCTGCACCGCCGCGTCCAGGGCGCCGGAGACCCGGTCGGAGGGCACCATCAGCTGGTGGTGCCGGGTCTGGAAGCGCGCGGCCACGAGATCGGAGTAGGCGAACTCGTCGCCGTCCTCGCCGCCCTCCGACTCGAAGCCGACGCTGAAGGTCGCCAGGTCGGTCTGCCCCTCGTCGGCGAGGAGCGCCACGATGAGGCTGGAGTCGAGCCCGCCGGACAGCAGCACGCCGACCGGGACGTCGGCGACCATGCGGCGGCGCACGGCGGTGCGCAGCGTCGCCAGCACCGCGTCCGTCCAGTCCTCGGCGCTCAGGCCGGCGTGCTCGGGACGCCGGGTGTAGTCGGGCTGCCAGTAGCGGTGGTCGTGGTGGGCGCCGTCGGGCTCGATCGTGCGGACGGTGGCGGGCGGGAGCTTGCGCACGCCGTTGAGGACGGTCCGGGGGGCGGCGACGGTGGCGTGCCAGCTGAGGTACTGGTGCAGGGCGACCGGGTCCAGCGTGGTGTCCACGCCGCCCGCGGCCAGCAGGGCGGGCAGCGAGGAGGCGAACCGCAGGCGCTCCGAGGTGTGGTCGAGGTAGAGGGGTTTCACGCCGAGCCGGTCGCGGGCCAGCACCACGCGTCCGGTGTCCTGTTCGACGACGGCGAAGGCGAACATGCCGTAGAAGCGCCGTACGCAGTCGACGCCCCACTCCAGGTACGCCCTGAGCACGACCTCGGTGTCGGAGTCGGAGAAGAAGCGGTGGCCGAGGCCGCGCAGTTCGTCGCGCAGCTCACGGTAGTTGTAGACGCAGCCGTTGAAGACGCCGCTGATGCGGGCGCCGGGGTCGGCCATGGGCTGGGCGCCGCTCTCCGACAGGTCGATGATCTTCAGCCGGCGGTGTCCGAGGGCCGCCGGGCCCTGGGACCACAGTCCGCGGCCGTCGGGGCCGCGGGGTGCGAGCCGGTCCGTCATGCGTTCCACCGCCGCGATGTCGGGCCGGGCGCCGTCGAAGCGGATCTCGCCGCTCAGCCCGCACATCGCGCGGCCCTCCGTCCCTCGAAGCCCCCGGCGGGGGCGACGCGTCCCGGTGGGCGGCACCGGCCGCCGGGCGCGCCGCCCCTCGGGGCCGGCTCGGGGCTCGGTTCGTCCGGGGCTTCCGGTGTCGGGGCGGGATGCGTGCTGCACATGACGGGGTGACTCTCCTTGTCGTGGGGGACGGGGTCGGGCAAGGGGCGCGGGCCTACGGCTCGGGCGGTCCTGCCGGGGCCGCCGTGGGGACGTACGGGTGCACGTGTCGCGCGGCGACGGCTCGGGTGGGGCGGGACGGGCGGGCCGTCGCCCGGGTCCCGCGGGTCTCGGCGACCATCAGGTCGATGCTGGCGAGGAGGTCCTCGGTCTGGGCGGTGCGCCGCAGCCGGTCGGCCGCGCTGCCCGCGGCGAGGGCCTCCTCCAGCAGGGCTTCCACGATCTGCCGGTCGCCGGAGGCCTCCAGGGCGGGGCGCAGCCGAGCCGCCATCGCGCGCAGCACCACCCGGGCGGGCTCGGCGCGGTGCGTCTCGGGGTGGACCAGGCAGCCTTCGAGGCCCGAGCGGGCCGCCCGCCAGGCGGCGGCGCGCAGCCGGTCGTGGCGGTCGTGGCGGTTGTCGCAGCCGGTCCCGGAGCTGCGGGCGAGGCGGTCGCAGGCGTCGCGCACCAGCGCGCGGAAGAGTCCGGCGATCAGCACCACGGTCTCCACGCGCGGGCAGGCGTCGCAGATGCGCAGCTCCAGGGTGCGCTGGTGCGCGGAGGGCCGTACGTCGTGGTAGACCATGCCGGCGTCGCTGATGACGCCGGAGGCGATGAGTTCCTCCAGGGCGGCGTCGTAGTCGGCGGCGTCGGAGTGGCAGCCGGCCGGTCCCGCGGTGGGCCACCGCTGCCACACCATGGTCCGCCAGCTGGCGTAGCCGGTGTCGGCCCCGAGCCAGAACGGCGAGCTGGCCGAAAGGGCGAGCAGCGGCGCCAGCCACGGCGAGACCAGGCACATGGCGCGTACGGCGGTGTCGCGGTCGGGCACGTCGACGTGGACCTGCGCGCTACAGATGAGCTGTTCGTCGGCGACGCGACGGTAGTCCTCGACCATGCGCCGGTAGCGGGGGTCGGCGGTGACGTCGTGGGAGGTGACGCGGGCCAGCGGGACGGTGCCGGCGGCGACCACGGCGAGTCCCAGCGAGGAGGCGGCCGCGTCGAGCCGCCGCCTGGTCTCGGTCAGGTCCTTGAAGAGGTCGTCCAGGGTGTCGTGGACGCCGCTGTTGCTCTCGACGACGGTCTGCTGGAGTTCGCGGGTGAACTCGTCCGTGTCCGTGCGGCCCAGCAGCGCGTCGGCGCGTGGCACGAGACGGCCGCTCTCCACGTCCAGCACATGGAACTCTTCTTCTACGCCTATGCGCACCGTCACGTTCGTCTCCCTCGCCCTGCTTCCGCGCCGCCTCCGCACCCCTCGGTGCGGTTTCGGAGGTGATCGGCGCTCTCCCGAGTGCCCCGGTCGGAACGCGTGCAAGCGTCGGCTCGACCCTTTGCGTCCTGACCTGCTCAGATGAGCGGAGTGTTCAGCTGTGTCGGCCGCCCGGACGGGCGGCTTCGGTGTCGGCTCGCCCTCCGGCGCCGAGCGGCCCGGTCTGGCCGAAGGCCTCGGCGGCCTCCAGCCGGGGCAGCGCGCGCCGGCAGCGGCGCAGCACGAGCGGCGGCAGGGCCGCCCGCGTGATCTGCGCGAGGCGCAGCCAGCCCGGCACGTAGACGGCGGTGCGGCGCTGTTCCACGGCCCGCGCCAGTCGCTCGGCGACCTCGCGCGCAGGGTAGACGTGCCGGGCGGGCGGGGGCATGTTCGCGCGCAGTTCACGCAGGACGGCGTACCGGTCGGCATCCCGGATCATGTCGGTGTCGGTCCAGTTGATGTAGGCGATGCCGACGGCGACGCCCCGGTGGGCCACCTCGGCCCGCAGCGAGTGGGCGAAGGCCTCCACGCCGGCCTTGGAGGCGCAGTAGGCGCTCATCATCGGCGCGGCCCCGATCGACGCCAGGGAGGCGATCTGGAGGTAGTAGCCCGCCGTCTCCTCCAGGTCGGGCAGGAACGTCCTGGCGGTCAGGGCGCTGCCGGTGAGGTTGACGTCGACGACGCGACGCCAGACGGCCATGTCCTCCGTCTCGAACGGGCCGCCCTCGGCGATGCCCGCGTTGGCGACGACGGCGGACGGCGGGCCTAGGCGGGCGCGGACGGTCTCGGCGGCGCGGGCGAGCGCGTCCGCGTCGGTGATGTCGACCTCGACGGCCACGGCTGGGGTGGGCAGCGCGGCGGCCACCGCCTCCAGCGCCGGGCCCTCGTGCCCGAGCAGCGCCAGCCGCGCGCCGCGCCGGGCGAGGGCGTGCGCCTGGGCCGCGCCCAGTCCGCGGGCGGCGCCGGTGACGACGACGGTGCGGTGGGCCAGGGGGGTGTCTGGCATGGGACGCTCCGACTCGTTGCCGATGGGTGCGGGGGCCGATGGGTGCGGGGGCCGATGGTGCGGGGGCCGATGGTTGCGGGTTGTGCCGATGCTTGCGGTGTGCCGATGCTCGCGGTGCCGATGCCTCTCGTCCGGTGCCGGGTGCGCGTCCGGGTCAGCGGGTCGGGTCGCCCGTGCGGTCGCGGTGGGCGAGGGCGCGTTGGAGGCGGGGCAGGCCGGGGGGCAGGTTGCGGCGCAGCGCCGCGCGGGCGGCGTTGGCGCCCGGGGCGCCGTGGACGCCGCCGCCCGGATGCGCGCTCGCGGAGGCGAGGAACAGCCCGCGCACCGGGGTCTCGGGACGCCCGGTACCGGGCGTCGGCCGGAAGACGAGCTGCTGGTGGAGGGCGGTGGTGCCGCCGTTGATGGCGCCGCCGAGGAGGTTGGCGTCGAGTTCCTCGAGGGTGGGCGGGGCGAGGACGCGGCGGGCCCGGATCAGTGAGCGGAACCCCGGGGCGAACCGTTCGACCTGGCGCTCCACCCGGTCGGCCATCAGCTCCTGCTCCTTCTCGTCCCAGGCGCCGGTGAGGCCCTCGTCCCCGGCGTCCGAGGTGACCTCGTGGGGCACGTGCGTGTAGGCCCAGGCGGACTCGGTGCCGCGCGGGGAGCGGGTGGCGTCGGCCGTGGTCATCTGGCCGAACAGGGCGAAGGGGCGGTCGGGTATCCGCCGCATGGCGATCTGCGCGGCGAAGCGGGTCAGCTCGTCGAGGCCGTCGGCGAGGTGGACCGTGCCGGCTTGCGCGGCCCGGTCGGACGTCCAGGGCACGGGGCCGTCGAGCGCCCAGTCGACCTTGAAGGTGGCGAAGTCCCACTGGAACCGCTGGAGATCGGCGAGCAGTTGGGGCGGGAGGTGCTCGGGCTCGACCAGGCCGCCGTAGAGCGCGGGGACGGACACGTCGGCCAGGACGGCGCGGCGCGCGGGGACCGTGTCGCCGTCGGCGGTGCGCACGGCGACGGCCCGGCCGCCCCGGACGAGGATCCGCTCGGCGCGCACACCGCAGCGCAGGGCGCCGCCGCGCGTCCGCAGCCGGTGGACGAGGGCGGCGGTGAGCGCGCCCGCGCCGCCGACCGGGACGGGGAAGCCGTAGGTCTGGCCGAGCATGGACATCAGCCAGCCGAAGCCTCCGCTGCCGGCCGCCTCGGGGGCGAGGTCGGCGTGCAGCGCGTTGCCGGCCAGCAGCAGCCTGCCGCCCTCTCCCCCGAACTCCTCGTCGCCCATGCGCCGCACCGGCAGCAGCAGGGTGCGCGCGAGGCGCAGTCCGCCCGCGCCGCGCAGCCGCAGGGCGAGCCGGGCGCCCGCCTTGACCGGCGGGAAGGGGGTGAAGAGGGCGTCGAGGATGTCGGGGCGCAGTCGTTCCCAGACGTCGTGCAGTCGCCCCCAGGCGTCGCCGTCCCCGGCGTGGAAGACGTCGAGGGAGGCGGCGGTGGTGTCGACGGCTCGGTCCAGTACGGCGCACCGGCCGTCGCTCAGGGGGTGCGCCAGCACGCGTGGGGCGTGGCTCCACCGCAGGCCGTGGTCTTCCAGGCGGAGCCTCGACAGCACCGGGGACGCGGCGGCCAGCGGGTAGAAGGAGCTGAAGAGATCGCTGACGAACGCGGGGTCCACGCCCCGGTCGTGGCGTACGGCGCCGCCGGGTTCGGGCTGCTCCTCCAGGACCTCCACGCCCCAGCCGGCGTCGACGAGCAGATTGGCCGCGACGAGACCGTTCGGACCGGCACCGATCACGACGGCATCAGGCATCTGCGCCTCCGAACGCGGCTCGACCGCCGGCGGCCGGGGAGGAGGCTCCACCGCCGGGGGCGGGGCGGGCGTCGGGGGCGGGGCCGGTACCGGTCGCCGGGCTGCTACCGCTGGCGGGGCTGGCCCCAGTCGCGGGGCTGGCACCGGAAGCGGGGCTGGCCCCAGTCGCGGGGCTGGCACCGGAAGCGGGGCTGGCCCCAGTCGCGGGGCTGGCACCGGAAGCGGGGCTGGCACCAGTCTCGGGGCTGGCACCGGAAGCGGGGCTGGCACCAGTCTCGGGGCTGGCACCGGTCGCCGTCGCCGAGCTGGCCCCGGCCGCCTGGCTGGCCCCGGTCGCGGGGCTGGCCCCCGAAGCCGGGCCGGCCCCTGTCGCCGAACCGGAACCGGGCTCGGGACGGGTGTCTGGCGTCGGGGTGGTCCTGTTCTCGGTGCCGCGCCGTTGCTCCGCTTCGCAGACCTTGGCCAGGCGGGCGAGCATGGCGCGGTGTCGTATCTGGATCAGCACCTCCACGCCGGCGTTGTGCAGCGCGCCGCTCGCTCCTTGCAGCGGGTGCTCGTCCACGATCACCAGGCAGTGCTCGCCCCAGGGGCGCAGTTCGATGGCGATCCTGGCGGTGCCCAGCGCGCCGGCGCGGGCCTCCAGCTCCAGTTCGCGGCCCTCCACACAGCGCCGGACGACGGTCTCGTTGGAGAGACGGACGGGGCCGAGACGGATCTCGTAGCCGATCTCCGCGCCGACCTGCGGCCACCGGCCGCGCACCGGGTGTGACTCCGTCGTCCCGACCACCCAGTCCGCATAGCGCGTCCCGTCGGCCAGGACGGCCCATACCGTCGCCGGGTCCGTCTTGATCAAGTTATGCCGCACCGCCACAACAGCCTCCCGTGCTCGCCGACAGCTCACCGCCAAGTGCCCACTTCACGGCGGGCGAACCGGGATCAACACGGATATTCGGTCAGCGCTCGACGGTGTACGGCTCCCACGGACGCGGCCCGTCCCCGGATTCCCACGCCCACAGCCCCTCCGCGTCCACGCACACGATCCCGCACTGCTCGGCGTACTCGACGGCGGGCGCGGTGAAGTCGCTGGTGGTGACGATGACGGCGACGTCGGCCTCGTGGACGGTGAAGCAGGTGCCGCCGAAACGCTGGAGGTCCTGCGAGCCGACCTTGTTGCCGTCGCCGTAGCGCTTGCACTGGATGACGAGCCGGTGTCCGCTCGGCGCGACGGCGATCACGTCCGCGCCGAGGTCGCCCGCGCCGCCCACCACCTCCACGTCCGTGCAGCCGTCGCGGGCGCACAGGTCGGCTATCGCCTGCTCGAACTCGTAGGGATCCAGAACGTCGTGGGGATCGATCGCCGTCGCGGGCGGATCGAGCGGCTCCGTCACGGTCCCGCAGGGCGGCGCTGTCGCCGGCTCGGGAATCAGGACCACGGTCGTCTCGTCCACGGCCGTGCGGTGGGCGACGCCGTGGGCGGCGGGGGCCGCCGGCGCGGTGTGGTCCAGTTCGTCGGCGGCCGTCTCGGCAGCCTGCTCCAGCGCCTCGGCGGCGCGCCGCACCATCCCGCGCGCGGACCGGCGACGTCGGCCGCGACGGCAGGCCACGGTGCCCCCGGCCGCCAGGAGCAGCAGCGCCACCGCCCAGCCGGGGTGCCGCTCGGCGGCGGTCGCCGCGGTGCGGGCGGTCAGGACGGCGAGGCTCAGCAGGACGGCGAGGAAGACGAAGAAGAGGGCCGTCGACCGGAGGTCGAAACGACGGCGCTGTACAGGGCGCAGCGGGCGCGTGGGCGCGGTCACGGTGGCGATTCCTCCCGGAGCCTCGATGAAGATCACTTCCGCTTGTGCCCAGCGGAACCGGTTTCACCGCGCGGACCCGAGTACGGGCATGCGTCGTCCGAGTCGCCGCCCGAGTCGCGTCCCGAGTCGCCCAAGTCGGCTCTGAGGGGGAGGAGTTGAGGGGCGGAGCAGATCAGCCCCGGCATGCGAACGGACCCCGCCCGGGGTGGGCGGGGTCCGTTCTCGCGGAGGTCAGATCCGGCCGCCGGTGAGGCGGGTGATCGGACCATGGGTGTGGCGGCCGGAGCGACGGCCGACCGCGTAGGAGGCCGCGGACAGCGCGGTCAGGCCGGCGCCCACGCCGGCGGCGACCAGCTTCCGGTGGGCGATCACGGTCCACGCCGTCTTCGCCCCCGCCGCGACCTGCCCCGAGGTCGCGATGATCGCCTGACGGCCGACCTCGACGGTCCGGGCCGCGCTCTGGGCGGCGCCGGTCGTCACCTCGGCCGCGCGCTCCGCGCCCCGCTTGGCGGCCGAAGCGGCCTCGCCGGTCTTCGCGGCGGCCCCGTCGGCCGCACGCGTGGCCGGCGCGGTCGCCTTCGTCGCGCTCTGCCGGGCCTTGGCCGCGGTGGCCCGCTTCTTCGTCTCTCGCTCTTCGCTCGTCTCGGCGTTCGATTCACTCATGGACTTCGCGTTGCCGTTCCCCGGTGCGGCAAACACGTTCCGTCGCGGTGACATCCCGGGGCGGCCCAGCGGCAGTTCACGGCCCGGGTAGGGTCTCGCGCATGCGCCTCGCCCTGTTCGACCTGGACGGCACCCTGGTGGACCGTACGGCCGCGTTCGCGGACGCCGTGGCCGACCTCTGCCACGACCACGGCTACGGTCCCGAGATCGAGCGGTGGCTGCGGACGGAACTGGCCGATCACGCCGAGCGCGCCGACTTCGCCCGGCTGCGCGAGACCTTCGGGCTGCGCGAGTCGGCCGGGCACCTGTGGCGGGTGTACGTAGACCGCATGGCGGCGGCCGTCACCTGCCGTCCCGCCGTGCTGCACAGCCTCGCCCGGCTGAAGGAGCGCGGCTGGAGCGTCGGCGTCGCCACGAACGGGTCGTCCGACATCCAGCGCGCCAAGGTCCGCGCCGCGGGTCTCGCGGACCTCGTCGACGGCATCGCCGCCTCGGGGGACATCGACGTCCGCAAACCCGACTCCCGGCTGTTCGAACTGGCCGCGGCCCGCTGCGGCACCCAGCTCACCTCCAGGGACTGGATGACGGGCGACAACCCCGAGACGGACATCGACGGCGGCCATCGGGCGGGCCTGCGGACGATATGGGTGGCGGGACGCCCCTGGCCGGACGGTCTGACCGTCCCCCACCACACGGTCGCCGACGTCCCCGCCGCGGTCGACCACCTGCTGGCGCACTCGGTGGCATAGACGAGGCAGCGGCTCAACTCCCTTGTGCCATCCTGCTGTTGCCCTACCCGCTGTTGTCCCCTCCCGCTGTTGTCCCCTCCCGCTGTTGTTCCACCCGCGGGCACCTGCCCGTCACCCCGCCGCCCCCTCCCGGTTCCACCGCGCCACCAAGATCGCCGTGTTTGTCATGCCCGCTACCGAAGGAAGGTCGACGTGGCCAGACCTCTTCCGCGATCGTTCGCCGTGTCCGCGCTGACGGCGTCCCTCGTCCTCACCGCCGCGCTCCCCGCCTCCGCGAAGGGCGACGGCGCGCTGCCGACCGTCCTGCCCCGCGTCGAGACCGCCCCGCTGTACGACGACGAGGCGGGCGGCAACGCCGACGCCGACGACCCCGCGATCTGGCGGAACGCCGCCCGCCCCGACGCCAGCCTCGTCGTCGCCACCGCGAAGGAGGGCGGACTGCGGGTGTACGACCTCGACGCCCGCCTCGTGCAGTCGATCGCCGCGCCCGCCGGGCCGGGGCCCGACGACGCCCCGGGCCGCTTCAACAACGTGGACCTATTGCACGGGCTGAAGCTGTCCACCGGCCGGGCCGACCTGGCGGTCACCACGGACCGGGGCAACGACCGCCTCCGCTTCTACCGCGTCGACCCGCGCACGCCCTCGCGCCCCCTCACCGACGTGACCGACCCGGCCGCCGCGCCGGTGTTCTCCGCGGACCAGGCCGAGATCAACGAGCAGCGCACGGCGTACGGCCTCGCCACCTGGACCGACCGGGCCACCGGCCGCAGCTACGCGCTGGTGAGCCGGCGGGAGCGCACCACGGTCGCCCTGCTCGAACTGACCGCCACCACCGACGGCAAGGTCGGCTACCGCAAGGTCCGCACGCTGACCCTGCCCTCGACCTTCAGGCTGCCGAACGGCGCGTCCTGGTCGCCCTGCGGGGAGCCGGGCGAGCTGCCGCAGGTCGAGGGCATGGTCGTCGACCCGGCGAACGGCACGCTCTACGCAGGTCAGGAGGACGTCGGCATCTGGCGCGTGCCGGCCGCGCTCACCGGCGCGCCCCGGCTCGTCGACACCGTGCGGGAGTACGGCGTGCCGGGCACGTACGACGAGGCCACCGAGGAGTGCGTGCCCGGCGAGGACCCGGGTTACGGAGGCGACCGGCTCTCCTCGGACGTCGAAGGCCTGACGCTGGTCACCGAGAAGGACGGCGACGGGTATCTGCTGGCGTCCAGCCAGGGCGACGACACCTTCGCCGCCTACGACCGCGAGCTCGCCGAGCACAACGAGTACGAGGCCGGTTTCCGCGTCGGGGCAACGGCGGGGGGCCCGGACGGCTCCGAGGAGTGCGACGGCGCGGCGGCGCTCAGCGAACCGCTGGGGCGCAGGTATCCGCACGGTCTGCTCGTCGTGCAGGACGGGCACGACGACGCCGGCGAGGCCGAGGGACGCACGGCGACGAACTTCAAGTTCGTGGACCTCGGGAAGGTGCTGGGCGCGCTGGACGACTGACGGCTGACGATGACGACCGACTGACGCTGGCGACCGACTGACGATGACGACCGAGGGGCGCGGGCGGACCGGTCCTCCGACCCGAGTCGAGGAGCCCATGGCGTCCCGGCGGCGCGGCGGCGCCGCCGTCACGCTCCCGGGATCGCGCCCGGCCCGTCGCCCTTCAGCCGTTCCAGGTCGGACGGGCGCACCTGGATCACCAGGGTGGCGATGAGCGCCGCGATCAGGGTGAAGACGGCCGCCATCACGAAGGCCGCCGAGATGCCCGCGGTGAGGACCTCGTCGGACCAGGGCGGCGGGAGTTCGCCGGTGCGCTGGAAGCGCAGTTGTTCGAGCGGGGTCGCCTGGGCCAGGAAGTCGGGGATCTGCCGTCTCGCCTCGTTGGCGCTGGCGGTGCCGAACATCGTGACCAGGATGGACAGGCCGAGCGAACCGCCCACCTGCTGCATGGCGTTGAGCAGGCCGGAGGCCGCGCCGGTCTCCTCGGTGGTCACGTCGGACAGCGCCATCAGGGTCAGCGAGACGAACTCCATGCCCATGCCGAGGCTGAACACGAGCATCGGGCCGAGGACGCTGCCCGCGTAGGTGGAGTGGACATCGGTCAGGGTGAGCCAGGCCAGGCCCGCGGCGGCCAGGACGGCGCCCACCACCATGAAGGGCTTGGGGCCGTACACCGGCAGGAACCGGGAGGCGAGTCCCGCGCCGACCGCGATGACCGCGCTGACCGGCAGGAAGGCCAGGCCGGCCTGCAAGGGGCTGAAGTCCAGCACGTTCTGCACGAAGAGCGTGAGGAAGAAGAACATGCCGAAGATGGCGGCGGCGAGGCACAGCATGATGCCGTAGGTGCCGGCGCGGTTGCGGTCGGCGAACATGTGCAGCGGGGTGATCGGCTGCCTGGACCGCCGCTCGACCAGGACGAACAGGGCGAGCAGGACGACCGCTCCGGCGAACGAGGCCAGGGTGAGCGGGTCGCTCCAGCCGTCCTGGGCGGCCCGGATGAAGCCGTACACCAGCAGGACCATCCCGGCGGTGGAGGTCAGCGCGCCGGTGATGTCGAAGCGGCCTGGGTGGCGTTCCGACTCCCTGATGAAGCGGGGTGTGGCCAGCGCGATGAGCAGGCCGATCGGGACGTTGACGAAGAGAACCCAGCGCCAGTTCAGCCACTCGACGAGCATGCCGCCGGCGAGCAGCCCGATCGCGCCGCCGCCCGCGGAGACGGCCGCGAACACCCCGAACGCCCGGTTGCGTTCGGGGCCTTCGCGGAACGTGGTGCTGATCAGGGCGAGCGAGGTCGGGGAAGCGATGGCGCCGCCGACGCCCTGGAGGGCGCGTGCGCCGAGGAGTTGGGCCTCGTTCTGGGCGAACCCGCCGAGCAGGGAGGCGAGTACGAAGAGCAGCACGCCGAAGACGAACACCCGTCGTCGGCCGAGGATGTCGCCGGCCCGGCCGCCGAGGAGGAGCAGTCCGCCGAAGGTGAGGGTGTAGGCGTTGACGACCCACGACAGGCTGGTGGTGGAGAAGTCCAGGGACCGCTGGATGTCCGGGAGGGCGATGTTCACGATGGTGATGTCGAGGACCACCATCAGCTGACACGAGGCGATGACCAGCAGCGCCATCACGCTTCCGCCGCCGCCCTGTTGACGGGCGGCGGTGTCGGTCGCGGAGGTGTGCTGCGGAGCTCTGCTCATGACGTGTCGCCCGCTCGGGGGCGGGCCCCTGGTGAGAATCGGCGGACGACCCCGTCCACCGTCAGGTTCACCGTTCGACCGTACGCCCCCGCCGGGGCCGTCACCACTCGATCAGCGCAGGCAGGCCGGCTCGCTCAGCGCAGGCAGATCGACGCGGAGTCATCGGCGCGCTGCCCGCAGCGATATTACTGAACCGTAACCTACCGGCCAGTACCCCGGGTAACACCTCTGCCGCTACGGTCCTGACAGTTCGTCCAACAACCGTGACCGTTCCCGGATCGAACGTGCGCCGGACGGCCCACCCCCACCCGGGCCGTCGTCCCACCCGAGCCGCAGAGGAAGGCTCGGCCTCCCCTCTCCCCCCGGAGGTCCGCCATGTCCGCCCCCACCCGCATGCTCGCCGCGGCCGTCACGGCCGCCGCCTGTCTCGGCACGACGGCCGTCCCGGCCGCCGCCGCGTCGCCGTCGGACGACGCCGTCGTCTCGCGCGGCGTCACCATCCCCGCCTTCTACAATCCGCCCGCCTCGCTGCCGGCGGCCGACGGAGCCCTGGTCCGCAGCGAACGGCTGCCGCTCGCCCTGAGCCTGCCGGGCATCGACGGCCCGCTGCCCGGCCGGGCGACCCGCCTGATGTACAAGTCCACCGACTCCGGCGGCCGGCCCGTCGCCGTCACCGGCGCCTACCTCGAACCGACCGCCGCCTGGCGGGGCTCCGGACCGCGCCCCCTCGTCGCCGTCGCGCCCGGCACCATGGGCCAGGGCGACCAGTGCGCCGCCTCCCTCGGCCTCGAACGCCCGCTGCTCCTCAACGGCCAGACGCTGTCGGTCGGTTACGAGCTCCTCGCGATCTACCGCCTCCTGGCCCGGGGCGTCGCCGTCGTGGTCACCGACTACGCCGGACTGGGCGCGACGGACCGACTGCACACCTACGTCAACCGGGTCGACGAGGCCCACGCCGTGCTGGACGCCGTGCGCGCTGCACGGTCACTGCCCGGGACCTCGCTCACGGACGACTCCCGGGTGGCGCTGTACGGGTACAGCCAGGGCGGCGGCGCCACCGCTGCCGCCGCCGAACTCCAGCCCGTCTACGCGCCCGACGTCCCGCTCGCCGGCACCTACGCCGGGGCCCCGCCCGCGGACCTGGTCGCCGTCACCAAGGCCATCGACGGCAGCGGCCTCGCCGGGGCGCTTGGCTGGTCGGTCAGCGGGTTCGTGCAGTCGGACCCGGAGCTGAAGCCCATCGCCGACGCCCATCTCAACGCGGCCGGGAAGGCGGCCCTGAAGGACCTGTCGACCATGTGCGTGGGCGACGCCCTCTTCTCCTACCACGGGGTGCGAAGCAACACCTGGACCACCGACGGGCGTTCCCTCGGCGACATCATCGAGTCGGTGCCGGCGCTCAGGGCGTTCCTGGCCGACCAGCGCATCGGCACGCACCGGCCGGCGTCCCCGGTGCGGATCGCGACCGGGACCGCCGACGACCTCGTGCCGCACGGGCAGGCGCGCGGACTCGCCGTCGACTGGTGCGCGAAGGGCGCCGCCGTGACCTACAAGCCCGTCGTGCTGCTGCCGTTGGGCGACGGTCTCGTCAACCACGTCACGCCGCTGCTCGCCGACCAGGGCGAGGCGCTCTCCTGGCTGACCGACCGGCTCGACGGCAAGCCGGCCCGCTCCGACTGCTCCACCCTGCCCTGGCGTCCCTGAACCCGCTGCGCCTGCTCGACGGCCGTCAGGTCAGAGCCCGTCGAGCAGGCCGAGGCGCGCCACGATCCGCTTGCCGACGGGTTCCCGTACGACGTCGAAGTCCTGGGCCACGGCCATCACGATCTCCAGTCCGTGCTGGCCCACCCGGGTCGGGTCCGCGCCGCGCGGCGCGGGCATGCCCGGATCGCTGTCCCAGACGGTGATCTCCACCGCGGCGCCGATGACGCGCAGATGCAGCAGGACCGGTCCGGGCGCGTGGCGCAGCGCGTTGGTCACCAGTTCGCTCACCACCAACTGGGACAGATCCATGGTCCGCGCCGACACCGGCACCCCGTGCTCGCGTTGGACGCGCGCGAGGAAATCCCCCGTCAGATGCCGCGCCCCCGCGATGCATCCGTCCTCACCGTCCAGCGCCGCCGTCGTCTCGACCGGGCCCTCGTCAGGCCCGAAGAACCCTTCGTCGGGCGGGACAGGTTCCATCCGCACCGCCTTCATCACCCCGTTCATGTCCGCGCGCTTACCCCCGAATCCTCTTCCTACGCCTCAGGCGCATCACCGGCGTGTTCGCGCTGCTCGTCGGCGGTCAGGGAGCGCCGGGCGCGTCGCCCCGCCAGTCGAAACGGCGGCCGTCCGCGGGGCGGCGTGCGTACAGGGCTCGGCCACCGGGTCCGTACCGGCCTATCTCCGTCGTCAGCGCCACCTCGTGCGGCTCACCGTCGGCGCGGTCGGTCACGTCGAGCAGCAGCCCGTCGAGCGGGCCGCCGACCAGCTCGGCGTAGGCCCGGTCGGGGCGGGGGCCCGCGTCGTCGTGGTCGGCGCCGTAGACCCGCCCCCTCATGAAGTCAGCCTCGTCCATGACCAGCAGCTTGGCATCCGCCACTGACAACGGCCCCCTTCCGGCCCTCACCGGAGGGGCGGTCTTCGGCCAAGGCCGTGGCGGAAAAGCCTCGATCGGGGACATGCGGTCACCCTGCGGGTATCACTCCTTCACGGATCGTGTCGGGGGCGGGGGTGCCGACCCTGGGGGAACACAAGGCGGAGCGTGCGCCGGCGGGCGAATCGTCGCGCGCCCGGCGCCGGCGGGCGGTGCGCGAGCTGCGCGCGGCGGGCCGTTACGGGCCCCGGCTGCGCGAGGCGCTGCCGGGTCTCGCCGCGCTGGTCGCGTGCGTGTGCGGCACGGTCGCGGCGCTGGCGCTGGCCGGCCGGACGGTGGGGGTGTGGGTTCCCGTGCTGGCCGTCGTGGCGCTGGCCGCCGTCGTCGTGGTGGCGGTACGGCGGTCCCGGCGGCCCACCCGGCGGCGCGGTGGTCGCTACACGGCCGAGGAGCTGGCGGAGCTGGACATGCCGGCGCTGGCGCTCGCCGTGGCGCGGATGCTGCGGCGGGACGGCTGGCGGGTGCTGCCGCCCCCGGCGCACGACGTCCCGCACCTCGCCGCGCGGGACGGTCGGGGGCGGCTGATCGACGTGGTGTTCCGGCCGGTGGCCGAGCCGTTGCCCGGAGAGGAGACCGCCTGCTCGTGCCGATTACCCGGGCGTCCCGCGCCTCGGGTGCGTCTGGTCGTGCATCGTGGCACGTTCACGCACCGGGACGAGGTGTGGGCCGCTCGCCAGGGGAACACCTATCTGATCGACGGCGCCCGACTCCAACTGTGGGCGCGCGGCACGCCGTTGGCGGAGATCGCCGGCATCGGCGGCCCGCCGCCGCGCCGCCGCGCCTGACCCGCCGCGGTACGGGGAACGGGAAACGCGTCGGGGGGGGGGGGGGGGGGGGGGCGGGCGGGGCCGCGCGGGATAAAAAAAAAAAGAAATGTTGGGGAAAAAAAAAAAAT
>NZ_JBIARQ010000013.1:0-42804 GCF_042890065.1 Streptomyces sp. NPDC002328 | reverse complement strand
CGCCCCCCCCGCCCGGCGTGTGCTCGCTCCGCCCTGGGGGCCTGTCCGCGCCCCCCCCCCCCCCCCCCCCCCGACGGTTCATGACGTCACATCAGGGAGTGGACGTCACATCAAGGAGTGAGCTGCCAGCGCGCGATGTGGCCGACGTCGATCGACGCGCGGTCCTGGACGCGCAACTTCCAGGTGCCGTCGACCGGTTGGGCGGAGGCGTCGACGACGAAGGTCTGGTCGACGTTGTCGGCGGAGCCGCCGCTGCGGTTGAGCAGGGAGTAGACGGTGCCGTCGGGGCCGACGAGATCGACCGTCAGGTCACCGCGGAAGGTGTGCACGATGTTGACGTACACCTCGGTGGCCGACGAGGCGTTGCCGGGACGGCCGCTGATGGTGACCGGCGACTCCACCGCCGCTCCGGCGTCGGGTATGTCGACGCGGGCCGAGGAGGCGTAGACGTAGGCGACACGCCAGTCGAAGGCGACGGTGACCGAAGCGCCCGTGCCGTCGGTGACGGTCACGGTGACCGCGCTGGTGCCGGTGGTGGTCGGCACGCCGGAGATCAGGCCCGTCCCGCTGAGGGAGAGACCGTCGGGCAGGCCGCTCGCCTCGTAGGTGAGGGCGGAGCCGGTGTTGGTGGTGTAGGCGTCCACCTGGAGGGAGACGGCCTGGCCGACGCCGCTGGTCTGCGTGCCGATGGGCGCGACGTTCACGCCGAGGGCGATACGGGTGCCCACGTTCACGCCCGCCCAGGCGTCGGCGACGGCGAGGTAGGTCGGGGTGTAGGCGCCGAACAGGTCGGCGGCGGCCTGGAGGGTGGCGGTGCGGGCGCCGGCGTAGTTGGTGGAGGACGTCATGTACGTGGTCAGCGCCCGGTACCAGATCGCGGCGGCGTTCTCGATGCCGATGCCGGTGACGGCCTTGCCGTCGGAGGTCGGGCTGTCGTAGGCGACGCCGTTGACGGTCTTGGCGCCGCTGCCCTCGGAGAGGAGGTAGAAGAAGTGGTTCGCGGGGCCCGAGGAGTAGTGGACGTCGATGCTGCCGAGGCTCGAGCTCCAGTAGTCGCGGGAGTCGCCGTCCTTGGAGGGCTTGTCCATGTACCGCAGCGGGGTGCCGTCGCCGTTGATGTCGATCTTCTCGCCGACGAGGTAGTCGGGGACGTCGGCGGTGGTGCCGGAGTGGAACTCGACGGCGGCGGCGAAGATGTCGGAGGTGGCCTCGTTGAGGCCGCCGGACTCGCCCGCGTAGGTGAGGTTGGCGGTGGCGCTGGTGACGCCGTGGCTCATCTCGTGGGCGGCCACGTCGAGCGAGGTGAGCGGCTTGGCGTTGCCGGCCCCGTCGCCGTACGTCATGCAGAAGCAGGCGTCCTGCCAGAAGGCGTTGACGTAGTTGTTGCCGTAGTGGGCGCGGCTGTAGGCGGCGACTCCGTCGTTGCGGATGCCGTTGCGGCCGTACACGTCCTTGAAGTAGTCCCAGGTGGCCGCGGCGCCGTAGGCCACGTCCACGCCCGCCGTCTGGCGGTCGGCCGGGGTGCCGTCGCCCCAGACATCGTTGTCGTCCGTGAACAGGGTGCCGGTGCCGGAGGTGCCCCGGTTCAGGTCGTAGGTGCGCTGGCCGGCCCGGCCGGGGTCGACGAGCTGGTACGTCGAGCCGGACAGGGTGGTGCCGAGTTCGACGGCGCCGTTGTACTGGCCGGTGCCGCTGCCGGTGTGGACGTGCTCGGCGGCGAGGATCTCCTTGCCGGAGGAGGCGTCGGTGACGACGTGGAGTTCGCTCGGGGTGCCGTCGTCCTGGACGCCCTCGACCACCGTCTCCCAGGCGAGGACCGGCTTGCCCTGGCCGGCCCAGACGACGAGGCGGGGCGCTCCCTCGGTCTCGGCGCGGGCGACGTCGGCGTTCTGGGCGGTGGTGAGCGCCTGGCCGGCGGCGGCCGCGGCCGTCAGCTTGGGGGTGAGGGAGGCCAGCGTGAGGGTGGCCTCGCTCGCCTTGGTCACGGTGGTGCGGCCGTCGCGGACGTGGACGACGAGGTCGCCGCCGAGGACGGGCAGTCCGGCGTAGGTGCGCTCGTAGCGGGTGTGCGTGGTGCCGTCGGCGTCCTGGATGACGTCCTTGGCCACGAGCTTCTCGCGGTCGCCGAGGGCCAGCCGGACGGCCGTCGTGGCGGACGCGGCCTGTGCGCCGCGCACCAGCGCGGCCCGGCGGGCGGGGGTGAGGGCGACGGGGGCGGCGCCCTCGCGCGGGACGGCGGTGATCTTGGCCGGGCCGGGGTCGGCGGGGGCCGCGACGGCCGGGCCGGCGGGGGCGCCGAAGGTCAGCAGGGCGCCGACGGTCGTGAGGGCGAGGACTGCGGCGCGTCTGCGCCGGTGGAGCGGGCGGTGTCGCCGGGGCAAGGGACTTCTCCTTCTGCGACGGTCGGCCCGGGATGCGGGCCGATGTGGGGGCGGGCCGGCGGGATGGAGTCGGCCCGGACGCGCGGCACGGCAGGGCGGGCGGGTCTGCGGGCGTCCGGCTGAGGGAGGTGGGGGGTGAGTGAGAAGTGGGGGGTGGCGTGGACGCGGTCCGCGTGAAGGAACGGTGAACGTCCGGCAGCAGCGTGACATCGCACTCCCATTTTTGTCATGAGACTGCCAAGACAACGGCTGGAAATGACCATGCTCCACTGGGAGTTCACCCTGACCGGCACATCTTTTCGGCCGCTGTGATCCAGCTGTGCCCCACCTGGCCGCACGGCTCGGGCGGCGCGGCGCTGGGCCGTTCGAGTGGCCCCCGTGCGCGGGCCGTCGTAGCGTCGGAACGGAACCTCCACGGGACGCGGACAGGGCCGCTCCCCAGACCGTGCGGGAGCGGACATGCGCGGACACACGACGAGAACAGCGGTCATGCTCGCTGCGGCGCTCGGACTCACCGCGACGCTCGGCACGGCCTCGGCCGCGCCGGCCGCCTCGCCGCCCGCCGCACGGCAGACCGCGGTGCCCGTCCTGGTCGACTGTCTCTGGGACCCGCAGGTGCGGCCCGCCGACTTCATCCTGGCCTGCGGCGACGGCAACAGCCGCCTCCTCTCGCTGAAGTGGAGCCACTGGGACGCGGACTCGGCGCGGGCCACGGGGATCAACGCCGTCAACGACTGCAAGCCCTACTGCGCCGCGGGGACCTTCCGCTCGTACCGGGTGATCGTGCGGCTGGACGAGCCGAAGCCCTGGGAGAAGCGGGCCGACGTGGAGCGCTACGGCCGGATCACCCTGGAGTACACCGGGGACCGGCCGGAGCAGTTCGAGCGCGTGGTGACGTATCCGCTCTGGGACTGAGGGACGCGTCCGCCGCGGGACCGACGGTCACTCCGTCAGCCCCGCGGCCGTCGTCGCGCCGAGTTCCCAGCATGCCTCCAGGTCGGCCTTGCCGGGCTCGCCGGTGACGGTGACGGGATCGGCCGCGCGACGCCAGCCCAGGCCCGTCGTGATCGCCTCGATGCCGCGCACCGCGCCGGTGACGTCGTTGCCCCCGTGCACGTAGTAGGCGAAGGGGCGACCCCGGGTGCCGTCGAGGCACGGGTAGTAGACCTGGTCGAAGAAGTGCTTGAGCGCGCCCGCCATGTAGCCGAGGTTGGCGGGCGCGCCCAGCAGGTAGCCATCGGCTTCCAGGACGTCGGAGGCCGTGGCCGCGAGGGCGGCCCGGCGCACCACGCGCACGCCCTCGATCTCCGGCGTCGTCGCGCCCGAGACGACCGCTTCGAACATCGCCTGACAGTTCGGCGAGGGCGTGTGATGGACGATCAGCAAGGTGGCCACGGGACGGAACCCTGCCCGCTCCCCCGGCCCGCCGCAAGCAGCGCCGCTGGGCGTTCGGACGATTTTCGTGTGTTCGCGATCAGAAAGTGATTCGCGTTCTCTCTCTTTCGAACCGTCTTGCGCCAGTCCCGGAGCGCTTCACCGTCCCCCGCCGTCGTCTCCGTACGTTCGGGGCAGGAGCGGGGCCGGAGGAGCCCGGTCCCGTGCAACGGGCAGGAGGAGTCGCCTTGGCGAATGTGGAGATCTCCCTGAAGGAGACGATGACCATGATCGAGGGGGCGCTGGGCGCGGCCGTCGTGGACTACACGAGCGGCATGGCGCTGGGCACGCTCGGCGGCGGCAAGGAACTCGACCTCAACGTCGCGGCGGCGGGCAACACCGACGTGATCCGCGCCAAGGTCCGCACCATGGAGCACCTCGGGGTGACGAGCGACATCGAGGACATCCTGATCACCCTCGGCAGTCAGTACCACCTCATCCGGCTGCTGAAGGGCCGCCAGGGCAGCGGTCTGTTCATCTACCTCGTCCTGGACCGCGAGCGCTCCAATCTCGCCATGGCCCGCCACCAGTTGAAGCGGATCGAGACGGAGCTGGAGGTGTAGACGGACCTCCTCGGCGGCTTCGCATGCCCATGATGTGAAAATTTCTTCAACTCGGCACATCCACATCAGTGCATCAGCGGGGTGTGCGGACCCCTCAGTCGCCAGGATCGACACGACGCAGGACCAAGTAGCGGCAGGGAGCGTGCGACCGACCATGCAGGTGCCCCTCTACCAGGCCAAGGCCGAGTTCTTCCGCATGCTCGGCCACCCCGTGCGCATCAGGGTCCTCGAGCTGCTCCAGGGCGGCCCGGTGGCGGTACGGGACCTGCTCGCCGAGATCGAGATCGAACCGTCCAGCCTCTCCCAGCAGTTGGCCGTGCTGCGCCGGTCCGGGATCGTCGTGTCGATCCGCGAGGGCTCGACCGTCAGTTACGCCCTCGCCGGCGGCGACGTCGCCGAGCTGCTGCGGGCGGCCCGCCGCATCCTGACCGAACTCCTCGCCGGACAGAACGAGTTGCTGGCGGAGCTCCGTCAGACGGATGAGCCGTTGACCGCGTCGCGGGGCGGGCCCAGCCGCACCTGAGGCCGCCCCGTGGCCGCACCCGGGCCACAGCCGCCCCTCGCCGCGCTCGACGTACCTCGACGCACCCCTTCCGCCGCATAGAAATATCCACCACCATGCATATGCCCCGTCGGCATGCGGCCGGCGGGGGGCCTCACACGGAGCCGGCGATGAGCGATCGGATGTGGGCGCGCGGCGTGGAGTGGCTCGCCGCCGCGGCGAGGGACCCTCGGGTCTGCAAGCGGGAGTGGGACCAGGGCGACGGGATCGCCCTGCTGGAGGCGGGCCGCTTCTGGGACGTGCTCAGCGTGCCCGACCGGCTGGGCCTGCTCACCATGGACCTGCTGTGGCGGCCGTCGCTGCCGCTGCCCGGGCCGACGCTGGTGGACACCGCGGCCGGGCGGGTGGGGTTCTTCCTGCCGCCCGATCCGGACAGCCGCTGGATCGGGGCGGGACTGCGGCACGCGCGCCGGGGGTCTTGGGTCGTGGTGCCGCCGCCGTACCGACCGGGCCGCTCCCTGGAGTGGTTGGTCCCCCCGGACGGCACCGGCGCCCTGCACGCCCCCGGCCCCCTGGAACTGGCCCTGCGCGAGGCCAACGGCACACTGACCGCACTGACTCCACCGCCGGGCGGGTGAGGCCTCGCCGAGTCGGGGGCGAGTCGTGCGGCTCGGGGGTCAGTCAGGGGCGCGTCGGTGGGGGTGTTCAGGGTGTTGGTGTGCCGAACCACTTGTGCAGGTGCGGCAGCAGCTCTTCCTGGTGCTCGCCGGCCCACGCCACGTGGCCGTCCGGGCGGAGCAGGACCGCGGGGACGTCCAGTTCCTCGCTGACGTCGATGACGTGGTCGACCCGGTCCGTCCAGCCCGTCGCCGAGAGTCCGCCGGTCTGGTCGAGCAGCAGGCCCCGGCCGCCGTGCATCAGCTCGTAGAGGCGGCCCCGCTTCAGTTCCACGTCCCGCAGCCGCCGGCCGAGGAGTTCGTGGCCCTCGCCGAAGTCGTAGCGGACCCCGACCGCGGTGATCATCCCGGTGACGTACCGGTTCACCTCCTCGAAGTCCATCAGCTTCGAGAACAGCTCGCGCAGCGCGGTCGCGCCCGGGTCGGTCCCCAGGAGCGTGATCTGCGCGCGGGTGTTCTCCAGCACGCGGGCCCCCACCGGGTGCCGTTCGGCGTGGTAGCTGTCCAGCAGGCCTTCCGGGGCCCAGCCGTGGACCGCGGCGGCCAGCTTCCAGCCCAGGTTGAACGCGTCCTGGATGCCGAGGTTGAGCCCCTGCCCGCCGGTCGGCGGGTGGACGTGCGCCGCGTCGCCGGCCAGCAGCACCCGGCCGACCCGGTAGCGCTCGGCCTGCCGGGTGGCGTCGCCGAACCGGGAGAGCCAGCGCGGCGCGTGCGCGCCGAAGTCGGTGCCGGCGACGGCCCGCAGCCGCTCGCGGAACTCGTCGAGGGTCGTCGGCGCCGTGCGGTCCTCGGCCACTCCCTCGGCGGGCACGACGACGCGGTACAGCCCGTCGCCGAGCGGCGCGGCCCCGAACCGCAGCTGGGTGGTGCGCACTCGGGCGACGACGGCCTCGATCGTCGCCGGGTCCTCGGTCAGCTCCATCTCGCCGAGCAGCGTCTCGACGGTGGCGGGCTCGCCCGGGAAACCCACGCCGAGCGCCTTGCGCACCGTGCTGCGGGCGCCGTCGCACCCGACGAGGTAGCGCGAGCGCAGCCGGGCGCCGTCCGCCAACTCGACGGTCACGCCGCCCTCTTCGTCGGCCGGACCCACCCCGTCCCCCGCGTCGGGCCGGCTCAGCCCGACCACTTCGCAGCCGCGCCGGATCTCCGCGCCGAGTTCGAGGGCACGCTCGGTCAGCAGCCGCTCGGTGATCGGCTGCGGGGTGGCCAGCCCGTACGGGTGCGCCGTGTCCAGCCGCTCCGGCCACGGCTTGACGATGCCGCCGAAGAGCCCGCCGACCTGGAACTTCTCACTGACCGCGAGGAACCGGTCGAGCAGTCCGCGCTGGTCCGTCATCTCGACGCTGCGCGCGTGCAGGCCCTGGCCCCGGGACTGCCCGGTCGGCTCGGTCAGCTTCTCCAGCACGACCGTGTGCACGCCGTGCAGCCGCAGCTCCGCGGCCAGCATCAGGCCGGTCGGCCCGCCGCCGGCCACGATCACGTCGATCATGAGTCCCCCTTGTTCCCCTCGGGTGTTGCCTTCGGGTGTTTCCCTCGGATGCGTTCCCGCAGGTCCTGGCTTCGGTCGCAGATTCTGCGCCACCGACCGGGCCTTGCCGCAAGCCCCCCGGTGCGCTATACGTTGAGAGTGGCGAGGAGCGGATGAGCTCCTTGCCCTTTGTTTTGTCCGGGAGCCGGAAGCCGGGAGCCGGGACCAGGCAGACCGGGTGACCGGGCAGGCCGGGCGGAGTCGGTTTCCGGACGGAACCGAGCGGACCCAACTCGTCTGATCCCTACGGCAATTCCGACACTCACCGCAGAACCGCTCAACTACCGATCACTTTCGGAGTCAAGTCTCACCGGACCGGGCGAGATCGATCAACGACGGTGTGTACTGTGCTGCGGGTGACCGGCCGGAACGCCGGGCCCCGCCCCTGCCCTCCCGCTCCCCGGAACGTCCGACCCTTCCTGGAACCGAATCGATGATCGAATTACCGGACCTGGTGGCCGGCGGCCTCGCCGTCGGGACACTGTCCGCGCTCGCCCTCGGCGGCGGACTGCTGCGGTCACGACGGCAGCAGACCCGGCAGCGAGCGGAGATCGCCGCACTGCGCACCCAACTCGACGGCTCCTTCAGGTCGTTCACGGCGGAGATCGAGCATCTCGCGGCGCGGCGCGTGCCCGCCGCGGCCCGTCAGGTGGCCCATCCGCACGTCGACGTGCCCGGCCCGCTCCAGCCGCTGACCGTCGGCACCCCCGTGGGCATCGCCCTGGAGAACGTGCTGCTGGCGCTCCAGGGCGAGGTCGTCGAACAGCGCACCCGGGTGGACGCGGCGGCGCAGGCCGGCATGCGCGGCGCCACCCGGGAGATCCAGGCCGCCCTGTACCGGCTCCAGGACGCCCTGCGCGGTCTGCAACAACGTTACGACGAACCCGAGTTGACCCAGACGCTGTTCGAACTCGACCACGAGAACGAGCAGTCGCTGCGCCGCGCTCAGGTCGCCGCCGTGGTGTGCGGGGCCTGGGTGGGGCTGGCGCGCGAGGAGTCGCACCTCGTGGACGCGGTCACCGGCGGCCAGGCCCGGCTCGCCGGCTACCACCGCGTGCAGATCCACAACCATCTGGAGCCCGGCACGGCCCTCGTCTCGCACGCGGTCGAGCCCGTCGCCATCATCGTCGCCGAACTCCTCGACAACGCCCTGCGGCACTCCTCGCCGGACACCGACGTCGTGGTCAGTCTCCAGCACGTCCACCACGGGGTGTGCGTCACCGTCGACGACGCGGGCCTCGGCATGACCCGCGACGAACGCGACCGCGCGCAGCGGCTAGTGGCCGGGGACACGCCCATCCTGCTGACCGACCTGGGCGATCCGCCCCGGATGGGCCTCGCCGCGATCGGCCGGCTGACCCGGCAGTTCGACCTGAGCGTCGACGTCTCCTCGGCCTCCCCGTACGGCGGGGTGCGCGCGGTGCTGCGCGTCGGCACCCACCTGCTGAGCCACCTCGACCCGGCCGACCGCCCGCCCGCGGCGAGCGCCCCGCGCACCACCCGCACGCCCGGCAGAACGGACGCCTCCCGCACGACGACGGCCCCGACCCCGACGACGGCCCCGACCCCGGCCTCGGCCTCGGCCTCGGAGGAACCGACCACCCCCGCCCACGCGTACGGCACCGAGGGCGACGCCCAGGACACGCCGTCCGACCACGGCCCCCGCGACGCCGACGGGCTGCCGCAGCGCCGCCGCCGCTCCCGCGCCGCCGCCCCGGCGGAACGGCCCGCCCCGGCGGAACAGCCCGTGGCGCGACGGCCGGAGCGCAGCCCGGAGGAGGCCGCGGCGGCGCTGGGCGCGCTCCAGTCCGGAACGGCGGCGGCCCGCGCCGGTGCCGCACCCGCCGACGCTCAGGACGGCCCGGCCGACCCCACCGACGCCACACAGAACATCGACATCTCGCAGCACACCGAGCACACCGAGCACCCCGACGACCACACAAGCCACACCGACAACGCAGACCACGCAGACCACGCAGACCAAGAAGGAGGAGCGGCTCGATGACCAGCCGCAACACGGGCGACACCGCATGGGTCCTGGAGCCGATCCTCCAGGTGCCCCACGTGGTGGCCGCCGTGATGCTGACCCGCGACGGGCTCGTGACGGGGTACACCGACGCGCTGTCGCAGCCGTCGGCCGAGCGGGTGGCCGCGATCACCAGCACCGTGCAGGGGGCGTGCCGGACCGCGGCGGCGGCGTTCGCCGACCGGGAGCGGGCCGAGGTGCGCCAGATCGTCATCGAGTCGGACCACGGCTACGTCCTGATCGTGCCGACGGACCACGGCACCTGCGTGGCCGCCTACGGCGACGGCGAGGTGCGTCTCGACCTGCTGGCGCACCGGGTGCACTCGCAGGTGGCGCGGCTCGGCGAGAAGGCCATGACGGCCGCGCCCCGAGGAGCCGACGACAACGCTCCGGCATGACCGGCCGCCCGGCCGGCCGTCCCCTGGTGCCCGCGTACCTGTCGACCGGCGGGGTGGCCAGGCCCAGCCGTCCCCAGCTGGAGCGGCTGTCGGTGCTCTACCGCAGCGACGAGCCCCCGCCGCCCGCCGCACCCCCCGGGGCGCCGTCGGCGGGGCTGCCCGCCGCCGGGCCGCCGGCAGCCGGGCTCGCCCTGCTGGACGCCCTGGAGGGCGGCTCGCTGACGGTGGTGGAGGCGGCGGCGCTGCTCCGGCTGCCGGTCTCGGCGGTGCGCGTCCTCGCGGCCGATCTCGCCGACCGGGACCTCGTCCGCATGCGCGCGCCGATCCCGCCCGCCGAACGCTTCGACCCCGACCTGCTGAAGAGAGTGGCCGATGGCCTCCGCGCCCTCAAGCACCCCTAGCGCCCGTCCGGCGGATCACGCCGGAGACGTCCATCTCCCCGACACCGCACGGGACTTGGTGAAGATCCTCGTCGCGGGGCCGTTCGGCGTGGGCAAGACGACCCTGATCGACTCGGTGTCCGAGATCCGGCCGCTGCACACCGAGGAGCACCTCAGCGAGGCGTCCGCGGACGTGGACGACCTGGCCGGGGTGCGGGACAAGGCGACGACGACGGTCGCCATCGACTTCGGGCGGATCAGCCTGCCCGGCGGGGTGGTGCTGTACCTGTTCGGCACGCCCGGCCAGGAGCGCTTCCGCTCGCTGTGGGACGACATCGCCTACGGGGCGCTCGGCGCGCTCGTCCTCGTCGACAGCCGCCGGCTGGACGCGTCGTTCGACGTGCTGGGGCTGGTGGAGGACAGCGGGCTGCCGTACGCGGTCGCCTTCAACGCGTTCCCGGACGCGCCCCGCCACTACGGCGAGGAGCGGCTGCGGCGGGCCCTGGACCTGGAGGCGGGCACGCCGATGGTGACGTGCGACGCGCGGGACGCGAACTCCTCGATCGACGCGCTGCTGGCGCTGGTGGACCATCTGATCGCCCGTGACCCGGCGGAGGCCCGGTGACCGCCTATCCTCCGGACCGGCACGACTTCTCCCGGTCGGCCCCCGTGCGGCTGTGGGAGGACGGCTTCGCGCCGGACCCGCACCGCTACTACGCGGCCCTGCGCGCCCAGGGGCCCGTCGGCTGGGCGGAGTTGGCGCCGGGCGTGCCGGCGTACGTGGTCACGGACCGGCGGGCCGCGCTGGAGGTGCTGCACGACACGGAGGCGTTCTCGCACGACCCGCGCGCGTGGGAGGAGACCGTCCCCGCCGACTCGCCGGTGCTGGGCATGATGCGGTGGCGGCCCAACGCCCTGTTCGCCGACGGCGCCGCCCATGTCCGCTACCGCACCACCCTGATCGACGTGTTCGACCTGGTGGAACCGCACGATCTGCGGGCGCGGGTGCACCGCGCGGTGCGGCTGCTGGCCGGCCGGTTCGGACCGCGCGGTGAGGCCGATCTCGTCGCGGAGTTCTCCCGGCCGCTGATGGCGCTGGTGCTGAACGACCTGTTCGGCCTCCCGGACAGCCAGGGCGACCGGCTCGACGCGGGCCTCGGCAAGATGATGGAGGGCGGCGCCGACGCCGTCGAGGGCGAGGCGGAGTACGCCGGCTACGTGCTGGAGCTGATCGCGGCCAAGGCGGAGCAGCGCGGCGACGACCTGCCGAGCCGGCTGCTGGACCATCCGGCGGGGCTGACCCGCGAGGAGGTCACCTGGCAGGTGTTCCTCACCCTCGGGGCGGGGTACGAGCCGACCGCGAACCTGGTGTCCAACACCCTCTCCCGGATCCTGGGCAACCCGGACTACTACTCCACCCTCACCAGCGGCGCGCGTCCGGTGATGGACGCGGTGGTGGAGGTGCTGCACCACGAGACGCCGCTGGCGAACTACGGCGTCTACTACGCGCGCCGGCCGGTGTCCTTCCACGGGGTGTGGCTGCGCACCGCGGTGCCGGTGGTGGTGTCGTACGGGGCGCTCGGTCACTTCGCCGAACGGGACGACTCAGGCGGCCGGCGCCCGAACGACGCCTCGCATCTGTCGTGGGGCGCGGGGCCGCACACCTGCCCGGTCAAGCAGCACACGCTGCTGCTGGTCACCGAGGCGATCGAGCGGCTCACCCAGTGGCTGCCCGACCTGGACCCGGTGCTGCCGCGCGAGCGGCTCAGCTGGCGGCCGGGTCCGTTCCACCGTTCGCTGACCGCCCTGCCCGTCCGTTTCAGTCCACGCTCCCCCGACCAGCCAGGAGTTCCGTCGTGACCGTGACCGACCGCACCGACCGCACCGACCGCTTCGTCCTCGACCCGCTGGGCGGCGACATCCCGGCCGAGAGCGCCCGGCTGCGCGCCCTCGGCCCGCTCGTCCCCGTGGAGCTGCCGGGCGGCATCCCGGCCTGGGCGCCCACCGGGTACGACACGCTGAAGGAGCTGATCCTCGACCCGCGGGTCAGCAAGGACCCGCGCCGGCACTGGCGGCTGTGGCCGGAGATCGGCGAGCACCCGTCCTGGGGCTGGATCCTCGGCTGGGTGGGCGTGGTCAACATGCTCTCCACGTACGGCGCCGATCACGCGCGGCTGCGCAAACTGGTCGCGCCGAGCTTCACGCACCGGCGTACCGAGGCGCTGCGGGAGCGGGTGGAGGCGATCACCGCGGAGCTGCTGGACGAGCTCGACGAGCGCGGCGCGGACGGTGCCGCGGTCGATCTGAAGGCCGCCTTCGCGCACCCGCTGCCGTTGCGGATCATCTGCGAACTGTTCGGTGTGCCGGAGGAGTTGAGGGGGGCCACGGCCCGGCTGATCGCGGCCATCATGGACACCTCCGACCCGAGCCCGGAGCACGCCGCGTTCGTGCAGGAGCAGATCGGCGCGGTGCTCGGCGGGCTCGTCGCGCACAAGGTCGAGCATCCCGGCGACGACATGACGACCGAGCTGATCCGGGTGCGCGACGAGGACGGGGACCGGCTCAGCGACGAGGAGCTGGTGTACACGCTGCTGCTGGTGATCGGGGCCGGGTTCGAGACGACGGTGAACCTGATCGGCAACGCGGTGGTGGCGCTGCTGGAGCGGCCCGAGCAGCTGGCGGCGGTGCGGGCCGGGAAGACCGGCTGGGACGCGGTCGTGGACGAGACGCTGCGGGTGCACCCGTCGATCGCCTCGCTGCCGCTGCGGTTCGCCGTGAGCGACCTGAAGGTGGGCGGCGTGACGATCCCGGCCGGGGACGCGATCATCACGACGTACGCGGCGGCGGGGCTGGACCCGGCGCACTACGGGGCGGACGCGGACGTCTTCGACGCGGCGCGGGGCGCGGACGACCATTTGGCGTTCGGGATCGGGGTGCACCGGTGCATCGGCGCCCCGCTGGCCCGGATGGAGGCGCTGACGGCGCTGCCCGCGCTGTTCGACCGGTTCCCGGAGCTGCGGCTGGACGCCGGCGACGAGGGGCTCCGGCAGGTGCCGTCGTTCATCGCCTTCGGCTGGCAGGAGATCCCGGTCCGCACGCGCGCGTGACGGCGCGCGGGGGTCGACCGGTCCCCCGTTCCGGTCGCACCCCCGCGGCTCCTCGAACTTACGTGCCGGGCGCTCCGCTTGGGAATCGTGCTGATGCCCGCTCGGGCTCCGCGAGGACTCACCTGTGCACAGGTGAGTCCGGATGGCCCTATTCCGCCTGGTGCAGGGCGGGCCGGTCGAGGGCTCCCGTGGTCAGACAGGCGAGGACGACCTCGTAGAGATCGCTGCCGGCGGCCAGGAGCTGGCGTTCCAGGACGGGTTCGGCGCTGCGGACGTGCTCGCGGACGGTCTGGGCGTGCACGCCGAGCAGGTGGGCGGCCCGTTCGGCGTTGCCGCCGGCGGCGATCCAGGCGCGCAGGGTGCGGCGCAGGTCCCGGCTGTCGCTGTCGAGGCGGGCGAGGAGGTCGTCGGCCCAGGTGTGCAGGGCGGGCGAGGCGAGCACGTCGTCGAACCGGGCGGGGGCGGCGGGGCCGGACTCGGCCTGGCCGAACTGGGCGTTGAGGGCGAGGTGGACGCCGGCGCGGACGGTGAGGTCGGAGAAGTCGGCGCCGAGGTAGCTCTCGACGCGTTCCATGCGGGCGCGCACGGTGTTGCGGCTGACGCCCATGATCTTGGCGGCGTTGACGGCGGTGAACTCCAGGCCGAGCCGGGTGGTGGCGAGGAGTTCGGCGCGGGTGTGGTGCGGGAGGGCGTCGAGCGGGCGCAGCAGCCGGGTGGTCCAGGCGCGCAGCACGGCGGGGTCCATCAGGCGTTCGGGGTGGGTGCGTTCGGCGTAGACGGCGGTGTGGTCGGGGCGGAAGCGGGCGACGGCGAGGGCGCTGACGGCCTGTCCGTAGGCGGTGGCGGTGTGGGCGAGGCTCTGCGGGGCGCTCCCGCCGAGGTAGGTGCCGGGCCGCCGGCCGCACAGGCCGCGCAGTTCGCCGCCGGCGGTGTCGCAGGGGGTGACGACGATGACGTGGCCGTCCATGGCGGGGCAGCGCACGACGAGGGCCCGGTCGCGGGTGGCGGCGAGGCAGGCCTCGGCGAGCCGGTCGCGTTCCTCGGGGGTGCTCTCGACGACGTACACGCTCGCGATGTCGGTGTCGAGGAGGCCTGGCCACAGTCCGGCGGCGACCCGGCGGGCGGCGACGGTGTCCTCGACCATGAGCAGCTGGAGGATGGCCAGCCGCAGGTCGGATGTGGCGCGAGCGAGGCGGTGTCCGGTGGCGGCGGTGCGTTCGGCGCGCAGCAGGAGTTCGAGGGCGGCCGCGGTGTGGGTGACGACGTCGGAGGCGCGCCGGTCGAAGGGGGCCGTGCGGGCGACGGTGAGCACGCCGACGGCGGCGGGCGGCGGGAGTTCGACCCGGACCAGCCGCAGGTGGCGGCCGTCGCCCTGCCAGGCGGCGGAGGCGATGCGGCCGGCGAGGACGTCCGCGGTCAGCCCCGCGTCCTGCGGCACGGGCCGTCCGGCGAGCGGGGCGCCGCTGTCGTCGCACAGGGAGACGGTCGCGTCGACGGTGGCCGCGAGCCAGTCGACGATCCTGCGGACGTCGCGTCCGCTGGGGCGCAGATGGTCGAGGAGTTCCTGCGCCCATGTCGGATCGGCGTCTTCCGTCCTGTGCCTGTGACGGTACTCGTCGTCCCGGCCGCCAGCCATGTCGGCGCTCTCCTGTCCCTCAGGGCCCGCTGCGGGCCGAACCAGTCATATCGGTCGGGGACGTTACCTCACCTGCGTGTGCACGCCGCCGGGGTCCGTCGCGCGGGGCGGGGCCCGCCGGGAACGGGCGTAAGCGGCCGCTCGGCACAGATCGCCGCCGGCCCTCGTGGCGTACGATGTGGACGTCCACCGGGGGCGCGACCTCGCAGGTCAGCGGCCCCTTCGCAGTCGACCTGGAGCGTCTGCCGTGGCCAATCTGCGCGCCGCACAGAAGGAGATGACCCGCCGGCTGCTGCTGTCGACGGCGCTGGAGCTGTTCGAGAAGCGGGGCTACGCGGGGACGACGGTCGACGACATCGCCAAGGCGGCGGGCACCACTCGGGTGACGTTCTACGCCTACTTCCCCTCCCGGGCGGCGCTGATGAAGGCGCTCGTCGCGGAGCTGGACGAGCTGCTGGGGCGCGGGGAGCCGGAGGCCGGGAGGCTGGCGGGCGTGATCCGCCGGGGCGACCGGGACGGCATCGAGGCGTGGCTGCGCGATACGGCGCGGCAGTGGCCCCGGATCCGCCCGTACGTCCTGGCCGCGCACGAGGCGGCGGTGGTCGAGCCGGAGCTGCGCAAGCTGGTGGACCAGTGGTTCGAGGAGGTCGTCGCCGAGATGGAGGCGGGGCTGACGCGGGCGGGCCGCTTCGATCCGGCGTCCCGGCACATGCGGGGCTTCCTCGCGCTGACGCAGCTGGACCAGCTGGCCAGGCATTGGATGCGGCACGGCTGGGACACGGACTCCGCGGTGGCGCTGACGCTGCTGGCGGACAGCTGGACGCACCTGCTGGGCGATTCCGGCCCGGAGAGTCCGTGAGCCCGAGGGCCCGCGCGGTGCCTTCCGCCCGGCACGGCATAAGCTCGGGCAATGGCGAAGTACTACGACGTGCACCCCGACAATCCCCAGCCGCGCACCATCGGACAGGTCGCGGCCGCCATCCGGGAGGACGCGCTCATCGCGTATCCGACGGACTCCTGCTACGCGCTCGGCTGCCGGATCGGCAGCCGGGACGGGGTCGACCGGATCCGGGCCATCCGCGAGCTCGACGACAAGCACCACTTCACCCTCGTGTGCCAGGACTTCGCGCAGCTCGGCCAGTTCGTGCGGGTGGACAACGACGTGTTCCGCGCGATCAAGGCGACGACGCCCGGCAGCTACACGTTCATCCTCCCGGCGACGAAGGAGGTGCCGCGCATGCTCCAGCATCCGAAGAAGAAGACGGTGGGCGTGCGCATCCCCGATCACGTCGTCACGCAGGCGCTGCTCGCCGAGCTGGGCGAGCCGCTGCTGTCGAGCACCCTGCTGCTGCCCGGCGAGGAGGAGCCGATGACGCAGGGCTGGGAGATCAAGGACCGGCTCGACCACGTGGTGGACGGGGTGCTGGACTCCGGGGACTGCGGCACCGAGCCGACGACGGTCATCGACTTCTCCGGCGGCGAGGCGGAGATCGTGCGGCACGGGGCGGGGGACGCCTCGCGCTTCGAGTGACCCACGCGAAGGCAAAGGGCCGGTATACGGGGCGGGTGGCCCGCGCGGCCGGACGGATGGTGCGTGCAACGATGAGCGCGGCCGGCCGTTCCGGCCCCGCCGGGCGGGCTCGCCGCCCGCCCCGTGAACCGCGCAGAGAGGCGCCCCATGACCTCCGTACAGGGAACCGCCGTGGACATCCCCACCGAGGACGGCGTCGCGGACGCCTATCTGGCGCATCCCGGTGACGGATCGCCCCGCCCCGGCGTGCTGCTGTACCAGGACGCCTTCGGGCTGCGTCCGCATCTGCGGGCGATGGCCGACCGGATCGCCGAGGCGGGTCACACGGTGCTGGTCCCCAACGTGTTCTACCGTCACGGCCGTGCTCCCGTGGTGGAGTTGCCCGAGTTCATCGACCCCTCGGCCCGCCCGGAGATCTTCGAGAGGCTCGGCCCGGTGATGCGGTCCCTGACCGACGAACTGGCCGTGCGGGACGCCGGCGCGTATCTGCGATGGCTGGCGGACAGCCCGCTCGTCGCGGACGGCCCCGTCGCGCTGACGGGGTACTGCATGGGGGCGCGGCTCTCGCTGCTGACCGCGGGCTCCTACCCGGACCGGGTGGCCGCGGCGGCCGGCTTCCACGGCGGGCGGCTCGCCACCGACGCGCCGGACAGCCCGCACCTGGTGGCCGGCCGCGTCACCGCCGAGCTGTACTTCGGCCACGCCGACGACGACCCGTCCCTGCCGCCGGAGCAGATCGAGCGCCTGGAGCAGGCGCTCACCGAGGCCGGCGTCCGTCACCGCTGCGAGGTGTACGAGGGCGCCCGCCACGGCTTCACCCAGGCCGACACCGCCGCCTACAGCGAGGAGGGCGCGGAGCGGCACTGGGCGGCGCTGCTGGACCTGCTGAAGCGCACGTTCTGATCCCCTGCCCCGGGCGCCCGTGACCGTCGGGTCGCGGGCGCTTCTTCGTGCGCGAGTCATTGACATGCCCACACCCCGATGCGACTTTGAGAGCGCTCTCAGGTACGGACCAACCCCACAGGCCTACCCGCACGGAGGTGGAGAGTGCTGCGCACCCTCAGGTCCCGACTGGCGACGGCGGCGGGAGCCGCGGCCCTGGCCGGCACACTGCTCACCCTCGGACCACCGGCGCAGGCCGCGGTCCCCGACACGATCCCGCTGAAGATCACCAACAACTCGGGCCGCGGAGACGCCCTGTACGTCTACAACCTCGGCACCCAGCTGTCGACCGGCCGGCAGGGCTGGGCCGACGCGAACGGCACGTTCCACGCGTGGCCCGCGGGCGGCAACCCGCCCACCCCCGCGCCCGACGCCTCGATCCCGGGACCGGCCGCCGGCCAGTCCAAGACGATCCGCATCCCCAAGTTCTCCGGTCGGGTCTACTTCTCCTACGGCCAGAAGATCGTGTTCCGGCTCACCACCGGCGGACTGGTGCAGCCGGCCGTGCAGAACCCGAGCGACCCCAACCGGAATATCCTCTTCAACTGGTCGGAGTACACCCTCAACGACTCCGGGCTGTGGCTGAACAGCACCCAGGTCGACATGTTCTCCGCGCCGTACGCGGTCGGCGTGCAGCGCTCCGACGGCAGCACGGTCAGCACCGGACGGCTGAAGCCGGGCGGCTACAACGGCTTCTTCGCCGCCCTGCGCGCCCAGTCCGGCGGCTGGGGGAACCTGATCCAGACCCGGCCGGACGGCACCGTCCTGCGCGCGCTCTCCCCGCTCTACGGCGTGGAGACCGGGGCGCTGCCGCGGTCCGTCATGGACGACTACGTCGACCGCGTCTGGCAGAAGTACGCGACGACGACCCTGACGGTGACGCCGTTCGCGGACCAGCCGGCCACGAAGTACTTCGGCCGGGTGGCGGGCGGAGTCATGAACTTCACCAACAGCGCCGGAGCCGTCGTGACGAGCTTCCAGAAGCCGGACGCCGACAGCGTCTTCGGCTGTCACCGCCTGCTGGACGCGCCGAACGACCTGGTGCGCGGGCCGATCTCGCGCACCCTGTGCGCGGGCTTCAACCGGTCGACGCTGCTGAGCAACCCGAACCAGCCGGACGCCTCCTCGGCGAACTTCTACCGGGACGCGGTGACCAACCACTACGCCCGCGCGATCCACGAGCGGACGGCCGACGGGAAGGCGTACGCGTTCGCCTTCGACGACGTCGGTCACCACGAGTCGCTCGTGCACGACGGCTCGCCGCGCCAGGCGTATCTGACGCTGGACCCGTTCAGCTGACGGACGGTGGAACGGCGACGTCCCGCGCACGGAGGGAATCCGTGCGCGGGACGTCGGCCCGTGGGGGGCTGGTCAGCCGGTCGTCACGGCGGTGTCGTCGACGACGAAGCTGGTCTGGAGGGGGGCGTCCTCGACGCCGGTGAACTTCAGCGTCACGGTGCTGCCCGCGAAGGAGCCGAGGCTGAAGGACTTCTGCGTGTAGCCGGAGGCCGCGTTGGACTGCGACAGCGTGTCGCTGTGGGCCGAGCCGTAGCCGTCGAGCCAGGCCTTGTAGGAGCCGGTGCGGGCGGCCTGACTGCTGGAGTCGGTGATCACGCCGGTGCTCGCGGTCCAGGTGGTGCGCAGGGCGCTGCGGGCTTGGCATCTGCCCGCACCTCCAGGACGCAACCGGTGGGCAGGGCGGCGGCCGAATCCGGTGCGACTCCGGCCGTGGTGCGTGGGCAAGGGTGGGGCGCTGATGGCCATCGGGTCCGCGCGAGGCCGAATCAGCTCGATCGTGTGGTCGTCGCCCTGCGGGCTTGCAAGGCGCTGGTCCGACTGGGTTGGCGTGATGCTGCGATCTCGGACGCCGGGTTCGGTGTCGGCGTGCGGGGCCCCTGCTCCACCGGAGTGATGGTTCACGGCCTCCCCGTCGCCTCCGGCCGCGTGCGGCTGAGCAGGCTCAACCACGCTCAGTCCAGAGGAACGGCTGGGTCTCACTCGTACCTCCTACTGCGGCGGCCGCGGGGCGGCCGGTGACAGACCGGGCAGCCGGGTGTGCTGTCCGGGACGAGCTGAGGCGTGCGGGGTCGTGCGGTGTGGGGGGGGCACCGTGCCGGGTGCGCCCGGCAGTTGGGTGGGAGAATGACAGGCTTGTCCTGGCCATGTCATCCAGTCGCCGGTGCTTCAAGGGTTATCCCTCGGTACGGACCAACCCGGTGCTCAGGGGGCGTCAACGACCCTGCGGGGCAATGCATCTAGATCGTTGCTACGGTGCACCGGTGGTCAACTCCTCACGCGACAACGCCGAAGGCGCAGGCTGGGTCGGCTCCGAGCGCGGTTCCTACCAGCGGCTCATGCCGGGCAAGGTCGAGAAGATCTCGTGGCTGGACCCCAAGATGCTGTGGGCGGCACGCAACGGCGTGCTGGCGTCCTGGTTCGGGGATCCCACGGGCCGTACGCGTGGGCGGTGGGTGGCCCAGCGGGCCGCGGCCGGGGCCCCGGCCGACAAGGTGATCCGGCGGTCGGACCCGGACCGCTTCTCCTTCATGGTCATCGGTGACACCGGCGAGGGCGACGATCCCCAATACGCCGTCGTGCCAGGGCTGCTGAAGGTCGGTCAGGACACGAGCTTCGCCGTGCTGGCCAGTGACGTGATCTATCCCGTCGGCAGTGCGGACGACTACGACGACAAGTTCTTCCGGCCGTACCAGGACTACCGCGCGCCGATCTACGCGATACCCGGCAACCACGACTGGTACGAGGACCTCGGCGCGTTCATGCGCGTCTTCTGCGACGACGCCCCGCCCCTGCCCGCCGAGCCCCGGCCCCGCCCCCTCACCCGCGCCTGGCTGCGCGAGCTGCTGTGGCACCGGCCGCGCCCCGGAGACGGCCAACGCCTCGACGAAGCACGGGCGTTGCGTGCCGCTGCCGCCCAACAGGCGGTGCAGCCGGGGCCGTACTGGGCGATCGACTCCGGGCCGGTGCGGATCATCGGCATCGACACGGGCCTGCTGGGGACCGTGGACGCCGAACAGGGCGCGTGGCTGCGGGAGGTGTCGCGCGGACCGCGGCCGAAGATCCTCATCACCGGCTCGCCCCTGTACGTGGACGGCGAGCACCACCCGTGCCCCGTCGAGGGCGGCGGCACGGTCGACGAGATCGTGCGCGACCCGGCCCACCGCTACGTGGCGGCGATCGGCGGCGACATCCACAACTACCAGCGCTATCCGGTGCGTCTGGAGGACGGCCGCACACTTCAGTACGTCGTCGCGGGCGGCGGCGGGGCGTTCATGCACGCCACGCACACCATCAAGCGCGTCGACGTCGGCGGCGTCACCGAGGCGGACTTCCGCTGCTACCCGCTGCGCGGCGACTCGCTCGCCTTCTACAGCCGCCTGTACGGCCGCCGGCTGCGGCTGCCCCGCTTCTTCCGGCTCACCGAGGCCGAGGCCACGGCCGTGATCGCCGAACGGCTCGGCATCCCGCCGACGCGCGCGCCGGGCGGCGAGGTCCGGCTCACCCGGCGGATCCGGCTGGTGGCGAGCCTGCTGGGGGCCGGACGGCGTCCCGACCGCTCGGCGCGGTTCCGGCTGCCGGTGCGGAAGATCTACACCTCGTTGTTCTCGCCGAGTTCGGCGACGTACAGCCCGCCGTTCTTCAAGTGCTTCCTGCGTCTGGACGTCTCACCGGAGAGCGTCCGGCTGCGCTGCCACGCGGCCACCGGCAACCGCGCGCAGGAACTGGACCCGCCCGTCGAGGACGAGGTCACCGTCCCGCTGATCTGATCACACGCCCGCAATGTTCGGCTGACACAATCGGCGGCAGAACCGACGTGCGACCGCTGGAGGAGTCCGTGCCGCCCACCTCACGTCCGTTGCGCAGGCTGGGCTTCCTCACCATCGGCCTGTTCGACGGGGCCGATCCGCGCCGGGGCCACGAGACCACGCTGGAGATCATCGAGCTGGGCGAGCGTCTCGGCTTCGACAGCGCGTGGGTGCGCCACCGGCACCTCCAGTACGGCATCTCCTCCCCCGTCGCCGTCCTGGCGGCGGCCTCGCAGCGCACGAGCCGGATCGAGCTGGGCACCGCGGTGATCCCGCTGGGCTGGGAGAACCCGCTGCGGCTGGCAGAGGACCTGGCGACCGTCGACGTCCTGTCCGGAGGCCGGCTCAATCCGGGGGTGAGCGTCGGCCCGCCGATGCACTTCGACCAGGTCAAGGACGCCCTGTACCCGGACACGGCCGACGCCGAGGACTTCGGGTACGGGCGGGTGCGGCGGCTGCTGGACCTCGTACGCGGCGAGCCGGCGTCCGACGTCAGCGGGGCCGTGGGCTTCGAGACCTTCTCCGACCGGGTGCAGCCGCACTCCCCCGGCCTGGGCCGCCGCATGTGGTACGGCGGGGGCAGTCTCGACTCCGCCCGGTGGGCGGGCGAGCACGGCATGAACTTCCTCACCAGCAGCGTCGTCAAGGCCGAAGGGCCGGACGACACACGGGACTTCGCCGAGATCCAGCTGTCCCACATCCGGGCCTTCCGCGCCGCCCACCCCGACGGCGAGGCCGCCCGGGTCTCCCAGGGCCTCGTGGTCGTCCCGACGGACTCCGCCACGCCCGAACAGCGCGCGAAGTACGAGGAGTTCGCACTGAAGCGGCTCCCGCGCACGACGTCCCCGCAGGGCCCGGCGCGGCTGCTGTTCGCCCCCGACCTGGTCGGCACCTCCGCGGAGATCGCCGAACTCCTGCACGCGCACGCCGCGTTCCGCGAGGTCGACGAGGTCGCCTTCGCGCTGCCGTTCACCTTCGAGCACGAGGACTACGTGCAGATCCTCACCGACATCGCGACGAAGCTGGGCCCGGCCCTCGGCCGGCGGCCGCAAGCCTGACGGCCGGATGCCTGACGGCTGACGGCTGACTGACGCCTGGCGTCACCAGCGGCCGGGCTCGGTGCCGGTGACCGGTCGCGACGGCCTGCCGTCCACGCCGACCGGCACGTCCCCGGCGAGCATCACCCGGTGCATGGTGCGGGGGAAGTCCAGGTGGGCGTTGTCGCTCGGGGCGAGGTGGATGGTGGCGCGGTTGTCCCAGAAGGCGACGCTGCCCGGCTCCCAGCGGAAGCGGACCGTGTACTCGGGCCTGGTCGCCTGTTCGAGGAGCAGTTCCAGGATCGCCGCGCTCTCCGGGCGGGAGAGCCCGGTGATCTGCTCGACGTAGTAGCCGTTGACGGAGAGGATCCGCTCGCCGGTCTCGGGGTGGACGCGTACCAGGGGGTGCTCGGTGGCCACCTGGTGGTCGAGGAGGTGGCGGGCGTAGGCGTCGTCGCCGGGGCGGGTCTGGTAGCCGACGCCGAGGCGGTGTTCGGCGCGCAGGCCGTCCACGAACTCCCTGAGCGGCGCGGAGAGTCCGGCGTGGGCGACGGCCAGGTTGGACCAGGTGGTGTCGCCGCCGTAGGGGGGCACGGTCTCGGCGCGCAGGATCGTCGCGGCCGGCGGGTCGACACGGGCGCCGTGGTCGCAGTGCCAGCCGCGCAGCAGGGTGTGCCGGCGGCGACGGAGCCACTCCTCGTGGTCCATGCCGAACTTGCCGCCCAGTTCCAGCCGGTCGGCGGTGGTCTCGATCTCGGGGAAGTCCGGCGGTGAGGCGCTGCCGCGCTTGCGCAGGACCACCGGCTCGCCGAACCGGCGGGCGAAGGCCAGGTGTCCGGCGTGGTCGAGCTTCTGACCGCGGAAGAACACCACCTTCCAGCGCAGGACCGCGGCCCTGATCGCGGCCGTCTGCACGTCGTCCAGGCCGTCGGCCAGATCGACTCCGGTGATCTCGGCGCCGATGTGCCCGGCGACCGGGTTCACCTCCACTCCGGCCGCCCGCGCGGCCTCGTCGGTCGTCCGGCTGTCCGTCGTCATGCGTGCTCCGATCGTCGTCGGCGCGGCCGGGTGCCGCCCTCGTGGGCGCGGTCGCCGCCGCCCTCCGACTACCTCCCCCGCACGTCCGGCCGGTCAATCATGGCGAAGGCGGGTCGTCACAGCGGGGGCGGGAGGGTTTGCTCACACCAGATCGTCTTGCCTGGGGTCGTCTGGCGGCTGCCCCAGCGCTGGGTGAGCTGCGCGACCAGGAGGAGTCCGCGCCCCCCTTCGTCGAAGGCGTGGGCGCGGCGCAGGTGTGGGGAGGTGGAACTCCCGTCGGAGACCTCGCAGATGAGGGTGCGGTCGCGGATCAGCCGGAGCTGGATGGGGGCCGCGCCGTAGCGGATGGCGTTGGTGACGAGTTCGCTGACGACGAGTTCGGTGACGAAGGCGGTCTCCTCCAGGCCCCACGCGGTGAGCTGTTCGCTCGCGGCCTGCCGGGTGGCGGCGACCTCGGCCGGGTCGGGCGGCACGTCCCAGGTGGCGATCTGGTCGGCGCCGAGCGCGCGGGTGCGGGCCAGCAGGAGGGCGACGTCGTCGCTGGGCTCCTCGGGGAGGACCGCCTTGAGGACCGTGTCGCACAGGGCGTCGAGGGTGGCGGCGGGCGCGGTGAGCGCGCTGCACAGTTCGGCGGTGGCGCGGTCGAGGTCGCGGTCGCGGTCCTCGACGAGGCCGTCGGTGTAGAGGGCGACGACGGCGCCCTCGGGGAGTTCCAGCTCGGTGGCCTCGAAGGGCAGGCCGCCCACGCCGAGCGGCGGGCCCGGTGTCATGGTGATGATGCGGGCGTCGCCGTCGGGCAGGACGACGGCCGGGGCCGGGTGGCCGGCGGCGGCCACGGTGAGCCGCCGGGTGACGGGGTCGTAGACGGCGTAGAGGCAGGTCGCGCCGAGTTCCGCCACGTCGTCGTCGCTGCCTTTCCCGTCGTCGTAGGCGGCCAGGTGGGTGACGAGGTCGTCCAGGTGGGTGAGGAGCTCGTCGGGCGGCAGGTCCACGTCGGCGAGGGTGCGCACGGCGGTGCACAGGCGGCCCATGGTCGCCGAGGACGGGATGCCGTGTCCGACGACGTCGCCGACGACGAGGGCGACCCGGCTGCCGGACAGCGGGATGACGTCGAACCAGTCGCCGCCGATGCCGGCCGTGGAGCCGCTGGGCAGATAGCGGTGGGCGACCTCGACCGCCGCCTGGCCGGGCAGGCCGCGGGGCAGCAGGCTGTGCTGGAGGGCGAGGGCGGTGGTGCGCTCCCGGGCGAAGCGGCGGGCGTTGTCGATGCAGACGGCGGCGCGGCTGGCGACCTCCTCGGCGAGCACGATGTCGTCGTCGCCGTAGTCGTCGGGGTGGGCGATGCGGATGGCCACCGCGACGCCGAGCGTGGTGCCGCGGGCCCGCAGCGGCATCGCGAGCACGGAGTGGACGCCCCGGCGGTGGCGGCGGCCCTGGGGCGCGCGCGCGTTGCGTTCGGCGACCCACCGCATGAACTCGGGCTCGCCGGCCTGGCTGAGGACCGCCCGGCCCAGCCGCAGGGCCTGCGCGGGCGGGGAGAAGGGCGGGTAGACGTCCGTCTCGCCGAGATGGACGGCCGCCTCGGGGGTGCCTTCGGTGCCGGAGCCGTGGGCGACCCGGCGCAGCACGATGTCGCCGTCCGGCACCCGGGGCGGCTCGTCCGCGCCGAGGACCCATTCGAGCAGGTCGACGCTGGCGAAGTCGGCGTAGCCGGGCACCAGGAGTTCGATCAGCTCCTCGGCGGTGCGCACCACGTCCAGGGTGGTGCCGATGGAGGCCGCCGCCTCGTTCACCAGGGCGAGACGCTGGCGGGCCCAGTACTGGTCGCTGCTGTCGAACGCCGCGAGGGCGACGCCGTGCACATCGCCGTCGGGGCCGCGCACCGGCCACATCTCGATGCTCCAGGCGTGCTCCCGGTTGAGGGAGGGCGCGCCGGTGAAGCTCTCGTAGCGGACCGGCCGGCCGGTCTCGGCGACCTGACGCAGGTGGTAGTTGAAGCCCCGGCTGTGCTTGGCGTCCTCGACGGTCTCCGGGAAGTGCCGGCCGAGCAGCACCTCCTCGGGTACGCCCATGACCCGGCAGGCCTCGCCGTTCAGGCGGAGATAGCGCTGGCGGGGGTCGAAGACGGACATCGACATGGAGGCCTGCTGGAAGGCGAGTCCGGCGAGGCTGGACTCCGTCTCGGGGGACGGGACGGCGGTGAGGGTGAGGCCCGCGGGCCTGCCGCCGGGGCCGAGGACGGGGCAGGCGGACACGGTGACGGTGACCGGGTCGCCGTCGCGGTGGCGTACGACGACGGGGCCGGTCCAGGCCCCGTCCGTGCGCGCCGGGAGGGCGTCGGCGAGCAGTTCGGCCGCCAGTCGGCCCACCGCCTCCTCGGCCGCGTAGCCGGTCAGCAGCCGGGCACCCTCGCTCCAGCCCGTCACGATGCCCCGGGCATCGACGACCGCCACGGCGACGACTTGCTCCATGTCGTCCAGAATGGTCCCTTTGTCCCGCCGCATCAACCGCGCGGCGGGGCCCCGGACCCGTGGAGCGACGGGGTTCCGGCCCGCTCAGGAGGGGCCCGGGAGCGCCGGGGAGCGAGCGCTCAGGAGCGGTGGGCGCGCAGGACCTCCAGGGCGCGGTCGGCGTGGGTGTTCATGCGCAGTTCGCTGCGAACGACCTCCAGGACGGTGCGGTCCTGGCCGATGACGAAGGTGACCCGCTTGGTGGGGGCCAGGGAGAAGCCGCGCTTCACCCCGAACCGTTCGCGCACCGCGCCGTCGGCGTCGGACAGCAGGGTCATGCCGAGGGTGTGACGTCCGGCGAACTCCTGCTGGCGGTCGACGGAGTCGCCGCTGATGCCGACCGGGTTCGCGCCGACGGCGGCGAACTCCGCGGCCAGGTCGCGGAAGTGGCAGGCCTCGGCGGTGCAGCCGGGGGTGAGGGCGGCGGGGTAGAAGAAGAGGACCACGGGCCCGTCGGCGAGCAGGTCGGTGAGCTTGCGCACCGTCCCGGTCTCGTCCGGGAGCGCGAAGTCCTCGACCAGATCGCCGTTCTGCAAAGCCTTGCTCACGACTGTCCCTTCCTGGTCCGGATCGCGGCCTCGACGGCGGTCCGGGTCGTGGTCTGCCGGGTGGCCTGGTGCGTGGTTCGGTGCGCGTCGCGGGCGATGCTGCGGGCCCACAGCACGAGGGGCGCCTGAAGGGGCAGCCGGCCGATCGCCGCCGCCTTGAAGGGGGCGGGGCGGTGCCGCCAGTCGACGGCCATCTTCACGTTGGCGGGGAACACGCCCACGAAGAACGCCGCCGTCGCGAGCGCGGCCGCCCTGCGGGTCTTCGGCAGCGCCAGGCCGGCCGCGAGCGTCAGCTCGGCGACTCCGCTGGCGTACGTCCAGGCCCGGGGCGAACCGGGCAGCGCGCTGGGGATCGTCGCGTCGAACGGGCGCGGCGTCGCGAGGTGCGCGACACCCGCGGTGGCGAGCACGCCCGCCAGCAGCAGGGGTGAGCGTTCGGACCGGGGCACGGTTCCTCCTCTGGCGGCCCGGCACGCACGGCGGCGGCCCGGCGCGCCTTCTGACGGCCTGGCGCGCGATATTACGCGAGAGTAGGAAACGTTCGGGCGGCGGGGGCCTCCTCCAACTCCCCGATCCGGCCCGGGGAACGCGCCGGTCCTCAGGGCTTCGCGGGCGGCGCGGCGGCCGACGGCTCGGGCTCCTCGTCGCTGGCGTGGGTCAGGAAGTCGTCGACCATGCGGTGGAAGAGCGTGGCGAGCCGGCGCAGCTCCTGCGGGGACCACTCGGCGAGGGCGAGCTGCATGCCGCGCGCGCCGGCCTCCCGGACCCGGTCGACGGCCGCCTGGCCGGCGTCGGTGAGCTGGATCCGCTGGGCCCGCCCGTCGTCGGGGTCGGGGACCCGGGTGACGTAGCCGGACTTCTGGAGCTGTTGCACCGTACGCGTCACATGGGAGGCCTCCACCCCGAGCCGCTGGGCCAGCTCCCCGGGGCGCATCGGCTCCGCGTCGGCGACCTGGCGCAGCAGGGCCACGGCGGCGCGGTCGAGGGGGACGCCGGCCAGCGCCATCAGCCGTTCGTGCTGGCGGGCGCGGGTGCTCAGGTAGGTGATGCGAGTGAGCGCGCGCTCGATCTCGGCCACCTCCGCGGAGGCGGGGGCCATGGGGAGCGGTTCGGTGGACATGGAGGGCACTTTACCATCTCGTTGCGTAACTCAAGTAATTCACAGCCTTCCCGCTCCCCGCTCGCCCCTGAGCAGCCCCGCCAGGTACGCGCCGCCCGCCACGGGCCGGCGACCGGAACACCCCGCCGGCCATCCCCACCGCCACGGTGGTCGACCCGCGCAAGGGCACGGTCAAGGAGACGATCACCACGGGCCGCAACCCCAACCACGTGGAGATCCGCCGCGGTGTCGCGCGCCGGCGAGAACGGCGCCGGCACGGTGACGGTCATCGACCTCGCCCACTGAGGAAGAGCCCCGGCGGGCAGCAGAACACCCGCCGGGGCCCGTCCGCGTTCCCGCTCGCGCTACGCGGCGGCGCGCACGGCGTCGCCCCAGGCCGACCCGGACGCGATCGTCTGCCGCCACGGGCGGACCGCCCGGGGCGGCATGCCGACGGCGAGCGCCCCGCTCACCCGGTCGCCGGTGCGGTAGGCGGCCACGAACCGCCGTGCGCCGAGGTCCCCTTCGACGACGGCGACCTCGTCGTGACCGCGCGGGAAGCCGTACGCCTGGATCCTCATGTCGTACTGGTCGGACCAGAAGTACGGCACCGGCGCGAAGGGGGTGCGGGCCCCGGGGGCGGCGAGGAGGTTGCGGGCGGCGGCCATGCCCTGCTCGGCGGCGTTGGTGCGGTGCTCGATCCGCATCGACGTGCCGAACAGCGGGTTGTGCCAGCGGGCCACGTCACCGGCCGCGTAGACGCCCGGGGCGGCCTCCAGGTGCTCATCGCACACCACGCCGTCCCCGAGCGTCAGGCCGCTGCCGGCCAGCCAGTCGATGTTGGGCAGCGAGCCGACGGCGACGAGCACCTCGTCGGCCTCGACGCTCTCGCCGTCGTCCAGGCGTACGCCGTCCTCGGTCACCTCGGTGACGGTGACGCCGCAGCGCAGGTCGACGCCCCGGTCCCGGTGGGCCTGCGACAGCACCCGCCCGATCTCCGCGCCGACGGCGTGGGCCAGCGGCACCGCCGCCGGTTCCAGCAGGGTGACCCGGGCGCCGAGCCGCCAGGCGACGGCGGCGGCCTCCGAGCCGAGGAATCCCGCGCCGACGACTACCAGACGCCGGCCCGGGGTGAGCCGTTCCCGCAGGGTCAGCGCGTCGTCCAGGGTGCGCAGCACATGCGCCCCCTCCCCCGGCAGCCGGCGCGGCCGGACCCCGGTGGCCAGGACCAGCCCGTCGTAGGGCAGTCGGCTCCCGTCGGCCAGTCGCACGGTCCGGCCGGTCAGATCGAGGCCGGTGGCGGCTGTGCCGAGCCGCAGGTCGAGGCCGAGCGCGGCGAGGTCGGCGGGGGGCCGCAACCGCAGCCGTTCCGCCTCCCATTCGGCGGCCAGGAGCTGCTTGGACAGCGGCGGGCGGTCGTACGGGGGGTGCGGTTCGTCGCCGACGAGGGCGAGTTCGCCGTCGTGCCCCTCGCGGCGGAGCGTCTCGACGGCGGCGAGTCCGGCGGCCGAGGCGCCCACGACGACGATCCGGTTCACCGCTCCACCAGCCGGATCGCCGCGGCCGGGCAGACCGCGACGGCTTCGCGGACGTCGTCGACGAGTTCGGCGCCGATCCGTTCCTCCAGCAGGACTGCGATGCCGTCGTCGTCCTGGTCGAAGACCTGCGTGGCGGCGACGACGCACTGCCCGGAGGCGACGCACTTGTCGGCTTCCAGCTCCACCTTCATGGAATTCCCCTTCATCGTGTCACCAGGTGACGGGCAGTTCGTGGACGCCGTAGATGAAGGCGTCGTGCTTGAAGCGGACTTGGTCCGGCGGGACGGCCAGGGCCAGGGTGGGGACGCGTTTGTAGAGGGTGCCGTAGACGACCTGGAGTTCCATGCGGGCCAGCGGCTGGCCGAGGCACTGGTGGACGCCGAAGCCGAAGGCGACGTGCCGGCGGGCGTCGCGGGTGATGTCGAGCCGGTCGGGGTCGGGGAAGACGTCCGGGTCCCGGTTGGCGATCTCGTTGACCATGATGACGCCCTCGCCGGCCTTGACGACCTGCCCGGCGATCTCGATGTCCTCGGTGACGGCGCGGCGTCGGCCGAGGTGGGTGATGTGCAGGTAGCGCAGCAGTTCCTCGACGGCGGAGGCGACCAGCTCGGGGTCGTCGGTCTCCCGCAGCAGGGCGAGCTGGTCGGGGTGCTGGAGGAGGGCGTGGGTGCCGAGCGCGATCATGTTCGCGGTGGTCTCGTGGCCGGCGATCAGCAGGAGCAGGGCCATCTCGGTGGCCTGCCCGTGGTCGATCTCCCCGGCGGTGACGCGTGCGGCGATGCTCGACAGGAGGTCCTCACGCGGCGCGGCTCGCCGTTCGGCGAGGAGCGCGGCGAGGTAGCCGGCCACCTCGCGGCTCGCCCGGCCGCGCTGTTCGGGGGTGGCCTCGCGGTGGACCATGGTCCTGGTGTGGTCCTGGAAGAAGTCGTGGTCGGCGTAGGGCACGCCGAGCAGTTCGCAGATGACCAGGGAGGGGATCGGGAGGGCGAACCGCTCGACGAGGTCGGCGGGCCGGGGGCCGGCGAGGAGGTCGTCGATCAGGCCGTCGACGATGCGCTGCACGGCGAGCCGCAGGGCCTCCACCTTCCTGATGGCGAACGGCGCCGTCACCATCCGGCGCAGCCGGGCGTGTTCGGGGTCGTCCATCATGATGAAGCTGAGCTTGCCCTCCCCCGCCTCCGGTGAGGCCTTCGTGGGGTAGCCGGGGCTGTCGGTGTCGGCGCTGACGCGCGGGTCGCCCAGCAGGGCGCGCTGCTCGGCGTAGCGGGTGACGAGCCAGGGCTCGCTGCCGTCCCACAGCCGTACCTTCGTCAGCGGGGCCTGCTCCTGGAGGTCCTTGAGGGCGGGCGGCGGGTCGAACGGGCAGCGGTCCGCGCGGGGCATCGGGAACTCGGGTGCGCCGGGCGGGGGTTCGGGGACCGGGCCGGTCAGGGTGTCGGCCATGGGTTCTCCTCGGTGGTGGGGGCTCCGGTGGGCCGGAGCGCCGGGGGAAGGGGTCGAGGCCTCTGTGAGCACAGGCAAACAGAGGGTGCTGACGCCTTCCGGTCAGTGCCCTGACAGAAAGCTGACGTGACGTGGATCACGGCGGGCGCGCTGATTTCAGCCTTCGCCGTCGCTCCCGCCCAGCCAGTAGCCGAAACCCCGGCGGGTGTGAATGAGCCTCGGCGCGTCGCGGTCCACCTTGCGGCGCAGCCGGGAGACGAGCTGCTCGATGGCGTTGTCGCCATGGAAGTCGCCCCAGACGTAACGGCTGATCTGCTCCTTGGACAGCACGCGGTGGGCGTTGGCCAGGAGGTGGCGCAGCAGGCGGTACTCGGCGGGGGTGAGGTCGAGGGCCCGTGCGCCGCGCCGGGCGCGGCAGCGGGTGTCGTCGAGGACGAGGTCGTCGTAGTGCGGGAGGTCTTCGGGCCCGGTGAGGGACGTGCCGTGCAGGAGCACCCGCATGCGGGCCAGGAGTTCGGCCACCCGGAACGGCTTGGTGACGTAGTCGCCTTCCCCCAGGGCGAGTTCGGGCAGGAGGCGGTCGAGGGAGTCGCAGGCGGTCAGGTAGAGGACCGGCGGCCGGTGCGGGAGGGTCGGGCGGCCGGTGCGGGCGACGCGCGTCAGGTCCGGGAGGGTCGTGTCGACGACTGCCAGATCGAACCGGTGTGCGTCGAGCCGCGCCAGCGCCTGCGCGAGCGTGGCCGTGAGGCTGATCCGGTAGTCGGCCAACTCCAGTGTGGTGGAGAGCAGTTCGGTGACGTCCGGTTCGCCGGCGACGACCAGGACCCGCTGCCCGGCGCCACGGGCCAGAGACGGTTCCCTTGTCGCGCCGCTGCCGTCCATGGACGAGACCGTTCGGCGGCGAGGCATGGGGCCACCCTACCCCTGCTTGCCTAACTCAAGTAAATCAATTCACTTGCTTGACTCAAGTAATCCAATGTGCTTGCCTGACGCAAGCAACGCGAGAGCGGACAGCAGGCAGCGGACAGCGGCGAGAGGGCTCCCATGAACACGAAGACGATGAGGTCCGTCCGGACCGGCGGGGTCGGCAAGGTCGACGTCGTCGACGTCGAGCGCCCCGTGCCCGGCCCCCGGGACGCGCTCGTCCGGATCCGCGCCTGCGGCATCTGCGGCACCGACGTCACCTTCCTCCACATGGGCGGCATGCCCGCCCGCGCCCACCTGGGCGGCGACCTGGTCCCGGTGGCGCTCGGCCATGAGCCGGCCGGTGAGGTCGTGGAGGTCGGCGCCGAGGTAGCCGGTCTGAAGGCGGGCGACCGCGTGGTGGTCAACCCGCAGGACGCCCCCACCGGGATCATCGGCTGCGGCGGCGCGTACGGCGGGATGAGCGAGTACCTGCTCGTCGAGAACGCCGAGGTCGGCAGAAGCGTGGCCGTCTTCCCGGACACCGTGCCCTTCGACGTGGCCTCCCTCAACGAACCGATGGCGGTGGCCCTGCACTGCGTCAACCGCGCGGAGGCGAAGCCCGGCGACAAGGTCGTCGTCTTCGGCGCCGGTCCGATCGGGCTGGGCGCGGCGATCTGGCTCAAACTGCGGGGCGTGGAGCACGTGGTGGTCGTCGACGTCATCCCCTCCCGGCTGGAGAAGGCGCTCGCCGTGGGCGCGGACGCCGTCGTCGACTCGGCCCGCGAGGACGTCGCGGCCCGGCTCACCGAACTGCACGGCCGCAGCGCCAACGCGCTCGGCCAGCCCCGGCCCGGCACCGACGTCTACATCGACGCCGCCGGCGCGCCCGTCGTCTTCGACACCGTGGTCAACTCCGCCAAGTGGGGCGCGAAGCTGGTCATGGTGGCGGTGCACAAGAAGGGCGGCACGTACGACCTCGGCGGCATGCTCCGCAGCGAGCTGACCCTCGTCGCCTCCCAGGGCTACCCGACGGAGATCTTCGAGGTCACCCCGGAACTGGTGGAGCACCAGGAACGCTTCGCCAAGCTGATCAGCCACCGCGTCCCGTTCACGGAGGCCGAACGGGCCTTCGAGCTGGCCCTCACGCCGGGGGCGGCGGAGAAGGTGGTCGTGGTCCTGGACGACGAGGCCTGAGCAGCCGCTCGACTCCCCGACCCGCAGCGCACCCCCGTTCAGGGGAACCGATCGGCCCGTGGGCGTGCCCCGGTGCGGGCGGGGTGACATCTCACCCGTGACGCTTCCGTTCATCGCCCCCATGCTCGCCACCCCCGGCGTCCTGCCGCCCGTCGCGCAGGACGCGCGCTGGGCGTACGAGACCAAGCAGGACGGGCAGCGGGCGGTGGTCTATCTCGCCGGTGACGGGAGCGTCGTGCTGCGGGCCCGGTCCGGGGAGGACATCACCGCCGCCTACCCCGAACTGCGCCCGCTGGGAACCGCGCTGGGCGGTACGGCCGCCGTGCTGGACGGGGAGGTGCTGGCGCTGGACGCGGAGGGCCGCGCCGACTTCCAGTCGCTCCAGTCCCGAATGGGGCTGGTCCAGTCGCCGGCGAGGGCGGCGCGGCTCGCGGCGACGACCCCCGTGCACCTCGTGCTGTTCGACGTGATGCACCTCGCGGGCCGATCCCTCCTCGCGCTCCCCTACACCCGACGCCGGGTCCGGCTCGAACAGCTCGGTCTGGAGGGGCCGTTTTGGTCCACGCCGAGCGCGCTCGTCGGCCACGGCCGGGAGGCGCTGGAGGCGACCCGCGCGCACGGCCTCGAGGGGCTGGTCTGCAAACGGCTGGACTCGGCGTACGAGCCCGGCGTCCGCTCCCGCGACTGGATCAAGATCCGCAACATGCGCGTCGCGGACGTCCTGGTCGGCGGCTGGCTGCCCGGCAAGGGCCGGCTCACCGGCCTCCCCGGCGCGGTCCTGCTCGGCCAGCGGACGAGGCCGGCGGCGGGAGCGGGAGCGAGGTCGGCAGCGGGAACAGGAGCCGCGACGGGCGGGAGTCTGCGGTACGTCGGCAGTGTGGGCACCGGCTGGAGCGAGGCCGAGCGGGCCGAACTCGCCGCGCTGCTGCGGACGTTCGCGTCCGACACATGCCCCTTCGACCCGGCCCCGCCGGCGGCGGGGGCGCACTGGGTGCTGCCCCGGCTGGTCGGCGAGGTCCGTTTCAGCACCCGGACGCGGGCTGGGCTGCTGCGCCAGCCGTCCTGGCTCCGGCTGCGGAGCGACCTGACACCGGAGGAGTCGGCTGCCGACCTTCCGGACACACCGGTATGACGCGGCACCAGCCGACCGACTGTTGCCCCGGCCTTCATCACCGATATGCCTGCACCCTCTTGGCGCGGACATGAAAAGCGTGGAAGCTGAACCTCCTTTTAGCCCCCAGCCGTTCGGCTGCGCCCGGATCACGAGGAGGACGCAGTGTCGTCACCCACGTTCAAGGCCCACCGCAGGAGATGGCTCACCGGTTTCGCCGGTGCCGCCGCGCTCGTCCTCGCCGTCCCCTCAGTCGCCTGGGCCGCCCCGCCCCGCGCGCTGCCCCGGAGCGCCGAGGCGGCGGAGCTGACGTACCAGCCCGCCTTCGACTACGACACGGACGGCTGTTACCCCACGCCCGCGATCGGGCCCGACGGCACCGTCAACGGCGGTCTGAAGCCGACCGGTTCGCTCAGCGGCGACTGCCGGGACGCCTCCGACCTGGACAACACCAACAGTTACTCGCGCTACAAGTGCAACAACGGCTGGTGCGCGTACATGTACAGCCTGTACTTCGAGAAGGACCAGGCGGTCGCGGGCAGCGGTCTCGGCGGGCACCGGCACGACTGGGAGCACGTCGTGGTGTGGGTGCAGAACGGCCAGGTCCAGTACGTCTCGACCTCCAACCACGGCGGGTTCACCGTGCACGCCGCGTCCACCGTGCGCTTCGAGGGCACCCACGCGAAGGCCGTCTACCACAAGGACGGCATCAGGACGCACTGCTTCCGGCTCGGCAACTCGGCCGACGAGCCGCCGGAGAACCACAAGGGCGCCTGGCAGTACCCGCCGCTGGTCGGCTGGAACGGCTACCCGGCGGGCGTGCGCGACAAGTTGACGGCGTACGACTTCGGCAGCGCCAACTTCGGCCTGAAGGACGGCAGTTTCGCCGGCAACCTGACGAAGGCGAAGCCGTCCGGGATCACCTTCGACCCCAACGCCTGATCACCGCCCCGGGATCGGCCCGGGGGCGCGGGACCCGCGTGGGTCCGGCCCCCGGACCGGTCCCGGGCCGTGTGTCAAGGAGGCGGCCCGCTTCGCCCGGAGCGTCGAACAGCGCCCTCCCCGAGGGTCTATCGTGTCCCGCATGTCCGTTCCGGAAGTTATCCGTATCGTCTCCCGTGACTCGCCCATGGCCCTGGCCCAGGTGGAGCGGGTGCGCGCCGAGTTGTCCGCCCTGCGCCCCGGTGTGCGCACCGAGGTCGTCCCCGTGAAGACGACCGGCGACAAGTGGATGGGGGACCTGTCGCAGGTCGAGGGCAAGGGCGCGTTCACCAAGGAGGTGGACGCGGCGCTGCTGGCCGGCGAGGCGGACCTCGCGGTGCACTGCGTCAAGGACGTCCCGGCGGACCGGCCGCTGCCCGCGGGCACGGTGTTCGCCGCGTTCCTGAAGCGGGACGACATCCGCGACGCCCTGGTGCACCCCGGCGGGCTGACGCTGGACGAGCTCGCGCCGGGAACGCGGATCGGCACCTCCTCGGTGCGCCGGATCGCCCAGTTGGCCGCCACCCATCCGCATCTGAAGTGCGTGCCGTTCCGCGGCAACGCCAACCGGCGGCTGGAGAAGCTGGCGGCGGGCGAGGCCGACGCGCTGCTGCTCGCGGTGTCCGGTCTGGAGCGGATCGAGCGGCGGGACGTGATCAGCGAGGTGCTGTCGCCGGAGACGATGATGCCGCCGATCGGCGCGGGCATCCTCGCCCTCCAGTGCCGTGAGGACGACGGCGACCTCATCGACGTCGTCAGCGGGCTCGGCGATCCGGCCACCCACCGGGAGGCCACGGCCGAGCGGATGTTCCTGCATGTGCTCCAGGGGCACTGCAACAGCCCCATCGCCGGGTTCGCGCACGTCGACCGCGGCGGTGAACTGTCCCTGCGGGCCTGCGTGTTCACCCCGGACGGCAAGACCCGGCTGAACGCCCACGAGTGGGCGGGCCGGCTCGACCCGGCCACGCTCGGCACCTCGGTGGCGGTGGCGCTGCTGCGTCAGGGCGCCCGCGAGATCATCGACGGCATCCCGCACTGAGGGGTCCTGGCACCATGAGCGCCGGGCGGCTCAGGCGGTGCCCTCTTCGGCCTGGTCCCGCAGGAAGTTGCTGACCTGTCGGGCCAGGCTCTCCCGGCCCGCACCGGCCGCCGCGCCCGCGGCGGCCTCATGCAGGTCCACGCCGCCCACCCACATCCGGCGGCCGGCCCACTCCTCGTCCACGCGCAGCTGGACCTGGACGTCGACCTGGCCGAGCGCGGCCTCGGGTCCGGCGGCGTAGAGGACGGCGGTGGCCCGGCGCAGCGGGTAGACGTCGAAGCCCTCGATGAACTGGGAGTTGCGCCAGTCGATGAAGGCGCTCTCCCCGTCGGTCCCGATCCGGACGTCGATCTGCCCGTCCTCCAGGTGGACCCCGAAGCTGCGCTCCCCGCGGTTCTCCACGGTCACCCGGAGGCAGAAGTACGTCAGCCCTTCGGCCGCGTCGTCGCGTCCCCGCGGCGGCTCGGACCGCTCCAGACGGTGGACGCGGACCCGTAGACCGGCATGCTCGTCGTACTCCTGCCAGTCCCCGACCACGTTCGGCTCGTACACAGTCCACCTCTCGCCTTGCTACGGGCTGCTTCCTATCCGTGCGCTCAGCGCACTGTCAAATGAGCAGAATGCGCTGTGGCCAGGTAGTTCACCCCATTTGATCAGTGATCAAGCGCTGCGCAGGCACTATCCGCCGGCGGGCCGTCCGGGCGAGTCACCCGGGCGTGCCGCACATCACGTCACCGGGCAAGATCAGCGGGCGGTCAGCGGGCGAGCCGGCCGAGGAGGGCGGAGGCGGCGGCGATGCGGAGCGCGGCGGCGACGAGGAGCACCGCGAAGTCGAGCGGGAGACGGGCGGGCGTGCCGAGGAGGAGCCCGCGCAGCGCGTCCACCTCGTAGCTGAGCGGGTTGGCCTTGCTGACGGCCTGGAGCCGGCCCGGCATGATGCCGACCGGGTAGAGGGCGTTCGAGCCGGGTGCAGGCGACGGCGGCAGTGATGGTCATGACTCCTCGTGCAATTGGACGGCGAGCGCACGCAGGACGGGGAGCGCGGCGCGCAGCGCTTCCCGATCGGCCGCGTCCAATCGGGCGAGCCTGCTGCCGACGAGCTCGGTCCGTCGGCGCTTCCAGTCCCCGAGCCGGGCCTCGGCCGCCGGGGTGAGCAGCAGTCGGGCGGCGCGCCGGTCGGCGGGGCCGGTCTCCCGGACCAGGTAGCCGTCCCTGGCCAGATGGTTGACGAGCGTGGACACGGAGTTCCCGGCGAGGTGCGGCGGCGACGTTACCTCTGTGTCAGAGCTGATGGCCTCCAAGGCCGCCCCAAGACCCCGTCGAGACGAGGGCCGCGGGGCCACACCAAGAACGATCTGGACAAATAGGGCAGAATCGTTTCATAACCTCATAAGCGGGAATCAGCAGGAAGTGCTTCGGACAGGAGGCACGTCCGTGGGATCCCGCCGTGCGGGCCTACCGCGGGTGCTCTCCGCTCGGTCCGCGCGCTTCCCACGGTGTCCGTCCATCCCCCGGCACCCCCTGAGGGAGGCACGCGCGATGCGTACCACCGTCAGAACCAAGCAGCACCCCCACGACGACGCCCCCGACACCGCCGAGTCCTTCGCCCGGCTCGCCACCCTGACCGACGGCCCCGAGCGCCGGACGCTCCGCGACGAGCTGGTCCGGCTCTGGCTCCCCATGGCCGAGCGGATCGCCGTCCGCTTCCGCGGGCGCGGCGAGGCCCTGGAGGACCTCTACCAGGTGGCGGCCCTCGGGCTCGTGAAGGCCGTCGACCACTACGACCCGGACCGCGGCCGCGCCTTCGAGGCGTACGCGGTGCCGACGATCACGGGCGAGATCAAGCGCCACTTCCGTGACCACATGTGGACGCTGCATGTGCCGCGCCGGGTCCAGGACCTGCGCAACCGCGTCCGGCACGCCACCAAGGACCTCTCCCAGACCACCCCGGGACGGCCCCCCACGGTCGCCGAGATCGCCGAGCACGCGCAGCTCACCGAGGACGAGGTGCGCACCGGCATGGAGGCGCTGGAGTGCTTCTCCGCGCTGTCCCTGGAGGCGGAGATGCCCGGCACCGACGGGTACGCCCTGGAGGACGCCCTCGGCGACCCCGACCCCGGCTACGACACGGTCGTCGACCGGGTGGCCGTCGCGCCCAGCCTGCGGGCGCTTCCGGAACGCGAGCGGACCATCCTCTATCTCCGGTTCTTCGGCGGTATGACGCAGAGCGGCATCGCCGAGCAGCTGGGCATCTCGCAGATGCACGTCTCGCGGCTGCTGAGCGGGTGCTTCGCGCGGCTGCGCGAGGAGGTCGTCGCCGACGCGAACTGAGATCACCTCCGCGTTTCGCCGACGGGGCCGCGCGGTACTCGTGACACTCCTTCGCCCTGCCACCGGGCCGCTCGGCAGGCGCCGGGGCCGGGTCCGGCCGGACACTGGTCGGAGGGAGGCCGCAGCCGACAGATCAGGAACGCGAGCACCATGAACGATCACCCGACATCCGCCCCCGGTGCCACGGAGGTCCTCTCCACGCACTCCGTCTTCGGTGCGCCCTGCTGGGTGAGCCTGACCAGCCGCGATCTGGAGGCCACCCAGGAGTTCTACGGGGCGGTCCTCGGCTGGGAGTGGCGTCGCGGGACCCTCGGCGAGCACTTCCGCACGGCGCTGGTGGACGGGGTCCCGGTCGCGGGCGTCGCCGCCGTCGCCTCGATGTGGCAGATGGCGGTGGCCTGGACGCCGTACTTCGCCGTGCCCAGCGCGGACGTGGCGGCGGCGCGGGCCAGGGAACGCGGCGGCACGGCGGCCGTGGGGCCGATCTCGCTGCCCCCGGGGCGGGCCGCGCTGCTGGCCGACCGGGAGGGCGCCACCTTCGGCGTCTGGGAGGGGTCGCTGATGGGCAACTGGGAGGCCTGGCGGCAGGCCGCGCCGGCCTTCATCCGGCTGCACACCCGGGACGCCTTCGACTCCGCGATGTTCTACGGCGAGATCCTCGACTGGGCGACCGACCGGCCCGGCTGCTGCGAGGTGCACTACGAGGGCGGGGAGGTCGTGCTGCGCAGCCGGGGCGACATCGTGGCGCGCATCGAGTCGGGCGCGCTGGAGGCGGCCCCCGATCCGACGATCCGCCCGCACTGGCAGGTCCACTTCGCCGTCGCGGACGCCTCGGCGTGCGCCCGCGCCGCGGAGAAGCACGGCGGCAGCGTCCTCGCCGAGACCGCCGACGAGGCGGTCCTGCGCGACCCGGACGGCGCCCAGTTCACGGTGAACTCCCACCGGGTGCGCTGACACCCCGCACGGCCGCCGGCCCCCTCCCCGTTCGCAGGGGAGGGGGCCGGCGGCGGTCGCGAAACGGTCAGCAGGTCACTCCGCGCGGCGCGGCGGCCGGGTCAGCACCAGGAGGCTGCGGGCCTCCACCCTCACCTCGGCGCCCGCCTTGTGCTCCGTCTCGTCCGGGGCGGCGGGCGGGACCACGGTGTCGACGCACACCGTCCAGCGTTCGCCGTACTCCGCGCCGGGCAGCTGGAAGACGACGGGTTCCCAGTAGCTGTTGAGCAGCAGCAGGAACGAGTCGTCGACGACGGGGCGGCCCCGTGGGTCGGGTTCGGCGATGGCGTCGCCGTTGAGGAAGACGCCGACGCAGTGGGCGTCGCTGCGCTGCCAGTTGCGGTCGGTCATCTCGCGGGCGTCGGGCAGCAGCCACACCAGGTCGGGCAGCGGCTGGCCGGCGTGGGTGACGGTCTCGCCGCGGAAGAAGCGGCGGCGGCGCAGCACCGGGTGGGCGGCGCGCAGGGCGACGAGGTGACGGGTGAAGGCGACCAGTTCGCGCTGCTCGCCGGTCAGCCGCCAGTCGATCCAGGAGACCTCGTTGTCCTGGCAGTAGGCATTGTTGTTGCCGCGCTGGGTGCGGCCGAGCTCGTCGCCGTGGCAGAGCATGGGGATGCCCTGGGACAGCAGCAGCGTGGCGATGAGGTTGCGCTGCTGGCGGGCGCGCAGCTCCAGCACCGCGGGGTCGTCGGTGTCGCCCTCGGCCCCGCAGTTCCAGGACCGGTTGACGCTCTCGCCGTCCCGATCGCCCTCGCCGTTGGCCTCGTTGTGCTTGTCGTTGTACGAGACGAGGTCGCGCAGCGTGAACCCGTCGTGGGCGGTCACGAAGTTGACGCTGGCGCGCGGCCGGCGCTTGTTGTGGGCGTACAGGTCGGAGGAGCCGGTGAGGCGGGAGGCGAACTCGCCCAGGGAGCCGGGCTCCGCCCGCCAGAAGTCGCGCACCGCGTCGCGGTAGCGGCCGTTCCACTCCGACCACAGGGGCGGGAAGTTGCCCACCTGGTAGCCGCCCTCGCCGACGTCCCACGGCTCGGCGATCAGCTTGACGCGGCTGATCACCGGGTCCTGCTGGATGAGGTCGAAGAACGCCGACAGCCGTGACACCTCGTGGAACTGCCGGGCCAGGGTGGCCGCGAGGTCGAAGCGGAAGCCGTCGACGTGCATCTCGGTCACCCAGTACCGCAGCGAGTCCATGATCAGCTGGAGGACGTAGGGGTGCCGCATCAGCAGGCTGTTGCCGGTGCCGGTGGTGTCGTAGTAGTGCGACCAGTCGCCGTCCACCAGGCGGTAGTAGGAGGCGTTGTCGATGCCGCGGAAGGACAGGGTCGGGCCCTTCTCGTTGCCCTCGGCGGTGTGGTTGTAGACCACGTCGAGGATCACTTCGAGGCCGGCCGCGTGCAGCGCCTTCACCATCGACTTGAACTCGGCGACCTGCCGCCCCCGGGTGCCGTCGGCGGCGTAGGCGTGGTGCGGGGCGAAGAAGCCGATGGTGTTGTAGCCCCAGTAGTTGGAGAGGCCCCGGTCCTTCAGGACGCCGTCCTGGACGAACTGGTGGACCGGCATCAGTTCGATCGCGGTCACGCCGAGCGAGGTGAGGTGCTCGGTCACCGCGGGGTGCGCGAGGCCGGCGTAGGTGCCGCGCAGCTCGGGCGGGACGTCGGGGTGGGTGCGGGTCAGGCCGCGCACATGGGCCTCGTAGATCACCGTGTCGGCGTAGGGGCGGCGCGGCGGCCGGTCGTCGCCCCAGTCGAAGGCGGGGTCGGTGACGACGCCGAGCGGGGTGTGCCCGGCGCTGTCCCTGGGGTCGGGGCGGTCGCCGGCGCGTTCGAGGAGCGAGGCGTGGTGGTCGATCCGGCCGTCCACGGCGCGCGCGTACGGGTCGAGGAGCAGCTTCGCCGGGTTGCAGCGGTGCCCGGCGGCCGGGTCCCACGGCCCGTGCACCCGGTAGCCGTAGCGCTGTCCCGGGCCCACCCCGGGCAGGCGGGCATGCCAGACGAAGCCGTCGACCTCGCTCAGCGACACGGTGCGGCTGCTTGCGTCGTCGGCGACGAGGACGAGGTCGACGCGGTGCGCGACCTCGCTGAACAGCGCGAAGTTGGTGCCTTCTCCGTCGAAGTCGGCGCCCAACGGGTAGGGGTGCCCGCTCCACACGGGCACCCCTGCGCTCCGGTTCCCTGAGGTCACCGGGAGACCTCCACGACCTCGACGTCGTCCGTCCCGTCCGCGCCGGCCGGGGAGGCCAGGGCCGCCACGGGCAGCAGGCGCGGCACCGTGAGCATCTCGCGCAGCCGCGGGACCGGCCGGGTCGGCACCAGCGGGACGCGTTCCCCGGCCCGGGCCCGCTGGGAGAACCAGATGACGGTGCTGCCCGCGGCGGTGGCGCAGCCGCCCCAGCCGTCGCTGGTCGCGGCGATGTGCTCCAGGCAGGCGCGCAGGTCCTGGTCCGGGCGCAGGTCGCGGTCGTCGCCGCCGACGGCGGTGATCAGATGCTGGCGGTTCCACCACATCTCGATCGAGGTGCGTTTGTCCCTTGCGTGCTCGTCGATGGCGGTCAGCAGCATCTCCGTTCCCCGGCAGACGGGCTCGACGAGGCTGTCCAGATCCCAGAACCGGAGGTGCGCGGCCAGGATGCGCCTGACCTGTCCGACCCGCTCCGGACTCACGTCCACGTCGAGGTGGTAGTAGCAGGGCACTGCGGTCTTCATCGTCGTTGGCTCCTCACCGGCGAGGCTCCCGCTCCGCTCGGCCGCACGACCGAGCCCCGAACACAAAGCGTGAGCGTTGATCGCTCCTGAGTCACAACCACAGTGGGGCCGCTACGCCATTCGTGCAACACGAGCACACCACGACCAAGATCCAACAGGACGTTGGGTGGCGAGCCGTGCACCATAAGTGAAGGCCTCGGGAGGTTTGACGGTTTCGCACCTCTGGTTACCGGGCCGACCCGCTCGTCGGCGGGGCGATGTACCTCTCGCACTCCCGGAAGGTGACCGGCTCCATGCTGCTACCAGCCAAGACCGAAGTGGCCCGATGCCTGCGCGGTTACCGCGCCTGGGAGCGGGCGATGCTCGCGAGCCCCGGCGACGTCACGGTGCGCTCCGCCTTCGAGGACTGCGGATACACCCTGTGCGTGCTGATGGGCAAGCGTTGCGCGCGCGAGGCCGCGGACGCCGCCGAGCAGTACCTGCGGGGCGGCGCCGAGACCCGCGGCCGGCGGGGCGGCACCCGCCGGACGGGCGGTGTCGGGCGGCTCGCGGCGACCCGCCCGGTACCGCGTCTCGCCGCCGAGCGTTAGCAGTCAGCGCCCGGCGCCGCGGCGGCCGGGCATCCGACAGCGGGCGTCAGAAGCCTGTTTCAGTTGCGGAGGTGCAGCGTGAGGTCCACCAGAGCGATCGGCCGTATCCCGGTGCGGGACGTCCATCCGTGTGTGGATTGCGGCAGCCGGCCTGCCAAGTCCGTGCGCGGCGAGACGTTTCGGATCTCGGCGACGGTCTTTCGCGAGGGCCATGACGCCATCGGCGCCAACGTGGTCCTCAAGGGCCCGGACGGCAGCCGCGGGCCCTGGACCCCGATGCGCGAGCTCGCTCCGGGCACCGACCGGTGGGGCGCCGACGTGACGCTGGAGGAGACGGGCCGCTGGACGTACACGGTGGAGGCGTGGAGCGATCCCGTCACGACCTGGCGCCGGCGCGCGGAGATCAAGATCCCGGCCGGCATCGACACGGGTCTGGTGCTGGAGGAGGGCGGACTGCTCTTCGAGCGGGCCGCGGTAAAGGCGCCGCGCGGTGCGGCGCGGGCGGTGCTGCGGGAGGCCTCGCGGACGCTGCTCGACGACTCGCTGCCGGTGCCGGAGCGCTACGCGGCCGCGCTGACGCCCGAGGTGCGGGAGGTCCTCGACCGCCATCCGTTCCGCGAGTTCGTCACCGCCGGCGCCGCGATGCCCCTCCTCGTGGAGCGGGAGCGGGCGTTGTACGGGGCGTGGTACGAGTTCTTCCCGCGGTCGGAGGGCACGCCTGAGCGGGCGCACGGTACGTTCCGGTCGGCGGCGCGGCGGTTGCCGGCGATCGCGGCGATGGGGTTCGACGTGGTGTATCTCCCGCCGGTGCATCC